>DAHUYF010000062.1 GCA_027315365.1 Rhodospirillales bacterium | reverse complement strand
GCAAGAAAAAGCGGCGCCGGCGGGGTGGTGCGCCGGCGCCGCGGGTCCGTTTCGTCGGTTGGGGGGAGGAAACGGACCGGAGACTATTCCTCGGCCGCGCCGTCGCCGTTGGCCGCCATCATCGCGTCGGCGACGAGGCCGGCATTGCTGCGGATGGCGCGCTCGATGGCGTCGGCGATCTCGGGATTGTCCTTGAGGAAGAGCTTGGCGTTCTCGCGGCCCTGGCCGATGCGCTGGCCGTCATGGGAGAACCAGGAGCCGGATTTCTCGATCACGCCGGCCTGTATGCCGAGATCGAGCAGCTCGCCGCGCTTGGAGACGCCCTCGCCGTACATGATGTCGAACTCGACCACCTTGAAGGGCGGCGCCATCTTGTTCTTGACCACCTTGACCCGGGTCTGGTTGCCGATCGCCTGCTCGCGCTCCTTGATCGCGCCGATGCGGCGGATGTCGAGGCGCACCGAGGCGTAGAATTTGAGCGCGTGGCCGCCGGTCGTGGTCTCGGGATTGCCGAACATGACGCCGATCTTCATGCGGATCTGGTTGATGAAGATCACCATGCAGCGCGACTTGGAGATCGAACCGGTGAGCTTGCGCAGCGCCTGGCTCATCAGCCGGGCGTGCAGGCCCATGTGATTGTCGCCCATCTCGCCTTCGAGCTCGGCGCGCGGTACCAGCGCCGCCACCGAATCCACCACCAGCACGTCGATGGCGCCCGAGCGCACCAGCGTGTCGGCGATCTCCAGCGCCTGCTCGCCGGCATCGGGCTGCGAGATCAGCAGCTCGTCGATGTTGACCCCCAGCTTGCGGGCATAGCCGGGGTCGAGGGCGTGCTCGGCATCGACGAAGGCGCAGGTGCCGCCGGTCTTCTGCGCCTCGGCGATGACGTGGAGGGCGAGCGTGGTCTTGCCCGAGCTTTCCGGCCCGTAGATCTCGACGATCCGCCCGCGCGGCAGGCCGCCGATGCCCAAGGCGATGTCGAGGCCGAGCGAGCCGGTGGAGATGACCTCGGTCTCGGTCGCAGCCTCGCGCGAGCCCAGCTTCATGATCGAGCCCTTGCCGAACGCCCGCTCGATCTGGCCGAGAGCGGCGTCCAGGGCCTTCTGCTTGTCCATGGTGTCCTTGTCCAACAGGCGCAAAGCCGGCTGCGTCATAACCCCGCCCTCCTTATTCCATAGGGTCCCCGCGCTTGCAACGAACCCCGTGAGGAGAGGCAGTGTACATGGTTTGTTCACTGTGGCAAGTTCTTTTTTCGTTCTCGCCGCGAACGCGCAGCGCTCGTCGGCGGCGGCGTCAGCGGTTGCGCAGCAACCGCGGGAGCCGCACCGGGCGGGGTGGATTCCCGAGGAATCCGCAGGCTCCGGGTAGTCGAGGCCAGTCCGCACCGGGCGGCTTTCGCGGTTTGCGCCGCAAACCGCTGGCGCCGCCAGCGACGAGCGCTGCGCGCTCGCGCTAGGCCAGTCCGCACCGGGCGGCTTTCGCGGTTTGCGCCGCAAACCGCTGGCGCCGCCGCGGACAAATGCGCTTCGCGCATTTGCCTTGAGGCCAGTCCGCACCGGGCGGCTTTCGCGGTTTGCGCCGCAAACCGCTGGCGCCGCCAGCGACGAGCGCTGCGCGCTCGCGCTAGGGACGATCGGCCAGCATCACCTCTTTGACCTTGCCGGCGAGCTGCTTCAGCGAGAACGGCTTGGGCAGGAAATGGATGTCGCTGTCGCGGTCGAGGCGCTTCCTGAAGGCGTCCTCGGTATAGCCCGAGATGAAGATCACCTTCATGTCGGGATGCAGTTCGCGCACCTGCCTCACCAGATTGGGCCCGTCCATGCGCGGCATCACCACGTCGGTGATCAGCAGCTCGACCTTCTCGGTGCCGGCGGTGATGATCTCGAGCGCCGCCTCGCCGCTCTTGGCCTCGATCACCTTGTAGCCCTTGTTGCGGAGCGCGCGGGCGCTGAACAGGCGCACGGGATCCTCGTCCTCGACCAGCAGCAGCGTGCCGGCGCCGGTGAGGTCGCGGGTCTGCTCGCCGGTGATGTCGGCGCGCGCCCCGGCGGCGGCCTCGCCGCCCTGATGGCGCGGCAGGAGGATCGAGAATTGCGCGCCCTTGCGCGCCTCGCTCTCGACGAAGACGAATCCGCCGGTCTGCTTGACGATGCCGTAGACGGTGGAGAGGCCGAGCCCGGTGCCGGAGCCGACCTCCTTGGTCGAGAAGAACGGCTCGAAGATGCGCACGAGGTTCTCGCGCGGGATGCCGACGCCGGTGTCGGTGACCTCGACCAGCACGTAGTCGCCGGGCGGCATCACCTCGTGGCCCCGGCGCATCGGATACTCGCTCGACATGTTGGCGGTGCGGATGGTGAGCGTGCCGCCGCCGGCCATGGCGTCGCGGGCGTTCACCGCGAGATTGATGATGACCTGCTCGAGCTGCCCCTGATCGACCTTGACCAGGCCGAGATCGCGGCCGTGCACCACCTTGAGCTCGATGTTCTCGCCGATCAGGCGCCGCAGCAGATGCGACAGCTCGGCCAGCACGTCGGTGATGCTGAGGACGCGCGGCTGCAGCGTCTGCTGGCGCGAGAAGGCCAGCAGCTGGCGCACCAGGTTGGCGGCGCGGTTGGCGTTCTGCTTGATCTGCATGATGTCGGCGAAGGACGGGTCGCCCGGCCGGAAGCGCAGCAGCAGCAGGTCGCAGAAGCCGATCATGGCGGTGAGCAGGTTGTTGAAGTCGTGCGCCACGCCGCCGGCGAGCTGGCCCACCGCCTGCATCTTCTGCGACTGCGCGAACTGCGTCTCCAGGCTCTTCTGCTCGGTGGTGTCGATGAAGTGCAGGATGACCCCGGGCTCGCCTTCCTCGGCGGCGTCGAGCCGGCTGACGAAGAGCGAGGCCGAGCGGTCGCGCGGGCCGGCCAGCCGCACCTCGACCGGGCGCGCGATCAGCTGCCCCTTGGCGGCGGCGGCGATCTTGATCGCCACCTCGTTCTGGCTCTCCGGCGACAGGAAGCGCACCAGCTCCTTGCCGATGAGCTCGCCCGGCGGCGTGGCGAAGAGCTCGCCCAGCGCGCGGTTGGCCTCGACCAGGCTGCCGGTCTTGTCGAGCAGCGCGATGCCCACCGGCGCATTGGCGAAGAAGCGCTGGAAGCGCTGGCGCGACAGCCGCAGCGCCTCCTCCCATTCGCGCTCGGGGGTGAGGTCGCGCACCACCGAGCGGGTGCGCAGGCTGTCGCCGACCTTGACCACGCTCTGGCTGATCGAGGCGTAGACGGTGCGGCGCTGGCGGCCGCGCAGCACCACCTCGCCGCGCGGCGCGCCGGCGGCGCCGCCTTCGAAGGGCGCGTGCGGCGGGCTGCCCGGCGGCACCTCGCTGACCAGGAAGTCGCGCAGCCGCGCGCCGCCCTCGACCAGTTCGCCCGGCGACGCGCCGAGCCAGTCGGCGAGCGCCTGGTTGACGAACAGGAAGCGGCCCTCGCCGTCGACCGAGTAGAAGCCGATCGGCGCATGGTCGAGGAAGTCGGCGAGCTTCATCTGCTCGTCGCGGATCACCTGCTCCATCTCGTGGCGCGCGGTGACGTCCTCGAAGCTCCAGAGGCTGTAGCCGGGGCGGCCGGCGAGCACATGCGCCGAGAGGTTGAACCAGGCGGTGGCGCCGCTGTCGTAGCGCAGCGCCAGCCGGCCCTGGGCGCGGCCGAGATGCGCGACCTCGTGGCGCAGGCGCGCGAACTCCCCGGCCGCGGTCTCGTCGGCGGCGAAACGCTGGCCCAGCGCCTCCAGCGGCGGCGCGGCGAGGCCGGGGAAAAAGCGGCGGAAGGCGGCGTTGACATAGGCGACGCCGCCGTCGGGCGCGAGGATCAGATGCGCGTTGGCCGAGGCCTCGAGCGCCTGGCTCAGCAGGTCGACCCGGCTGCCCAGCGCGCGGTGCATCGGGCGGCCGAGCAGCGCCGCCATGGCGAGCATGCCGGCGAGGCCGGCAAGCCCCACCGCCAGCGGCTGCACCCGGCCGCCGGCGAGGAAATCGAGCACCAGGACCAGCAGCAGCGCCGCCGCCAGCACGGCGCAGGCGAGCGCGGCCGTGCCCAGCCCGCGCATCCAGCGGGGCGTGCCGGCGGCTGCCGCCGGCGGCGGCGCGGCGCGCGGCGGCGCCAGGGGAATTGCCTGCTGAGGCTGGCCATCCATCGGCGTCATCCTAGCACATCCCGTCCCGCCTATCGCGGCTGCAGCTTGCCCTTGAGGCGGAAGACATAGCTGATGATCTCGGCCACCGCGCGGTAATGCTCCTGCGGGATCTCGTGGTCGAGCTCGACATTGGCATAGAGCGCCCGCGCCAGCGGCGGGTTCTCGACCAGCGGCACGTCGTTCGCCTCGGCGATCTCGCGGATCTTCTGGGCGATGAGATCGGCGCCCTTGGCGACCACCCGCGGCGCGCCCTTGGCGCCCATCTCGTAGGCGAGCGCCACGGCGTAGTGGGTCGGGTTGGTCACCACCACCGACGCGGTCGGCACCGCCGCCATCATGCGCCGCCTGGCGCGCTCCACCCGGATCTGGCGCAGCCGCCCCTTGACCATGGGGTCGCCTTCCGACTGGCGGTGCTCCTCCTTGACCTCCTGCTTCGACATGCGCATCGAGCGCATGAAGCTGAAGCGCTGATAGACGTAATCGAGCAGCGCCAGCGTCGCCGACAGCAGCAGCACGCCCAGCACCAGCCGCAGCAGCAGGCGATGGACCTCCGCCACCAGATCGGCGGGATCGAGGCCGAGCAGCAGCGGCAGCCGCGCGCCCTCCGGCAGCAGCAGCCCGCCGGCGATCGCGGCGATGGCGGCGACCTTCGCCAGCCCCTTGAGGAACTCGACCGCCGAGCTCAGCGAGAACAGCCGGTTGACGCCGGAGAGCAGCGACAGCCGCGACCAGTCGAACCCCACCTTCTCGAAGGTGAGGAGGAATCCGGTCTGCAGCGCCGAGCTCGCGATCGCCGCGACGATGAAGACGAGGAGCGGCAGGATCAGCGCGCCGGCGATTCCGCTCAGCAGATTGATGACCGCCCCCCACACGATACCGCCGCCGTCGAGCAGCGTCGCGGGGTCGAGGAAGTGCGTGAACGTCACGCTCATGCGCCGCGCCAGCGACGGCGCCAGCAGCAGCACCACCGCCGCGCCCGCCGTCAGCATGAACAGGCTGTTGATCTCGCGCGACTGCACCACCTGGCCCTCGCTGCGCGCGCGCGAGAGCTTGCGTTGCGATGGCTGTTCGGTTTTGCTGTCGTCGGCCATGCCTCAGCCGCCGGTCAACGCGGTGAACTGCCCGACGAAGGCGTCGAGGAAGAGGCGCATGCTGGCCGAGAGCAGGAACACCATGGCGAGGAGCCCGCCGACGATCTGCAGCGGCTGGGTCACGAACAGGATCTGAAGCTGCGGCACCAGCCGGCCGATGATGCCGAGGACGGCGAAGAACAGCAGGCCGAGCACGATGAAGGGCGCCGCCATCTCGATGCCGATGAGGACGGCGGCGGCGACGCTGCGCGCGATCAGGTTGGAGAGATCCTCGAGCGGCGGCATCACCCCCGGCGCGAAGACGTCGTAGCTGTCGACCAGCGCGCGCAGCAGCAGATGGTGCAGATCGGTGACGAAGATCATCGTCACCCCCATGACGCCGTAGAGCGAGCTCACCAGCGTGCCCGACGCGGTCGCCGACGGATTGAAGATCTGCGCCGCGGAGAGGCCGAGCTGGAGGGAAACCACGGTGCCGGCGACGTCGAGGGCGGCGAGCAGGATGCGGGTCACCGAGCCGAGAAACAGGCCGATCATCGCCTCGCTGCCCACCATGGCCGCAAGCGTTCCGACGCTTCCCGGCAGCGGCGGCAGATGCGGCCCGAGCACCGGCGTCAGCAGCGCCGAGATCAGCACCGCCAGCAGCAGCCGGAAGCGCTGCATCACGTAGAACTCGCCGAATCCCGGGAGCAGCATCATCGCCCCGCCGACCCGGACGAAGATCAGCACCGCCGCGAAGACATTGGCCGGCAGCAGCTGCGCGAGCATGTCCCGGACCGGCCCCTAGCCCGAAATGATGCGGTCGACGAGCGAGTGGGTGAAGGTGGTGAGCGTCGTCATCATGAACGGCAGCAGCGCCAGCACCGCGAGCAGGATGACCACCATCTTCGGCACGAAGGTGAGGGTCATCTCCTGGATCTGGGTCAGCGCCTGCAGGAACGACACGGCGAGACCGACGACCAGCGCCAGCAGCATCACCGGGCCGCCGAGCTTCAGCGCGACGACGACCGTCTCGTGGGCGAGGTCGATGGCGTCGGCGGCGTTCATCAGATCGCCAGCTTGGAGATGTCTTGATAGGCGGCGATCACCTTGTCGCGCACCGCGAGCACCGTCTGGAGGGCGATCTCGGCATTGTTCACCGCCTGGGTGACGGCGGTGAGATCGGCCTTGCCGGTCACCGCCTGCAGGCTCTGCGCCTCGCCCGCCTTGAGCGCGCCGACCGCATCCTCGCTGGCCTGCTGCAGCAGATCGGAGAAGCCGCCGCCGCCGCCGCCCGCGGCGGGGGCGGTGCCGGCGCCGGTCATCATCCGGCCGGCATTGGCATAGGCGCTGGCGGCGGCGGAAAGGCTTGCGACCACGGGGAATCCTTCCTGAAAGGCCCGGACGCGCTCAGGCGTTCAGCAGGCTGATGGTGCGGCTGATCATCGTCTTGGCCGCGTCGATGGCGTCGAGATTGGCCTGGTAGCTTTGCTGCGCCTCGTGCATGTCCATCAGCTCCATCAGCGGATTGACATTGGGCTTGAGGACATAGCCCTGGGCATCCGCGCCGGGATTGCCGGGATCGTAGCTGCGGTTGAACTGGCCGCCGCCCGGCAGGATGTGTCCGATCTTGACGCTGGTCGCGCCGAGCGACTTGTCGAAGATGCTCTGGAAGGTGACGACCTGGCGCCGATAGGGCGAGCCGCCCGGCGTCTGCGCCGTCGAATCGGCGTTGGCGAGGTTTTCGGCGACGACGCGCAGCCGCGTGCTTTGCGCGCTCATGCCGGCGAAAGACAGCTGGAGGGAGGTGTTGAGGTCCATGGCGCGCTATCAGCCGCTGCTGCTGCCGTGGCCGAGCGCGAGCTTGATCAGCCCGATCTGCTGGCGGTAGAGGCTGGTGGTCAGCGCGTAATCGTTGGAGGTGTCGGAGACCTTCATCATCTGGTCCTCGAGCTGCACGGAGTTGCCGTTGGGCGCGCGCTCCTTGGCTTTGTCGGGGGTGATCTTGAAGCCGCCGGCATCGCTCACCGGCATGATGTCGCCGGGACTGGTCGCCGTCATCGGCAGGCGCGGAGCCGCACCCGAGACCAGCTCGGCGAAGCTCGGCGGGCTGACGTCCTTGGCGGTGTAGCCGGGGGTGTCGGCATTGGCGACGTTCTGCGCCAGCACCGACTGGCGCTCGCCCAGCCAGCTCATGCGCGTCGTCATCGCTTCGAGCAGCGGAATCTTGCTGAGGTCCATGGCCTTCCCTTCGCGATTGCCGCAGAGCCATGATCCTGGCGGATTCTGATTAATAACCGGTAAAATCCCGGATATCCTGCCGGCTGCTCAGAGAGTTAACGCGAGGCTGCCGAATCCCGGCCGAGGAGCGCCAATGTTCAAGGAATTCCGCGAATTCGCCATGCGCGGCAACGTCGTCGATCTCGCCGTCGGCGTCATCATCGGCGCCGCCTTCGGCAAGATCGTGACCTCGCTGGTCAACGACATCATCATGCCGCCGCTCGGCCTGATCCTGGGCCGGGTCGATTTCTCCAACCTGTTCATCAGCCTCTCCGGCAAATCCTACGCCTCGCTGGCCGAGGCCAAGGCGGCCGGCGCGCCGACGCTCAATTACGGCGTCTTCATCAACAACGTGCTCGATTTCGTCATCGTCGCCTTTGCCGTCTTTCTCCTGGTGCGCGGCATCAACCGGCTGCACCACGCCGCACCGCCGCCGGCGCCGGCGACGCGGCCCTGTCCCTACTGCCTGACGGCGGTGCCGCTCGCGGCGACCCGCTGCCCCGCCTGCACGTCGCAGCTCGCCGCCGCGCAGGGCGGCTAAGCGTCCCATGAGATCATCGCGTTAGGCGCATCGCGGCAAAGCGCGGCAACCATTAATTAAGCATATCCGTGCAAGATGCCTTCCGGCTCCCCTGCCGGAAGGATTGCCGTGTCGCCTCCCCGCCCCTCGCCCGCCCGCACGCCCGTTGCCGTGGCGCTGCAGCACGACCGGCAGGAGGACAAGGTGCCGCGGGTCGTCGCCTCCGGCCGCGGCGCGCTGGCCGAGCGCATCCTCGACCTCGCCTTCGCCCACGGCGTCAAGGTGCGCGAGGATGCCGACCTCGCCGAAATCCTGGCCGCGGTCGAGATCGGACAGCAGATTCCGCTGGCCGCCTTCGTCGCCGTCGCCGAGATCCTGTTCTATCTCTATCGCGCCAACGAGCGGCAGGCCGCCGCGGCCGGCGCGCCATGAACCCGCAGGATCGGCTCGCCGAGATCACCACCGCAGTCGCCGAGGCCCGCCGCGCGCTGGCCGAGGGCGCGCTCGTCGACATCGCCGGCCTCGACGCCGCGGTGACCGAGCTGTGCGAGGCGGCGCCCGGCCTGCCCGCGGCCGAGCGGCGGGATTTCGCCGGCGGTCTCGCCGCGCTCGCCGCGGCGCTCGATCAGCTCGCCGTCGAGCTGGTCCGCCAGGGCGACGCGTCGCAGCGCCGGCGCGCCAACGACGCCTACGGCCCGGAAGGATCGCGCTGACAGATGGGATTCGATACCTATTGGCGCTTTGTGCTGGCGCTCGCCTTCGTCGTCCTGCTCATCCTGGCCTGCGCCTATGTCGCGCGCCGCCTCGGCCTCGGCGGACGGCTGGCGACCTCCGGCGGGCGGCGGCTGGCGATTCTCGAAGTGCTGCCGCTCGACGGCAAGCGCCGGCTGGTGCTGCTGAAGCGCGACGGCGTCGAGCATCTGCTGCTGCTCGGCATCAACAGCGATCTCGTCATCGAACGCGGGAGTGCCGGCGAATTCGCCGGCATGGTCGAGAGGGGGGCGCCGTGAGCCGCCGCTTGGCGCGGCTCGCGGCGCTCGCCGCGCTGCTCGCGACCCTCTCCGCCGCGCCGGCGCTGGCGCAGGCGGTGACGCTCGATCTCGGCGGCGAGGGCGGCACCTCCACCGGCCGCATCATTCAGCTCGTGGCGCTGCTGACGGTGCTGAGCCTGGCACCGGCGATCCTGGTCACCATCACCTCCTTCACGCGCATCATCGTCGTGCTGTCCTTCCTGCGCAACGCGCTCGGCCTGCAGTCGACGCCGCCCAACATCGTGCTGATCAGCCTCGCGCTGTTCCTCACCGGCTTCGTCATGGCGCCGACGCTGGAGAAATCCTACGACGAGGGCATCGCGCCGCTCATCGCCGAGCAGCTGCCGGAGCAGGAGGCGCTGGCGCGCGCCGGGGCGCCGCTGCACGACTTCATGATCGCGCATGTGCGCAGCCAGGACCTGCAGCTCTTCGCCGGCATGGCCAAGCTCCAGAGCGTGGCCCAGCCCAAGGACGTGCCCTTCCGCGTGCTGGTGCCGTCCTTCATGATCAGCGAGCTGCGCCGCGCCTTCGAGATCGGCTTCCTGCTCTTCCTGCCCTTCCTGGTCATCGACCTCGTCATCGCCTCGATCCTGATGTCGATGGGCATGATGATGCTGCCGCCGGCCACCATCTCGCTGCCGTTCAAGCTCATTTTCTTCGTGCTGGTCGACGGCTGGTATCTGGTCGCGGGCTCGCTGGTGCAAAGCTTCGGCCCGAGCTGAGGCGAGGAACCGCTCAGCACTCCTGTCGCTCAGCACTCCTAGGCGCGCGGGCGCCCCCCGCGCTAAGCTGGCGCTCCCGTCCTCGCGCGAGACGAGACCGCCATGCGCCGCCGCCGCTCCGTTCTCTCCCTCGCCGCCTTGCTGCTGCTCGCCACGCCGGCGCTCGGCCAGGAGGCGCCGCGCCACCCGCCCGCGGCAAAGCCCGCCGCGGCCGGCGCTTCGGCCACGCTGCCGCTGCTGCCGGCGGATTCCGTCACGCGCCACAAGCTCAAGCTCGCCGGCAAGGAGTTCGGCTACACCGCCACCGCCGGCACGCTGCCGCTGCGCAACGACAAGGGCGAGAAGCAGGCCGACATCTTCTACGTCGCCTTCACCCTCGACGGCGTCGCCGACGCGTCGCAGCGGCCGGTGACCTACGCCTTCAACGGCGGGCCGGGCGCCGCCTCCGCCTATCTCGACATCGGCGCGCTCGGGCCGCGGGCGCTCGACTTCGGTCCCGGCGGCGGCCTGCCGCAGCCGGCGAGCAACCGCGTCGCCGACAATCCCGACACCTGGCTGCCCTTCACCGACCTCGTGTTCATCGACCCGGTCGGCACCGGCTACAGCCGCGCGACGAGCGACGATGTCGCCAAGAAGCTGTGGAGCGTCGACCCCGACCTCGATGCGCTGGCGCAGATCATCCGGCTGCATCTCGCGCGCTCCAACCGGCTGACCTCGCCGGTCTACCTGGTCGGCGAGAGCTATGGCGGGTTCCGCGCGGCGCGCCTGTCGCAGCTGCTGGCCCAGCGCGAAGGCGTCGCCGCCGCCGGGGTGCTGCTGGTCTCGCCGGTGATCGAGTTCCGGCTGATGAGCGGCGACCGCTTCGACCTGCTGCCCTGGGCGCTGAAGCTGCCCTCCTATGCCGCGGTCGCGCTCGAGGACAGGCATGCGCTGACCCCGGACGCGCTGGGCGAGGCCGAGCGCTTCGCGCTGGGCGACTACCTGGTCGGCCTCGCCGCCGCCGCGGCCGGGCGGCCGGAGGATTTCTATCACCGCATCGCCGCCCTCACCGGGCTCGACGACGCCCTTGTCGCGCGCTGGAGCGGCCGCGTGCCGGCCGGCGCCTATGTCAAGGCGATGGGCCGCGACCACGGCCAGATCCTCAGCCGCTATGACGGCACGGTCGGCGCGCCCGATCCCGATCCGTCGAGCTCCTATGGCGAGGACGATCCCATCCTCCAGGGCACCATCGCGCCCTTCACCCGCGCCTTCACCGCCTATGCCCGCGACGAGCTCGGCTTCGATACCGACCTCGCCTACGCGCTGCTCAACGACGCGGTAAGCCACGATTGGCAATGGCACGAGGGCAATTCCGACGACCGCCGGAGCCTCGGCGCCGCCGATGCGCTCGCCCGCGCGCTGTCGCTGCAGCCGACGCTCAAGCTGCTGATCGCGCACGGGCTGACCGACCTGACGACGCCCTACATGATGAGCCGCTATATCATCGCGCACCTGCCGGCCAACGTCACCGCCGAGCGCGTGACGCTCAAGCTCTACCCGGGCGGCCACATGATGTATTTGCGCCCCGGCTCGCGCCAGCGCCTGCGCGAGGACGCGGCGGCATTCTACGCCGGCTAGGCGAGCGCTTTGCGCTCGCCTCGGCCCGTCAGTTGATCGCGCTGAGCTTGTCCTTGGCGAGGCGCTCGCGATAGTTCGCCATGAAGCTCTGCAGCTCGCTGACCTGGGCGACGCGGTTGGCGATGGCGCGGGGATCGCCGCCGGCCACCGGCTGCCCGTCGCCGGCGACCACCTCGAACGCATCGGCGTAGCGCGAGGCCGCCATCGCCTTGCCGTAGGTCTGGCGCAGCTTCTCCAGCCCCGCCTGATCGCCGGCCAGGGTCAGCGCCGAGGCCCAGTTCAGCACCAGCTGGCTCGATGCCGTGTCGAGCGAGCCGTCGGCGGCGGGCGGCGGCACCAGCCGCGCGAAGACCTTTGCCGCCTCCGGCCAGTTCTTCGCCCGCCAATAGATATCGGCGCGCAGCCGGTCGGCATCGCGGCTGGTGTCGTTCGCCAGGATCGCCAGCGCCTCGTCGTTGCGGCCGAGCTGGGCGAGCGCGCGGGCGCGGAGCTGCTGGCGCTGGCGGACCAGCTCGGACGGCACGTCCTTGCCGACATCGATGTCGAGCGCCTTGATCGCGCCGGCGGGATTGTTGTCGAGCAGCCGGATGAGCGCGAGCTGGGCGGCGACGCGCGCCTTGTCGCGGCCGGTGAGCCGGTGCGTCACCTCGTCCTCGAGCAGCGCCGCGGCGCGGTCGAGCAGATCGACCGAGACCAGGCGGTCGACCAGCCGGCGCACGATCGCATCGCCGCGCTCGCCCACCGGCGCGTAGTCCTTGAACTCGTCATAGAGGGTCAGCGCCTTGAGCGGCGGCACGTCTTCCGCGCCCTTGCCGAGGAAGACGTCGGCGAGCGCCTCGCTCAGCTGCTTCATCAGCTCCTTCGACTGCGGATAGTCCGGGAAGTCGGTGGCGGCGTCGCGCAGCGCGTCGAAGGCGCCCTGCTGATCGCCGTCGGCAAGCTTGAGCTCGCCGAGCTTGCGCAGCAGCGAGAACTCGAACATGTCGCCGCGCCAGGCGAAGCGCAGCCGGTCGAGCTGCTTGATCGCCTGGGCGCGGTCGATCTTGTTGGCGCCGAGTTCGGCCAGCGTGCGCGCATAGAGCGCCCGCGCCCGGCTCGGCCGGTCGTCGATCGCCGCTGCCTGGGTCCAGAGCTCGATCGCCTTGTTGTACTCGCCCTGGCCAAGCTGGCGCCTGCCGTCGAGATAGAGCGCCATCGCCCGTTCCGCCGGCGACGGCGTGCTCTTGAGCACGAGCTGCGTCATCGCCTGCGCCTCGGACGGCTGGTTGGTCTCGAGGAAAGCCTCCGCCGCCTGCAATGCGAAATGGTCGCGCAGTTCCCTGGGGTAGCGGGGCAGCAGATTGGCCGACAGCGCAAAGCCATGCGCCGCCACCGACCAGTCGCCGAGTTCGGCCGAGAGCGAGGCCCGCCACAGCAGCGCCTCCGGCTCGTTGGCGAGGCTCTGCTGTCCCAGCTCCTGCGCCGCATCCGACTGGTCGCCGTCCATCAGATTCGCCGCGCCCAGCATCAGCCGCACCGAGGGATCGGCGGCCAGCGTCGGATCGTCGCGCTGGATCGCCTGGAGCACGCCCAGCGCCTCGGGCGCGTAGAGATTGGCGAAGTAGAAGCGCGCCAGCGCCAGTCGCGGCTTGGAGCGGTAGGCCGCCGGCGCCGACGCCACCGCCAGTTCCAGGCGCGAGCGCTTCCGCAGGAAGGGCTGATCGGCGGGGCCGCGCCAGCTGGCGAAATCGAACAGCCGGCCGAGCCCGCCCGGCTGGCGCGCGAGCTGGCGGTCGGCGGCGGGCGACAGCAGCAGCCCGCCGGGACGAGTCACCTCGACCGCGTCATCGCCGCGGGTGACGCGCAGATCGTCGCTGATCGGCCGCAGCGCGATGCCCTGCACCGTGGCCAGCGCCTGCAGGTCGACGAAATCCTGCTCCTCGCCGACGCCGCTTCCGGCCTCCGCCGCCGGTATCACCGCCAGCTTGTCGCCGAGTTCGGGATCGACCAGCCACAGCGGCTCGCCGGCGCCGCGCAGATCGAAGCGCAGATCGGGGGTCGCGGCGTCGGCGCGCACCTCGACGGGGATCGGCGCGTCGGCGCGCAGGTCCTGCGGCTTCAGCTCGACGATCCAGGCGTTGTCGGCGCGGCGCACGCTGGGATTGAGCCCCGGGCGGGCGACGAGGCGCAGCACCGTCGCCTTCGCTTCCGGCAGCTGGTCGGCGCGGAGGATGACGTCGCCCCCGGCACGGCGCAGCTCGGCGAGGTCGAGGCGCCTGGCCTCGGCGAAGACCAGCCACAGCGCCGGCCCGCGGCGGAAGACGGCCGCGGCCGTCGGCGTCGGCCAGTCGAAACGCAAACTCGCGCCTTGAGGCGCGAGCGCGTAGCGGACCGGCAGGGCGGCGCCAGGCGGCATGGCCTGGCTTTGTGGTCGCGTCAGCGGCCGCGGCGCGCCGAGCGGCGGCCCCTTCTCCTGCGCCGGCGTTCCCGCCGCCGGCTCGATCAGCTCCGGCGGCGGCACGATGCCGCGGGCACTGTGCGCGGCGGCGGCGGCCGGCGCGTGCCCGAGCACGTCGAGCACGATACCGTTGCCGCTGCGGAAATGGCGGAAGCTCGCGCCGGCCGGCACCGTCAGCGTCAACACGCCGGCGCCGTCCGCCGTGCTGAACGCCGGCGCCAGATCGGGCAGCGCCGCCTTCAGCCGCGCCAGATCGAGCTTTGCCGGACGCTCGAAGCGCAGCCGCGCCGTGCCGTCCTTCTCGCTGAAGCCGTAGCCCACCGCCCGCTGCCAATCGAAAACGACGCGGCGATAGCCCGGATGCTCGCCGAAGCGCAGCCCCACCGCCTCCGCCTCGCCCCGCGGGGCGGCGGCCGGCGCGGCGGCGACCGCTGCGACCGGGGCCCGGCTCGGCTTCGTCACCGTCTTGGCGGCCGTCTTGGCCAAAGTCTTGGCCGCCGTCTTGGCGGCCGGGTGCGGCTGCGCGGCCGCGGCGATGATGTCGAGGGCGATGGTATTCCCGTCGGTGAAGCTGTGCAGCCGCGCCGGCCGCTTGAGCTGGGCCACGACGCTGGCGTGGTCGGCGCCGATCCTGATCGACGCGACATAGGCGTCGAGATGGCTCGCCACCGCGTCGAGCCTGGCGTCCAGCGGCCGGGCGAAATGCACGGTCAGCGTCTTGCCCTCGATCCTGGCGTCGAAGGTCACCGGCGCCGGCCAGTCGAAGGCGATGCGGCCGAAACCCTCGGCATCGTGCTCCGCCGCGCGCACGCGAACCTCGTCGGCGGCGTGCGCCGGCAGCGCCAGCGCGAGGGCGAGCAGCAGACCGAGGATGCCGCGGCGCAGGCTCATTTCCGGTCGAACTCCGCCAGCAGCGCGTCGATCTCCGCCTGCTTGTTGGCCTCCTGGGGGAGCTGCGGCCCATGCATCAGCCGCGCATCCGCATCCGCCGCGGTCTCGGGTTCCGGCGGCGGCGGCGCGTGCCGGTCGCCGAGGCCGTCGCCGAAGGCGCCGAGCAGGGCATCGATCTTCTGCTCGATGAATTTCAGCGTCTTCACCACCTTGGTGATGCGCTGGCCGGTGATGTCCTGGAAGTTGCACGCCT
Organism: Rhodospirillales bacterium; assembly: GCA_027315365.1. Classification (GTDB taxonomy): domain Bacteria; phylum Pseudomonadota; class Alphaproteobacteria; order ATCC43930; family CGMCC-115725; genus DAHUYF01. The sequence goes on along the minus strand of DAHUYF010000062.1, from coordinate 53,077 downwards.
CGTAGATGCGGGTGACCGCGTCGCCGACGACGCCGCGCGCCTCCGGCGGCAGGCTCGGCGACAGCTTCTCCAGCCCCTCGGCGGCGTCGAGAATGGTGCCGGTGGCCTCGGCGGTGTGCTGCACCACGGCGTCGAGCTCGTCGGTGGCGTCGGGGATGCGCTCGGTGATGTCCCGCGGCTGCAGCGCGGCGATCTCGTGCTTGGCCATCTCGATATAGCGCGAGAGCTGCTCCAGCTCGTGATAGAGCTTGAGATCGGCGACCGACAGGTCGCCCGACAGGCTCGCCACCACCGCCTCGACCACCGCGGCGATGGCATCGGTATCGACGCCGCGGCCGACCTCGGGCCCGATCGCCTGGATCTTCTGCATGAGATCGGCGTCCTCGGCGCGCTTCATGATAGACCGCCCTTGCATGGCTGCTCCCCCTCGCTCACGGCTTCGCGGCGGGCGCCGGCGGATGGTCGGCCGGCGCATCGGCCGGGCCGCGCTGGTCACGCCGCTCGGCGAGCGCCAGCGTCACCGCCTTGGCCTTGCCCGGATCCATGGCGGCGAGGATCGGCGCGGCGTTGCGCTCCTTCATGTGCTCCAGAACGCCCAGCAGCACCGGCATGTCGAGCTGGCTGAAGATGCGCGCGGCATCGACCGGCTTCATCGTCTCGTAGATCTTGACCAGGCTCTTGATCCGCGCATCGTCCTCTTCGCCGTGCTTGTCGACGATGCCGCCGATGTCCTTCTCCAGCGAGGTGAGCTTGGCGATCTTGTCGTCGATGCGCTTCTCGGCGGCCTGCAGCAGCACCTCGCGCTGGCTGAGCTCGGCCGTGCGCTTGTCGAGGTCGGCGCGGCGGTCGGCGAGCTTCTGCAGCAGTTCCAGCTCCGACGGGCTCATCGCGGTGGGGTCGAGCGCGTGCGGCTTGTCCGCATCGGCCGGCGCCGCCGCAGTCGGCGCAGCAGGCTTGGTTCCCGGCTTCGCCGCCGCCGGCGCTGTCGGCTTTGCCGGCACCGGCGCGGCAGGCGTCGCCGGCGCTTCCGGCGCCGACTGCGCATACGCGGGCGTGACCGGCGCGTCCAGCGTCAGCCAGGCATCGGCGAGCTTGATGCCGAGCAGCCCGACCGTGGCAACCAGCGCCACCGGCACCAGACGCAAGCGGAACTCCATCGCGCGCTCCTAGCGGCGGCCGGCCAAGGCACGCAGCAGGTCGCGCTCGGCGCGCGACGGCGTGTCGGCCGCCCCGCCGGGGCTGGGCGCCAGCCGCGCCGCCATCTCCTGGATGAAATTGCCGGCGCTCAGCCTGGGCTCGCGGCGCGGCGCCTCGGCCGCCGCGCGCGACGCCTCCTGCGCCCGCAGCCGCGCCGGCGCCGTCGCCGGCTCGGGCCGCGACGCGTCGTGGCGCGGACGCAGCGAGACTTCCATGCGGTCGGCGAGGCTGCCGCCGCGGTCGATCATGTAGGCAAGGTCGTCGCGCAGCGATTGCCCCTCCTGCAGCCGGCGCTGCAGCTCGCGGTTCATCTCCTCGGCGGCGGCCTTGAGCCCCTTGACCCCGGCCTCGGCGCTCGACGACGCCTGCATCAGGTTCTGCACCAGCGTGTGGAGCGCCGACTTGTCGGCCCGCAGCGCGCTCAGCTTCCTACTTAGCTTGGCTGCATAATATATTGTAAACATGAGAAGAATTGCGACAACGAAATCGGCCGCCAGGGTGAGGGTCATGGCGTGTGTCCTCGATCCTTTTCCATCTTTTCGCTGATGCGGATGGCGATGTGGCCGCCTTTGCGGCCCATCTTGCCGGTGAACATCGGGAAGTCGCCGCAGACGAGGTGCACGTCGGAGCTCGAATTGACGTTGAGCAGCACGCGCGAGCCGACCTTGAGGTCGAGCACGTCGCGCAGCGGCATCTCCACCGTGTCGAGCACCGCCTCGATCGGCACGCTGGTGTACCAGAGCTCGCCGGCGAGATGCGCCTCCCAGATCGAATCCCGGCCGAATTTCTCGCCGAGAAAGCCTTGCAGCAGGATCTCGCGCACCGGCTCCAGCGTGGCGTAGGGCAGCAGCACCTCGAGCCGGCCGCCGCGATCTTCCATGTCGACGCGCAGCCGCGCCAGCACGGCGGCGTTGGCGGGCCGGCCGATGGTGGCAAAGCGCGGATTGGTCTCCAGCCGCTCAAAGCGGAAGGTGACCGGGCTCAGCGGATCGAAGGCGCCTGAGAGATCGGACAGCACCACCGAGACCAGTCGCTCGACCAGATTGCGCTCGATCGTGGTATAGGGCCGCCCCTCGATGCGCATCGCCGCCGTGCCGCGCCGGCCGCCGAGCAGCACGTCGACGATCGAATAGATGAGCGCGCTGTCGACGGTGAGCAGGCCGTAATTGTCCCACTCTTCCGCCTTGAACACGCTCAGCATCGCCGGCAGCGGGATCGAATTGAGATAGTCGCCGAAGCGGATCGAGGTGATGTTGTCGATCGACACCTCGACATTGTCCGAGGTGAAATTGCGCAGGCTGGTCGACATCATGCGCACGAGGCGGTCGAACACCACCTCCAGCATCGGCAGGCGCTCGTAGGAGACGAGCGCGCTATCGATGATCGCGCGGATGCCCGAATTATCCTTGCCGCCGCCGGCGTCGTCGCCGAATCCCAGCAGGCTGTCGATCTCGTTCTGATTGAGGACGCGGGCGGTGCCGACCCCGCCTTCTTCGCCCTCGGCGCCGGCCTCGCCGCCTTCCGCGGCGGCGCCTTCGGCGGGCGCGCCTTCGGCGGCGGGAGTGCTGTCCGCCATCGCCGCCCATTCGGCGGCAAGCTTTTCCTCTTCGGTCTGGGTCTGCTCTTCGGCCATTCCGTCAGTTCCCGCCTGCAAGCCCTTATTGTACCAGCATTTCTTTGAAGAGAACGTCGACCACCTTGACCGGGGCCGCGGCGCTGTTGACGCGCGAGAGCAGCTCTTCGCGCAGCCGGTAGATGCCGCCGGAGCCGCGCAGATCCTCGACCCTGAGCTCGCGCAGATACACCTGAAAGTTGTCGACGATGCGCGGCATCACCGCCTGCAGCCGCGGCAGATCCTCGGCATGCTCGAGCTCCAGGCTGACCGACAGCTTGAGGAAGCTCGCCTTGCGGCCGCTGGTGTTGAGGTTCACCAGCAGATCGGGCAGGTCGTAGAAGACCGCCGGCGGGGGCGCCGCCGCCGCCGTGGCCGCGGGCTTTTCCGCCTCCTGCCGACCGAGGACCTTGCCCACCACGCCGGTGAAATACAGCACGCTGCCGGTGATCAGCAGCAGCAGCACCACACCGATGAGGAGCAGCAGCAGCTTCTTGCGGTTGGGCCTGCCGGACGCATCGGCAGACACTTCCAGGGCTTCATCGGCGGTCCGGTCGGACATGGGCGGGCTCGGGGCTCTTGCTGACGAGTCGGAGCATAGGCGGCGCAAGCTTAATAACTGGTGAAATGCAGGGTTGCGGCACCGCCGCGCCAACCCGCGCGCCGCGGGCAGGAACTACCCGGCAAAGCCTGCCTTTTGCGGCCGCCCCGCCAGGGGAATCGGCGGCATTCCGCGCTTTTCGCGCTGGCACGCAGCGTGCATTCATGGCGCCACGGGATCAACCGCGGTTCGAGAAGCCAGCGATGCAGAACGCAAGTTATATCGCCGTGTCGGGACAAATGGCGATTTCGCGCCAGATGGACATGATCGCGAACAACCTCGCGAACCTGTCGACCCCGGCGTTCAAGGGCGAGGAGATGCTGTTCGCCGAGCATCTGGTGAAGGTGCCCGGCGGCACATCGCTGGCTTTTGTCGAGGACGCCGGCACCGTGCGCGACCTGCGCCAGGGCTCCTTGTCCAGCACCGGCAACCCGCTCGACTTCGCAATCCAGGGCTCCGGCTATTTCACCGTCCAGACGCCGCTCGGCCAGCGCTACACCCGCAACGGCCATCTCCAGCTCGACAACCAGGGCGAACTCGTCACCAGCCAGGGCGACCTCGTGCTATCCGCTGCCGGTCAGCCGATCGTGCTGCCGCCCAATTCCCTCGGCATCACCGTCGCGCCGGACGGCACGGTCTCGGTGAGCCAGGCCGGCACGTCGCAACAGCCGGTCCTCGGTCAGCTCCAAATCGTCGATTTTGCCTCGCCGCAAGCGGTCACTCCCGCGGCAAACGGGCTCTGGGTGACCGATCAGGCGCCGCAGCCCTCCACCACCGCCACGGTGCAACAGGGCATGGTCGAGCAGTCCAACGTCCAGCCGGTGGTCGAACTCACCCGCATGCTCTCGGTCGCGCGCGCCACCGGCAGCTACAAGAATTTCCTTGACGAAGAAGATCAGCGACGCACCGGCGCCTTCGACAAGCTCGGCAAGGCGATTTGAGAAGAGGCTCCTGACCCATGAACAACGCCATGAACATTGCGGCGACGGGCATGATGGCCCAGCAGACCAACGTCGAGGTCATCGCCAACAACATCGCCAATCTCAACACCACCGCCTTCCGGCGCCAGCGCGCCGAGTTCCAGGACCTGCTCTATCAGACCGACCGGCGCGAGGGCGCCTTCTCGTCGCAGAGCAACACGATCGTGCCGGTGGGCGTGCAGATCGGCACCGGCGTCATGACCGCGGCGGTCTACCAGATCACCACGCAGGGCAATCTGGCCCAGACCGGCAACCCGCTCGACATCGCCATCCAGGGCCTGGGCTTCTTCCAGATCCTGCAGCCGCCCAACGGCACCATCGCCTACACCCGCGACGGCTCGTTCCAGCTGAGCCCGACCGGCGAGATCGTCACCGCCGACGGCTATATCGTCCAGCCCGGCATCACCGTGCCGCAGAATACCATCGCGGTCACGATCAACATCAACGGCCAGGTACAGGCGCAGATCGCCGGACAGACCAACCCGCAGACCATCGGCCAACTCCAGCTCGCCACATTTCCCAACCAGGCGGGCCTCGCGCTGCTCGGCCAGAACCTCTACCAGCAGACCGCGGCTTCGGGACAGCCGACCATCGGCAATCCCGGAACGACCGATTTCGGCACGCTGCAGCAGGGCTTCCTTGAGACGTCCAACGTCGACATCGTCACCGAGATCACCAACATGATCACCGCGCAACGCGCTTACGAGATGAACTCGAAGGTCATCTCGACCTCCGATCAGATGCTGTCGACCTTGAACCAGATCCAGTGACGGAGGCGGCATGAGGACCGGCGCCATGACCCGTTTTTTGGCCGCGCTCGCCGTTGTCGCGGCGGCTGCGCTCGCCGCCTTGCCGGCGCGGGCCGCCCCGACGCTGCGCCCGGCCGTGACGGTCGACGCCGCGGTCATCCGCCTCGGCGATTTCTTCACCGACGCCGGCGCGCATGCCGGCGATGTGGTGGCGCCGGCGCCGCCGCCCGGCGCCAGCACCATCTTCGACGCCAACTGGTTGGCCGATGCGGCGCACGAGCATGACATCGACTGGCAGCCCGGCTCCAGCTTCGACCGCACCACCGTCACGCGCGCCACGCGCGCCGTCAGCGGCGACGCGGTCATGGCGCGGCTGCGCCAGGAGTTCGCACGCACCCAATCCCTCGACGGCGCGCAGATCCAACTCGACAACACTGCCTTCCAACTGCTCGTGGCCAAGAATGCGCCGGATACCATCGCGATCTCGGACTTGATCTTCGATGCCCGCAGCGGGCGCTTCAGCGCCATGGTCTCGGCGCCGGCCGATGACCCCGCGGCGGCCGGCCAGCGCGTTACCGGCAGCCTGGTGCGCTTGACCCGGCTGCCGGCGCTCAGCCGCGCCGTAGCGCCGGGCGAGACCATCGGCCAGGGCGACATCGAGACCATAGAGCTGCGCGCCGAACGCGTCGCCGGCGACATCGTCGCCGATTCGCGGGCACTCATCGGCAAGACCCCGCGCCGGCCGCTTCAGGCGCACCAGCCGCTGCGTGCCAGCGACGTCGAGACGCCGTTGGTCGTGCACAGGGACGACCTCGTCACCATCGTGCTGCGGACGCCGAGCCTGCAGCTCAGCACCCAGGGCAAGGCGCTCGATGACGGCGCCATGGGAGCCACGATCCGCGTCGCCAACACCAAGTCGAACCGCGTCATCGACGCCACGGTGACCGGCCACAACCTCGTCACGGTCGCCGCGCCCGCGGCACTGGCCGCTCGCTAGGAGACACAGGATGAACTCCCCCCGCCTCGCCCGCTGCCTCGCCCCGCTGCTCGCCGCGGCGCTGCTCTCCGGCTGCAACGCCTGGTCGCGACTGTCGCAGCTCGGCGAGTCGCCGCCGCTCACCACCATCCAGGACCCGCGCCAGCAGCCGGGCTACAAGCCGGTCTCGCTGCCGATGCCCGCCCCCACGGTCAACGAGCGACGGCCGAGTTCGCTGTGGCAGACCGGCAGCCGCGCCTTCTTCAAGGATCAGCGCGCCAACCAGCCCGGCGACATCCTCACCATTGTCGTCTCCTTCAACGACCAGGCCCAGTTCAACAACAATACCCAGGGTCAGCGCTACACGCAGGAGCAGGACGGCGCCGACATCTTCGGTCTGAAGTGGCTCTTCGGGCTGGGCGCGGCCGGGGGTGCGACCGCCACCAACAACCTCTTCAACATCAACGGCGTCACCAACAACCAGACGATCGCCCAGATCCAGCGCCAGGAGCAGGTCACGTTCAATGTCGCCGCGATGGTGACGCAAGTGCTGCCCAATGGCGATCTGGTCATCGTCGGCCACCAGGAAATGCGGGTCAATCACGACATCCGCGACCTGCAGGTCACCGGCGTGGTGCGGCCGCTGGACATCAGCGCGGTCAACACGGTGAGTCTCGACAAGCTGGCGGAGGCGCGCGTCTCCTATGGCGGCCGCGGCTGGATCGACAACATGCAGCAGCCGCGCTACGGCGAGCAGCTCATCGACATCGCGGCGCCGTTTTAGCCCTGAACGCGCGCAGCGCGTTCATCCGCAGCGGCGACAGCGATTGCGGAGCAACCGCGGAAGCCGCGCGGTGCGGGTTGGCAACGGCTCTCGGAGCTCGCGCGTGCCCTGTGCGGCTCACGCGGTTGCAAGAGCAACCGCTGCCGCCGCCGCGGACGAAAGCGCTGCGCGCTTTCGCCTAGTCGTCGCGGTGGGTGCGTTCCATGCGCTCGTGGCGCTCCTGCGCCTCGAGGCTCAGCGTCGCGATCGGACGCGCCTCGAGCCGCCGCAGGCTGATCGGCTCGTCGGTCTCTTCGCAAAACCCGTAGCTGCCGTCCTCGATGCGCATCAGCGCCGCGTCGATCTTCGAGATGAGCTTGCGCTCGCGGTCGCGCGTGCGCAGCTCGATGGCGCGTTCGGTCTCGAGCGATGCGCGGTCGGTGATGTCGGGTTCGGCGAGGCTCTCTTCCTTCAGATGCAGCAGCGTCTCCGTCGACTCCGCCAGCAGCTCCGCACGCCATCGCAGGAGCTTCTGGCGAAAATATTCGAGCTGCAGCGGATTCATGAACTCTTCGGCGTCAGAAGGCCTGTAGTCTGGCGGAAGCGTCGGCCGCATCACCTACTCCGTAAGCCTCGCGAGCGAAAACGTGCGAGAGTATATGAATCCGATGCCCGCGGAGCAAGCGGCTCGAAAGATGACAGTTCATTGAAATTATTGGCGGTTTCGCGCCGCTTAGACAACGCCGAGCTTGGCCAGTTCGACGGCGACCCGGAGATCGATGTCGTCGAGGATCTCGACCAGCCGCGGATCGTCGACGGTCTCCCGGGCGCTCTTCGCCATCCGCGCCAGTTCGTCCAGCCGATCGCGCGGCAGCACCCCGGCAAGCAGCCCGTGACGCAGCTCGTCGAGCCGGTCGAGCAGAGTGTTGCCGCGCTGCACCGCCCGGCGCCGGCCGGTGAGCGGGTCGGGAAGCTCCTGCGCGGTCAGCAGCACGTCGACCAGGTTGAGCGCCGGCGTCGAGCCGGCCGGGGCGGCCGGCTGCTCGCCGGCGAGCGCCGCGGCGAATTTCTCCCCCGAGGTGGCGTCCGTCTTCTCGTCCCGCTTGGACGAGGTGCGCCGAAGCGCCGGGTTCCACTCAATTCTCATCGCCTTGGGGCGCCTTTCACGGCTCTCGCAACCACAGGCAGCATGCCCGGCCACGGTTAAGGTCTGCTTAACGCAGCGGACGGCGCGGCAAAACTTGCCGGGGCGGCACGCTTTGCCGCGCCCGGCGCCGGCCAGGGCGCGGAAATCCCAGGCGTGGCGCGGCTTCCGCTCTGGCACGAGTTTGGCAACGGACCAGCGTCATGACCGCGATCACCCGCAGCCCGTCCCTCGCCGCCTCCGTTCCCGCCCGGTTGCGCCGCGTGGCGCTGGGCGCGCTTGCCGCGCTGCTGCTGCTGCTGCCGGCGGCCGCGCCGCCGGCCGCCGCGCTGTCGCGCATCAAGGACATCGCCGATTTCGAGGGGGTGCGCGACAACCTGCTGGTGGGCTACGGCCTGGTCGTCGGCCTCAACGGCACCGGCGACAGCCTCGCCAACGCGATTTTCACCCGCGAGAGCCTGATCGGCATGCTCGAGCGGCTCGGCGTCAACGCCCGCGACAATGCGCTGCGCACCAACAACGTCGCCGCCGTCATGGTCACCGCCACGCTGCCGCCCTTTGCCCGCCAGGGCGGCCGCATCGACGTCCAGGTCTCTGCCCTGGGCGACGCCAAGAGCCTGCTCGGCGGCATGCTGCTGGTGACCCCGATGCTCGGCGCCGACGGCGAGGTCTATGCCGTCGCCCAGGGCAACGTCGCCACCGGCGGCATCCAGGCCCGCGGCCAGGCCAGCAGCTTCACCAAGGGCGTCCCGACCTCCGGCCGGGTGGCGGCGGGCGCCATCGTCGAGCGCGAGGTAGGCTTCGACCTCGCCAAGCTCAAGACGGTGAACCTGACGCTGCGCAATCCCGATTTCACCACGGCGAGCCGCGTCGCCGAGGTCATCGACGGCTATCTCAAGGCGCCGGCGGCAAAACCGCTCGACCCCTCGACGGTGATGGTCAGCATGCCGCCGGGCTTCAAGGGCGATGTCGTCGGGCTGCTCACCGATATCGAGCAGTTGCGCGTCGAGCCCGACCAGGTGGCGCGCGTCGTCATCGACGAGGCCAACGGCGTCATCGTCATGGGCGAAAGCGTGCGCATCAGCACCGTGGCGGTGGCGCAGGGCAATCTCACCGTGCGCATCACCGAGACGCCGCAGGTGTCGCAGCCCAACCCCTTCGCACCGCCGGGCACCGCCGGAGCGGGCGGCGGCGGCTTCGGCGGCGTCCAGTTCGCGCCGGGCGGCGGCGGCGCCACCGTGGTCGTGCCGCGCACCAACGTCCAGGTCGACGAGCAGTCGGACCGCCGCATGGCCGTACTCCCGGCGGGCGTGAGCCTGCAGGAACTGGTCAGCAGCCTGAACGCGCTCGGCGTCGGTCCGCGCGACATGATCACCATCCTGCAGGCGATCAAGGCGGCAGGCGCGCTGCAGGCCGAGATCGAGCTGATGTGATGGCCACCGCCGCCGCCATACCCCTTTCGGTCGCCGCATCGGGCATCGGCGCCGGCATGCCGCCGACGACGGCGCCGACGGCCGACGCAACCGCCGCGCGCAAGACCGCCCAGGACTTCGAGGGCTTCTTCCTCTCGCAGGTGTTCGACACGATGTTTTCCGGCCTCGGCGCCGATACCATGTTCGGCGGCGGCAACGGCGAGACGATCTATCGCTCGCTGCTGCTGCAGGAATACAGCAAGGTCGCGTCAAGCTCGGGCAGCATCGGCATCGCCGACGCGGTGCAGCGCGAGATCCTGCAGGCGCAGGAGGCGAAATGACGCCGCCGATGCCGCCCCCTGCCGTGCCGGCGCAGGTGACCTCGCAGGCGACCGACATGCTCGACCTGATGATGCGCCTCGCCGACCTGCTGGCGCACGAGACCGAGCTGGTGCGCGCCGGACACGTGCGCGACATCGGCGCGCTCCAGCGCGAGAAGCTGCGGCTGTCGCTGCTCTATCAGGATGCGATCAGGCGGCTCGACGCCGGCGGGGTCAAGATCGTCGCGCTGCCGGCGCCGCTCAGGGCGCAGGTCGTCGCCGCCAGCAGCCGCCTCGCCGACGTCGCGGCGCAGAACGAGCGCACGCTGCGCGTCGGCCGCGCGGCGACGCGAAAGCTGCTCGACATGCTGGTCGATTCCGTGAGGTCGCAGTTCAAGCCGCTGACCCGCTACGACGCGCGGCGGAAGGCGACGGGCTATGCGCCGGCGTTCGCCGTCGCCATCGACCGGCGGCTCTAGGCGCGGAGCACCCGGCCATGGGCCTCACCCTCTCGCTCGCCAACGCGCTCACCGGCCTGCAAGCCGCCCAGAACAATCTGGCGGTGATCGCCGCCAACATCTCCAATGCGAATACGCCGGGATATTCGCAAGAGAACCTGATCGAGACCCAGATCAACAACGGCGCCGGCGGCGAGGGCGTGGCGACCAGCGTGGCGCAGCGCATCACCGATCCGATCCTGGTGGCCAATCTCAACGCCCAGAACACCACCACCTCGGCGGCCAATACCCTCAGCACCTATTACCAGGACATCCAGAACCTGCTCGGCAGCGTCGGCAGCGCCACCTCGCTGAGCGACGCCTATTCCAGCTTCACCAGCGCCATGCAGACGCTCGCCACCACGCCGCAGGACACCGTGGCGCAGCAGAACGCGGTCAGCGCCGGCCAGACGCTCGCCTCGCAGCTCAACGGCCTGTCGACCGGCATTCAGTCGCTGCGCGGCAACGCCGACACTGCGATCGGCGCCGCGGTGACCCAGGCCAACACGCTGCTCGACAACATCGCCACCTACAACGCCGAGATCGCCCGCGCCCGCGCGCTGAACCAATCGACGGCGACCTTCGAGGACCAGCGCGACCAGGCGGTGCAGCAGCTGGCGCAGCAGATGAACGTCAAGACCTATACCAACGCCGATGACAGCATGGTGGTGACGACCACCACCGGCAAGACGCTGGTCGACGGCATCGCCGAACAGCTGAGCTTCACCCCGACCGGCAAGGTGACCGCGGCGAACACCCTCTCCGCCGGCACGATCTCCGGGATCAGCATCAACGGCCTCGACATCACCGGCGACATCACCGGCGGCAACATCGGCGCCTTGCTGCAGATGCGCGACCAGCAGCTCCCGGCGCTCACCTCGGAGCTCAATCAGTTCACCAATCAGCTCTACAATACCGGCCAGGTCGCGACCGCACAGACCCAGACCTTCACCGGCGCCACCGCCGCGGGCGACCAGCTCACCGGGACGATCGACGGCGTCAGCTTCACCACCGGGGCGCTTGCCGCCAACGCCTCCTCCGGCGCGATCGCCGCCGCGATCCAGACGGCGATCACGCCGCCGGCCGGCCCGTTCCCCAACATCAGCGTGATCTCCACCGGCACCAACACCTTTCAAATCATCGACGCCGCCGGCAATCCCGTCAGCTCGACCATTTCCATGGCGAGCGGCGGCACCGGCACCGAAGTCTTCTCGCCGAGCGCCACGGCCAACCCGTCGACCAGCGTCACGGTCATGTCGACGCAGACCCATACCATGAGCGGCGCCACCGCCGCCGGCGACAAGGTCAGCGCGGTCATCGACGGCATCACCGTCACCACCGCGGCGCTGGCCGCCAACGCCTCCACCGCCGCCATCGCCGCCGCGATCCAGGCGGCGCTGCCGGCCGCGCTGTCGAGCATCAAGGTGACCGCTCCGGTGGTCGGCGGCACGCCGACCCCGGACCTCATCCAGATCACCGACACGGCCGGCAATCCGCTCTCCTCCAGCCTCTCCATGGTGACCGGCGGCACCGGGACCGAGGCCTTCGTCGCCGCCGCTGCGTCCAATCCGCTGCCCAACACCAGCAACCACTTCTTCTCCGGCGTGAACGTGGCGACCGGCATCGACAATGCCGGCACGGTCACGGTCGACCCCAGCCTTGTCGCCAATCCCGGCCTGCTCGACGGCGCCTCCGGCACGCCGAGTCCGTCGATTGCGCTGGCGCTGTCCAACAGCTTCGCCCAGTCCGCGCCGGTTTTCGCGGCCGCCGGCAATTTCCCGTCGCCGCTGACGTTGACGCTCGGCCAGTATTCGGCGCAGATCGTCGGGCAGACCTCGAGCGCCGCATCGAACGCGCAGGACAATGCGCAGTTCCAATCGGGGCTGCTGCAGTCGGTCACGACGCAGGCGCAGGCGGTCAGCGGCGTCAACATGGACGAGCAGCTGTCTCAGCTGACGGTCTATCAGAACGCCTATAGCGCCTCCGCGCGCGTCGTCCAGGCGGTCAACACGATGTTCACCTCGCTGCTCCAGATCCTGCCGTAACACGGGGCCCGTGCCATGAACCGCATCTCCACCGCCTCCGAGAACAGCCTCACGCTCTACTACATGCAGCTCAATCAGACGGCGGAGCAGAATCTCAACGCCGAGATCTCGACCGGCGACACCGCGCAGACCTATTCCCAGATCGCGTCGCAGGCGGCGCCGCTGGAGAACTACCGTGCCCAGGTGTCGCAGCAGCAGGGCTACATCAACACGATCAATACGGCATCGACGAGCATGCAGACCATGCAGCTCTCGCTGCAGCAGATCCTGTCCCAGGTGCAGGCCTTCCGCGCGCTGCTGCCCAACAGCGCCTACAACACGGCGCAGCCGACCATCGAGACGCAGGCCCAGAGCCTGTTGCAGCAGGTCGCGGGCTACCTCGACGTCCAGGACGGCTCGAGCTATCTGTTCGCCGGCACCAACACCAACACGCCGCCGGTCAACCTCTCCAGCCTGCCCGTCGGCGCGGCTGCCACGCTGACGAATTCGGTCGGCGGTCCGCCCTCCAGCGGCGGCTATTACGCCGGCGGCGCCACCAACGCCCCGATCCAGATCGGCAGCCAGGTCAGCGTCAATTACAGCATCACCGCGGACAATCCCTCCTTCGAGAAGATCATCCGCGTGCTGAACTTCATCGTGCAAAACGGTCCCTTCAGCTCGACCAACCCCACCGACCAGGCCAACGTCACCCTCGCCGGCCAGATGCTCGACACCGCGACCCAGGGCCTGACCGGATTGAGCGGCAACCTCGCGCTGCAGCAGTCGCAGATGAACAGCGAGGCGACGCTGCATCAGAATACCATCGACATCGCGAAGAACAGCATCAGCAGCATCGTCAGCGTCAACCAGGCGACGGCGATCACGCAGCTGCAGAGCCTGGAGACGCAGATCCAGGCCTCCTACTCGGCCACCAGCGCGATCCAGAAGCTGAGCCTGGTCAATTACATGGGCTGAGGCGGCGGGAGGCACCCCGTCGACGCCCGAGAACCAGATATTAACCTCGCCAAGGCATCATCGGCCTATGTCGACCGCCATCATCAAGCGCCTCCGAGATCCCGCCGGAACCGGCCCGGGCGACGCGCGCGCCGGCCGCGCCGCCAAGGAATGGCGCGCGACCCTGGTGCGCGACGACGCCACCATCCGCGAGGCGATCCGGGCGATCGACGACAGCGCCCTGCAGATCGCGCTCATCATCGACGCCGACCGGCGCCTGGTCGGCACCGTCACCGACGGCGACGTGCGGCGCGGCCTGCTGCGCGGCGTCGCCCTCGACGCACCGGCCGCCGAGGTGATGAATCGCGATCCCATCTCCTGTCCGGCGGCGCTTGGCCGCGAGGCGACGCTGGCGGTGATGCGCGGCAGCGACGTGAAGCAGGTGCCGCTGCTCGACGAGGCCGGCCGGGTCGTCGGCCTCGAACTGATCGGCGGCGTCGTCCGGCACGGCGCGCGCGACAACTGGGTGGTGCTGATGGCCGGCGGGCTCGGCCAGCGCCTGCGGCCGCTGACCGAGGATTGCCCCAAGCCGATGCTGCCGGTGGGCGGCACGCCGATCCTCGAGATCATCCTCAAGAACTTCATCCGCCAGGGTTTCGAGCGCTTCTATCTCGCGGTCAACTACAAGGCCGAAATGGTGCGCCAGCATTTCGGCGACGGTGCGCGCTGGGGCGTCGCCATCGATTACCTCGAGGAGCGCGACAAGCTCGGCACCGCCGGCGCGCTGGGCCTGCTGCCGGAGCGGCCCAAGCGGCCGCTCCTGGTGATGAACGGCGATCTCCTCACCTCGGTCAATTTCGGCAGCATGCTGGAGTTCCACGCGGAACACCGGGCGACGGCGACCATGGCCGTGCGCGAGCATACCGTCGAGGTGCCGTTCGGCGTCATCGACCTCGCCGACGAATATCTCGCGGGCGTCACCGAGAAGCCACGCTATTCCTGGTTCATCAATGCCGGCGTCTACGTCGTCGAGCCCAGCGTGCTCGACCTCATCGCGCCGGGCCAGGCGCTCGACATGCCGGCGCTGTTCGACCACGTGCTGAAGCGGAACGACAAGGTGGCGGCGTTTCCGATCCGCGAATACTGGCGCGATATCGGCCGGCTCGAGGACCTCGAACGCGCCAGCGCCGACTACGCCACGACCTTCGACCGATGACCGGCTCCGCTCTCGTCGTGGGCCTCGGCTCGATCGGCAAACGGCATGCCCGGCTGCTCGCCGAACTCGGCCTCGAGGTGGCGGCGGTCAGCCGGCGGGGTGACGCCGCGCCGCGCTGCCATGGCTCCCTCGCCACCGCGCTCGAGCGGGAAAATCCCGGCTATGTCGTCGTCGCCAACGAAACCGCGGCGCACCGGCCGACCCTGGCGGCGCTGGCGGCGGCCGGGTTCGCCGGCACCGTGCTGGTCGAAAAGCCGCTGTTCGACCAGCCGCAACCGATGCCCGAAAACCGCTTCGCCGCGCTCTATGTCGGCTACAATTTGCGCTTCCACCCGGTGATGACGGAGCTGCGGCGGCGGCTCGCGGCGGAGCCGGCGGTTTCGGCGCAGGTCTATGTCGGCCAATACCTGCCGGACTGGCGGCCGGGACGCGATTATCGCAAGACCGCGTCCGCAACGCGCACGGCCGGCGGCGGCGTGCTGCGCGACCTCAGCCACGAGCTCGATTATCTGGGCTGGCTGTTCGGCCCGTGCCGGCAGGTCGCGGCGCTGCTCGGCCGCTCCGGCGCTCTCGACATCGAGAGCGAGGACACGGCGGCGCTGCTGCTCGCTTTCGAGCGCTGCCCGATCGCGACCGTCCAGCTCAACTATCTCGACCGGACCGGAGCGCGCGAGATCGTCGTCAACACCGCGCACCGCACGCTGCGCGCCGATCTCGTGCGCGGCAGCCTGCGCATCGACGGCGACGAACGGTTTTTCCCGGCCGCGCGCGATACGACATATCTTGCCCAGCACCGCTCGGCGCTGGGCAACCGGCGCGACACGCTCTGCTCCGCCGCGGAGGGCGCCGCCGTGGTCGCGCTCATCGCGGCCGCCGAAGCCGCCGCCGCGGGCGGCCGGTGGACCGCGCCGTGAAGCGGATCTGCACCATCTGCGTGCGGGCCGGCTCGAAGGGAGTGCGTTCGAAGAACGTGCGGCTGATCGCGGGCAAGCCGCTCATCGCCCACTCGCTCTATCAGGCGCGCGCCACCGGCCTGTTCGACGCCATCGCCGTCAGCAGCGACAGCGAGCACATCCTGTCGATCGCGCGCAGCTACGGCGCCGGCTGCCTGATCAGGCGGCCGGACGACCTGGCCGGCGATACCGCGCCCAAGCTGCCGGCGATCCGCCATTGCCTCGAAGAGGCGGAGCGTCAGCTCGGCGCGCGCTTCGACGTCCTGATCGACCTCGACGCCACCTCGCCGCTACGCCTGCCCGAGGACATCGCGGCGGTGGCCGAGCTGCTGGAGGGCGAGCCCGGCGCCAACGTCATCACCGCCGCGCCGGCGCGCCGCTCGCCCTATTTCAACCTGGTCGAGCGCCGCGCCGACGGCACCGTCGGACTGAGCAAGCCGCCTGCGGCTGCGATCGCGCGCCGGCAGGACGCACCCCAATGCTTCGACATGAACGCCTCGATCTATGCCTGGTGGGCCGCGGATTTCCGCGCCGCGCCCGCGGTCTTCGCCGCCCGCACGCGGCTTTACGTGATGCCCGAGGAGCGTTCGCTGGACATCGATTCCGAGCTCGACTTCCGCCTCGTCGAGTTCCTGCTCGAGAGCCGCGCGGCCGACGCCGCGGCGGCGGAGTGAGCCGGCATGGCCGCACCCTCCTATCGCGCGCTCTTCGATCTCGCCGGCAAGACGGCGGTGATCACCGGCGCCTGCGGCATCCTGGGTCGCCGCTTCGCGGCGGGTCTGGCCGAGTTCGGCGCCGATCTGGCGCTGGTGGACCTCGACGAGGCGGCGACGGCCGCGCTCGCCGGCGAGCTGGCGCAGCGCCACCGGGTGAAGGCGGTCGGCATCGCCTGCGACATCGCCGACCCCGCCGCGGTGAAGCACATGGCCGAGCGCGTCGACGCCGCTTTCGGCGGCGCCCGCATCCTGATGAACAACGCAGCCACCAAGGGTTCCGACGCCGACGCCTTCTTCGCGCCGCTGGAGGAGTTCGATCTCGCCACCTGGCGCGCAGTGATGGCGGTCAATCTCGACGGCATGTTCCTGGTGGCGCAGGCGATCGGCGGGCGGATGGCCGAGCGCGGCGGCGGCAGCATCATCCAGACCGCCTCGATCTATGGCCTGCTCGCGCCCGATCAGCGCATCTACGAGGGGTCCGAATACAACGGGCGGCCGATCAACACCCCGCCGGTCTACACCGCATCGAAGGCCGGGGTCATCGGGCTCACCCGCCATCTCGCGACCTATTGGGCGGCGCGCGGCGTGCGCGTCAACACGCTGACCCCCGGCGGCGTGTCCAGCGGACAGAATGGCGAGTTCCAGCGGCGCTACGCCGGCCGCATCCCGCTCGGCCGCATGGCGGAGGCCGACGACATGGTCGGCGCCGCCGTGTTCCTGGCCTCCGACGCGTCGCGCTACGTCACCGGCCAGAACATCGCGGTCGACGGCGGCCTCAGCGCCTGGTAGCCGCGCGACGCGCAAGCGTCGTCGCGGGGCGGGCGCCAGCCGTTGCTCTTGCAATCGCGAAAGCCCGCACCGGGCCGGCGATCCTCCGTCAGGGGCGCGTCAGCGCCGGCGTTCCTGGCGAATGTCCTTGGAATAGACGACGGTGCCGTCCGGCACGTCGCGCAGGATGATCGAGCCGGCGCCGACGATGGCGAAGCTGCCGACGCGCACGCCCTGGATCACCACCGCGCCGGCGCCGATATGGGTGCCGGCGCCGACCGTGACCTCGCCGCACAGCACGGCGCCGGGCGCGATGTGGCAGTGGTCGCCGACGTTGCAATCGTGATCGACCGCGGCGCGGGTATTGACGATGACGTCGGCGCCGATGCGCGCCCCCGGCTGGATCACCGCGCCGGCCATGATCTGGCAGCCCTCGCCCAGCACCACCCCCGCCCGCGCGACGCTGGCGGCCGGGTGCCGCACCCGGACGAAGCCGTATCCCGCCGCGCTGAAGCGCTCAAACACGCCGCGCCGATGCGGTTCGCCGATGCCGCCGACGCCGTTGGCCAGCTGGTAGTCCCCCGGCAGGTATCGCACCAGCGTTTCATCGCCGCCGAGCCAGGGCACGCCGTCGGGCAGCGTCGCCGCGACGCCGGGATGAGGGTCGATGACGCCGGCCACCTCGGCGCCGGCGGCGAGCAGCGCGTCGATCACCACGCGGCCGTGCCCGCCGCCGCCGATGACCAGGACCGGCGGGCTCACAGCTCGATCGGCTCGTCCGCCGCATAGTCGCGGCCGGCGATCCGTCCCATTGCTTCCCAGTAGCGCATCGCACTCACCCCGCCTTCTGCCCGCTTGCAGTCGATCGTCGCCGCCGTGAAAGGCTCGCCACGGCGCAGGTCGCGCGCCGCCACCAGGCTCTTGCGTGCCACTGCCCGCGTCGCCGCCTCGCCTTCCGCCGGCGCCTTGAGGGCGCTTCCGAGCGCCGCCTCGACGGTGCGGATCGCCGCCACCATGTCGGCGAGTTCGTCGGACTCGAGCGACGCCTCGTGGTCCGGTCCGGGCAGCGAACGGTCGAGCGTGAAATGCTTCTCGATCACCGCCGCGCCGCGCGCCGCGGCGGCAATGGCGACGGCCGTGCCGCGGGTGTGATCGGAATAGCCCACCCGGAGGCCGAACGCCGCGCGCAGCGTCGCCATGGCGCGCAGGTTGACCGAGGCCGGCGGCGCCGGATACTCGCTCGTGCAGTGAAGCAGCGTGACGCGCTCGCCCAGCGCCTGCTGGCCCGCAGCGCTGCGATAGGCCTCGGCGAACGCCGCCTCGCCGGCGGTCGTCCGGGGCGGCGCAATCATGCCGAAGGCCACCACCCCGAGCGCCGACTCGATCTCACCCAGCGTGCTCATGCCGGTGGACAGGATGATCGACGCGCCGCTGCGCGCGGCATCGAGCAGCAGCGGCCCGTTGGTGAGGTCGCCCGACGATATCTTGAGGCGACCGAGCCCGTGACGCCCGGTCAGCAGCGCCACGCTCGGGCGATCGAAGGGCGTCGACAGGAATTCGATGCCGCGCGTCCGGCAATAGGCGACAAGATCGGCGTGTGCCGCGTCATCGAGCTCGAGCCGCTGCAACATCGCATGCTGGCTCTCCGCGGCCGCCGTCGTCCGCCTCTGGTAGTCGGCCTTGCCGACCGTCCGGGTGGCGATGCGGTCGGCGCGGAAGGTCTGAAACTTGACGACGTCGGCGCCGGCGGCAAGCGCCGCATCCACCAGCGCCCGCGCGCGCTCCAGCGAGCCGTCATGGTTGACGCCGGCCTCGGCGATGATGAGGACGCGACCGCCCATCTCAAGCCGCCCCGGGAAGGTCGAAGAAGCGCTTGCGGGTCAGCGCCCGGAAGTCGCCGATCGAGGCCAGAATATCGACGATGCGGCGCGCGCTGTCGCCGACGCCATAGGGATTCGCTACGGCGCACCGGCCGCGCCGCAGCGCCTCGGCGATGGCGGCCGCGATGGCCTGCCGATCGGGCGCGCAGGAGATCACCGATTCTGCCTTCAGCCGGCCGCGCTGGCGGTCGCCGATATCGACCGTGGGGGTGCCGAGCGACGGCGCCTCGTAGAGCCCGCTCGATGAATTGCCGACCACCGCCGCCGCGCGACGCAGCAGGCCTGCATAGAGGCGCGGGCCCAGCGCGGCGAACAGGCGCGCATTGGCATGGGTCGCGACGAAGCGCTCGATCCGCAGCGCCAGCGCCCGCCCCTCGGTATCGGCGTTGGGCCGGGTGAAGGCGAGCTGGGTATCGGCGCCGAGCGCCGCCAGCGCCGCCAGCAGCTCCTCCAGCTCGGCGAGCACCGGGCCATCGCCCAGCGTCGCCGGATGGAAGGTGACGAGCAGCACCGGGCGATCAAGGTCGAGACCGGTTTCGCGCGCCAGCTCCTCGGCGCTCGCCGGCGACGCGCGCAACAGACAGTCGATGCCGGGGCTGCCGACGGTAAAGACGCGCCGCGGGTCTTCGCCAAGCTGCCGCAGCCGCCGCGCGGCCGGCTCGTTGGTGGCGAAATGCAGATGCGCCATCTTGGTGATCGCGTGGCGGATCGCCTCGTCGAACGCACCCTCGGTGACGTCGCCGCCGCAGAGATGCGCTACCGGCAGGCGCGCGATCAGCGCCGCCTGCGCCGCGGCGAGGATCTCGAAGCGGTCGCCGAGCAGCAGCAGCAGATCGGGCCGGAGCCGGTCGAGCGCATCGGCGAAGCCGATGACGCCGAGCCCGATGGATTTCGCGATGCCGACCGGCGTATCGCTCGACAGCAGCATCTCCACCTTGGCGTCGATGCCGAAGCCGTCGCGCTCGATCGTCGCGAGCGTGTCGCCGAACTCCGGCGCCAGATGCGCACCGGTGACCGCGAGCCGCAGCTCGAAATGCGGCGATGCGGCGATCTCGCGCATCGGCCAGTAGAGCAGCCCGTAATCGGCGCGGCCACCGCTCACGACGCAGATCTTGCGGCGCGCCACCGGTTCAGCCCCCGCCCGCCGGCGCGAGACCGACGCCGCTCGGCAGATTGACCAGCCGCCGCTCGATGCTCTCCGCCACCGGCAGATCCATGCGCGGGCAGTCGCGGTACATCGGCAGGCGGTGCATCAAGGTCCAGGCCGGACGGCACGCCAGACCCGCCTCGTTGCAACGCTGCAGCAAACCCTCGCGCTCGCCGGCATGCCGCTCGTCGAGCAGCAGGGCGTTGAGCCAGTAGTTGCTGCGCGCAAAGGGCGGCTCGGCAACAAAGCTGACGCCGGGCAAATCCGCGAGCGCCTCGCGGTAGCGCTCCGCCAGCGCGCGCTTGGCGGCGAGAAATTCTGCCAGCTGCTCGAGCTGCGCGCAGCCCAGCGCCGCGTTGAGGTTGGGCATGCGATAGTTGAAGCCGACCTGGTCGTGGACGAAGGCCCAGGGGTGCGGCAGCTTCGCCGTGGTGGTCAAATGCTTTGCCGCCTGCGCCAGCCGCTCGTCATCGGTGGTGATGGCGCCGCCGCCGCCGGTGGTGATGATCTTGTTGCCGTTGAAGCTGAAGGCGGCAAGCCTGGACCACGCGCCGGTCGGCCGCCCCTTGTACCGGCTGCCAAGGGATTCGGTCGCGTCCTCGATGACGAACAGGCCCCATTCCTCGGCCAGCGCCAGCAGCGGCTCCATGTCGACGGGATGGCCGAAGGTGTGCATCGGAACGATCGCGGCGATGCGCCGGCCGGTGCGGCGGTTGATCGTCTCGCCGCCGCGCCGCTCGCCGACGGCGCGCAGATGGTCGGCAAGGCGCTCGGGGTCGACGCCCAGGGTAACTGCGTCGGCATCGACGAAATGCGGCAGCGCGCCACAATAGCGGATGGCGTTGGCGGTGGCGACGAAGGTGAGCGCCGGCGCCAGCACCTCGTCCTCGGTCCGGACCCCGGCGAGCAGCAGGCAGACATGGAGCGCCGCCGTGCCGTTGACCACGGCGATCGCCCGGGCGGTGCCTGCCGCCTCGGCCATCTGCTGTTCGAAGCGGGTGACGAAGGCGCCGACCGAAGAGACGAAGCTGCTGGCCAGGCATTCCTTGAGATAGTCCCACTCGCGGCCGGCGAAGCGCGGCTCGTGCAGCGGCGCGCGCGCCGCATCCGCGGGCAGCGCCCGGCGCAGCGCGTCGACCGTGCGGTCGATGTCGAAGACGGGCTTGAGTCGAGCCTGGGCCATCAGCGGTTGTAGGCCGTGGTTTTATAGGCGCCGAGATTGGCGGGATCGCGAAACCAATCGATGGTCTCGCCCAGACCGCGCCGCAGGCCCTCGAGGCCGCCGTAGCGCGGCCGCCAGTCGAGAAGCTGCGCTGCCTTGGCGTTGTCCGACCACAGCCGCTCCACCTCGCTCTTGTCCGGGCGCAGCCGGGCGCGATCCTGCTCGATCGCCAGCGGCAGGCCGGCGATCCCGGCGATCTCGCGGGCGAGATCGCCGATCGAGATCTCGAAGCCGCTGCCGAGATTGATGGTCTCGCCCAGGACGCGCTCGGCCGGCGCCGCGAGTCCGGCGATGAGTCCCCGCGCCGTGTCGCGCACGAAGGAGAGGTCGCGGGTCGGATGGAGCGCGCCGAGCCGCACCGACGCGGCGCCGGCCAGGAGCTGGGTGATGATCGTCGGGATCACCGCGCGCGCCGATTGGCGGGGACCGTAGGTATTGAACGGCCGGATGATCGTCACCGGCGTGTCGAAGGCGTCGTGGAAGGCCAACGCCATCTGGTCGGCGCCGATCTTGGAGGCGGCATAGGGCGATTGGGCGTTGAGCGGATGGCGCTCGTCGATCGGCACCGACCGCGCCGTACCGTAGACCTCGCTGGTCGAAGTCTGGACGAAGCGACCGACGCCGAGATCGCGCGCCGCCATCAGCAGGTTGAGCGTGCCCTTGACGTTGGTATCGACATAGGCCTCGGGCGCCTCGTAGGAGAAGGGGATGGCGATCAGCGCCGCCAGGTGCAGCACCCCGCCGCAGCCCTTCACCGCCCGGCGCACGCAGTCGCCGTCGCGGATGTCGCCCGCCACCACCTCGATCGCCGCCCTCGCCGCCTCCGGCAGGCGGTCGAGCCAGCCCCAGGAGTTGAACGAGTTGTACATGACGAAGGCGCGCACCGGCGTTCCCTGCGCGAGCAGTTCCTCCACCACATGCGAACCGATGAAGCCATCGGCGCCGGTAACCAGGACCGGGCTGTTGCTCAGCGAACTCATGCGCGCCCTGCCAATTCCGTCCGAAGAGCTAACAGGAGTTTGGCAAATAATCCCTTAACGGCGCCTGGGCGCGCCGGCCATGAGCAGGCGTTAACCAAAATCCCCGCCCTTCGCCGTACCGCTCTTTACCGATCCTTCACCCCGGTCAACTAGCCTTGGAGCGTGCAAAATCAGCCGCGGAGCGACAAAGGCTTCGCGGCCGTTCAGAGGTGACGGCGATGACGAGTTCGGCGATCAACTCCGCCCTGAGCACCAGCAGCGCGCTGATGGCCAAGCTTACCGCCGTCAACGCCGCCAGCGCGTCATCGAAAAACAGCAGCACCCTGACGCTCATCAACAATATGATCAGCAACCAGCTCAACCAGAAGGTCACCGCGCTGCAGGATCAGGTGCAGACCAGCACGGTAGGGGTATTGCAGCAGCAGCAGACCGGCCTCAACACGCAGCTACAGAGCTACCAGACCGCCGAGGGCCAGATTTCCGCCAACGGCTCGGTGCTGGCCGATTTGTCGTTGCAGCTCGCCAATATGGCGACCGCGGCGCAATCGGGAAACTCCACGACATTCGACCAGACATTGACCGCGGCGCAGCTCGATGTCGCCGACCTGCAGACGGTCTCCTTCGCGCCCGGGCTGCTGCCGGACGGAACCGCCGCACTGATGGGGGCGGGGCTCAACATCCAGTCCGCCAGCACCTACAATCTCAGCACCCCGACCGGCCAGGCGCAAGCGCTGAGCGCCGCACAAGCGGCGGAGACTCAGGTCCAGCAGATAAGCACGATGAACAACTTGAACCAGCAGATCACCGCCAGCGCTCAGACTGCCCTGCAAACGCAGATTTCCGGCATCGGCACGCAGATCAACAATCTGCAGATCGCGCAGCAGACCGCCATCGCGCAACAGACCACCACACTCGAGCAGCAGGCGCAGGAGGAATACCACATCATCGAGATGAATCTGGGCAACGCCACCAACGCCTCGTCGTTCCTCACCAGCGTCGAAGGCTACCAGCGCCTCGCCGCGGTGCAGCCGGGCACCACCCTGGGCCTGCTTGGCGGCAACGCCGGCCAACCCGCACTGTTCACTGCCAATCTCACGACGAGCACGCCGTCCTCCAGCGGTTCCTACAACCCGCGGATCGGCACGCTGCTCTCGACGAACGCCTGACCCGGCCGTCAGCCGACGGCAGCGGGCGCCGCAGCCACTCGCGACAGCCGCTCCAGCAGCGCATCGGTTTCGCGCTCCATGGCCGTGAACGCACTTTCGGCGCTCGCGCGGAACGTCGCAAACAGGCGCCGGCGAACCGTCTCGTCGCGCATGCGGCAGCCATAGAACATCGCGATGCGCGGCAACGCATTCAACGTGCCGTCGGGAATCGATTGCACTTGACCGTAGCGGTCTCCGGCATCGCTCGGGAAGCGGTGCATCGCTTCATAGACGCCGACGAAATCGGCGGTCTCGATATCGAACCGTCCAAGCAGCGCCCTTAGATCGGCATACATCGCCCGTGCCTGCGCACGCAGTTCCTCCAGCCGGCGCCCCCGCAGAATTTCACCGGGCTGGAACCGGCGCATGCTGCGCTTCAGCTCGGCAAAGATCCGTTCATGGTCGATCACGGGGTCGTCGAACTCGAGCGACTCCGGCACCCGCGGCGTCGCGCCGGGAATGAGCGCTCCGTCGCTGCAATTCACGACATTGAGGCGGTAGACGCCGATCAGCTCCGACAGCATGCGCCGGCTGGCGTCGTAGACCCAGTCGGTGACCGCGATACCGCCGAAATTTCCCTCTACCTCCAGCGGGTAGCGGGCCCGCTGGGCGAGATAGGTTTGCCACTTTTCGACGTCGCGGTAGATCGTGCCCTCGGCATGGTCGGCCATGCCCGGCCGCATGCCGCAATCGGTGCCGATCAGGATGAAGTCGGTGAATCCCATGGCGACGGCGGCCGCCATCGCGGTGTTGACGCATGTCGGCGCGGCCCCGCTGACCTGCATGTGCTCGCCGGCGAGAATGCAGGTGGAGCTGACGCTGTCGCGGAAGAACAGGATCGCGTCGCGGAACATGGCGGCGACGCGCGGATCGATGGTGGCCGAGGCGATGAGGCGTATCCGCGCGAGATCGCCGTGATTGCGCGCCTCGCTGATCACCTCGTAGACCTGCGGGCCGTTCTCCAGCTCGCAGTGGAAATCCGGCGTCAGGCCATGCCGCAGCAGCGGCCGCAGCGCGGTGCCGCCCGAGAACAGCACGACCCGGTCGCGAATGCGATGCAGCGTCTCGATGCCCTCGTCCAGCGACGGTCCGGCGCCGACGATGACCGCGGTCTCCGGTCTCTGGCGCCGTGCCTTGCCGTCGAGCAGCGAAAAGGAATGACTCGCGAAATTCGTCACCGCGTTCGTCATCATCACGATCTCGTCTTCGAAGAAACCGCGGTTGACGTAGGCGAACTCGGCCGCGCCGTGCAGCCGCTTGCCGACCTCGGCAAAGGCCCAGAGCGGGTAGTGGGTGAAAATCCAGGTGCCGTCGAGATAAGGCATCCCGTGGGATGCCACCTCGCTCATGATGGTGCCGATGATGCGCCCGGGATCGACGTCGGTGACGAAGGCGATGCTTCCCCCGGCGGCGTCGAGCCGTTCGAAAATCGCCTCCCAGTCGACGGACCGCAGCGAGTGACCGATGAATTCGAGGAAGGGCTCGACGACGATGACCCAGCGCGCGCCGGTGCGGCGCAGCAGGTCTTCGATGTGATAACCCAATCCAAGGCCGAAAACGACGAGGAAGGTCGGCGCCGAGACGGGCGCGCGCGGCAGCTCGGTCACGCCGGCCTGCTGCAGCGTGTGCTCCACGGTATTCATGAGATCGATGCAAATCTGGCTGACCAGCCCGGCGGCGCCTGGCGACTCCATGACCAGGCGCAGCGGCTTGGCCATGAATTCCTCGACCTGCGCGCCGGCGTGGCTGCGGGCGTCGCGGCCATAGATACGGCGATCGCCGATCAGGATGTCGACGGGAACGCCGTCCTCGACCACTGCCGACGCATGCGTCGGCGGGGTCGACACCGCCTCCGCCAGCGCCGGAAAGCGCGTGGCAAACGCCGAGCGCGAGCGCTCGGTCCGATCCTCAATGCTCATGCCGCGGCTCGACCGAGCGCCGCCCGCGCCGCATCCTCGATGGTGGCCGCAATGAGCGCGGCCGTCTCCTCGCCGCGCGCGGCGATCGGCGCGACGCTCGCCGCGGCGCGGCTGCGCTTCTCGGCCGAAATCGCGAGACCCGCGGCAAGGGCCGCATAGGCTTCCGGCGTGGCCGCCACCAGTTCGGCGAGGCCGAGCTCGCGCAGCAGGGCCGCATAGGGGGGCTGCCACTCGCCGCCGGCATCGAGCGCCAGCACCGGAACCCCGCAGCCGAGCGCTTCGGCGGCCATGCGCGGCGACGTGCCGCGCAGCGGCGCCAGCGCGACATCGACCTGGCGATAGAACTCGTCGGCATCGGGAACGGCGACGATATCGATGCGCGCGGCGGCATCGCCGAAGCGCGCGATCAGCCGGCTCAGATTGGCGTCGATGTCGAGACTGTCGGCGCGCAGCAGCAGCATCGCCTGCGGCGCCGCCGCAAGCACCCGGCGCCATAGCGCCGCCGTCGCCCCGTCGATCTGCGCCGGATGGACGTCGGCACCGAACCGGCAGGCGCCGTCGGCGACACGGTCGCGCTGGCGCGTCCAGTCGCGCAACAGCGGATAAAAGCCGCCGCGCGGGCGCCAGAATGCGATACTTCCACCGGACGCGGCCGGGCCGGCCGCGATGGCGGCATCGTAGATTCGACCCTCGAGCCCGCTTGGATCGACGATCCAGGCGACGCGCAGCGCCGTGTTGAGCCGGGCCAGCGCCCGCAACGCGTCCGGCGCCGCGAAGCCGCAGGCGTCGATCGCCACGTGCAACCCGTCGCCGGCGAGCACCTTGGCTAGGGTGGCCTGATCGACGCCGGTGATGTCGCGCCATTTGTCGAAGGCGCCGCGCAGCAGCGTGTTGTCGGCCGACGACTGCGCGCCGAGCCCGTAGCCCACGACGGTAACCCCGCGCTGCCGAAGCGCGCGCGCCACGGCGGCAATCGCGACGGCATCCCCACGATCGACGAGATGCGGCACCAGATAGCCGACGACCAGTGCCGACCCGGCGGCGCGCAAGCGCTTTGCCTGGGACGGGCGGGTGAAGCGGCCGAGCCATGTCTCGATCCAGCCGTCGCGCTCCTTTTGCGCGACGCCAAGCCAGGGCGCGTCGGCGATGCGCGCGGCACCGATCTCCGCCCGTTCGGGCGCAGCGGCACAGGCGTTCTCGTGCCAGCGCGCCGCCGCCTCGGCCTCGCCGATGACGGCAAGGCTGCGCGCCATGAGGCTCGCCGCGCTCGGCCCCGGCACCCCGCCTTGGGTGAGCGGCCAAAGCGTCTCGGCCGCGAGCGCCGCCCGGCCGGCATGCAGCAGCAGCTCGGCATAGAGCTGCCGTCCCTCATCGTCTCGCGGCGCCACCTGAACATGCTGACGCGCCTTCTCCAGCGCCTGGGTGCGCTTGCCGCCGGCGAGGAGCAATCGCGACTGCGCAAGCAGCGGCTTGTCCTGGATCGACAGGAACGCCTGCCCGAAGGAGGGGAAGCCCGGCGGAATCCAGCCGTGCATGACCGGATCCGGCGCGAGTGCCGTGGCGAGCTTGCCGTAAAAGAGACTGTCCAGCAATTCCCCGGATTGCGCGTAGAGCGACGCCAGCACCTCCGCCAGGGTGCCATTGCTCGGGTCGCGGTCGAAGCAGGATTGCGTCAGCGTCAGCGCCCGCGCAATGTCGCGGAGCTGCCAGGCCGCGAGCGCCATGAGAAAATGCAGGCGCGGATCGGTGGCGTCGCGAGCGCCTGCGGCGCCCAGGGTCGCGAGGACGGCATCGATCTTGCCCGCGGCCAGATGACGTGCGGCTTCGGCGATATGCCCGGAAGCGGAAGGAGGAGGGCTGGGTTGCTCCACGGCGTGGCTCTCCTGCGGTCAGACGCTCTCGCGTAGCTGAGATGGAACCGGCGCGGTCGCCGCCCTGGCTGCGGCATTGCGCTGGCCTTCGAGCAGTCCCTCGCCTATCCGACGATTGATGGTTACCAGCACGTCGATCTTGGCCGGCTCGGGATCGCCCAGGATCTGGGCCGTGTGGCGGTCGATGAAATTGGCCAGCCCCAGCAGATTGGCGCGGACTTCCTTCGGCAGCGTGCATTCGGCGTCGAGCAGGCTCGCCTGGAAGATCGTCCACAGGCGCCAGTTGCGCCGCACCGCCTCCAGCAATTTCGCCTTGTCGCCGGCCTTCTCCGCCTCCATCGTCCTCGCCGATTCGAGCAACGCCCAGGCCTCCGTCTTGGCCGGATTACCCGGCGCGGGCATCCTCGCGTATTTCTGTGCCGGTGGCGCCATTCAATATCTCCTGCTCTTTGACGATAAGCTGCTTTGCCGTCCTGAGAGCGGCGTAGAGCTGATCCGCCGCCAGCTCCTGCTCGATCTTGTGCAGAAGCGGCAGCGCGCTCGGCGCCGCTTCGGAGAATTCTCCTAAAAAGCGGTGAATTATGGGTAAATAGAGCGCGCTCTTGCCGGGGAAGAGGTAGAGGCACTGCACGGTGAAATAGATGCGACGCGCCGGCGTCGTCGCCGCCTCTTCGGTGATGATGTCCTTCTCGCGCAGCAGCGCCGCCTCGTTGTGAACGACGAGCCTGGCGGCATGATGCGCATTCTGCAGCACGACGCCGTTGACGATGAGCTTTTCGCCGGGTTTCAGGTTGATGGTGAGCGGCATTCTACGGCTCCTCCGCGCTCGCAGCGAAGCGCAATGGTTGCGCGGGTTGGTTAACATCCGGATAACGCGCTCCGCGCAGGAAGCCGCCGCGAGGATGTCCCGCGATGACTATCGCGGCCGGCGGCGGATCAAACGACGGACGGTTCCGGCGACGCGGCGGCGGGGGCCGGCCGGAACTGCGTGGCGAAGCTGCCGACGAACGCCATCGGACCGACATGGGTGAGCTTGCTCTCGACATCGACCCAGATCTCGCCGCCGAGATCGGTCCAGCGCCGGCAAAAGGCGTAATCCTCCGACAGGTAGACGCCGCTGGCGGCGTCGATCATGCAATCGAACAGCGCGAATCGATTGGGACTTTGGCCCAGCGGATCGCTCGTGCTGCTGGTGCGCCGATATCTCAGCTGCGGATGAGCGGCGCAGAGCGCGGCGAGGACGGCGCGCCGGATCATCAGGAAGCCGGTGCCGGCATAGCGCACCTTTGCAAAGCCGCCGCGAGCTGCGATGCGTCTCGGATCCTCGACCTCGAAAACATATTCCAATGCCGTCGATTGCAGCTCCGGCAAGCCGGCGGCGACGGCCTCGCGCACTCTCTCCCAGTCGATCCGCTTCGCCGGATAGGCCGCGGCGGCCACGTCGACGTCGAAATCAAGCAGCCGGAACGCCTGTTCCGGCTCGAATCCGATATCCGCGTCGATGAACAGCAGATGGGTCGTGTGCGGACGATCGAGGAAATGCGCGACGAGATCGGCGCGCGCGCGGGTGATGAGCGCGTCGCCATTGAGCATCAGCCACTCGAAATCGATCGCCCGCGCGCGGCAGGCGGTCTGCAGGCGCAACAGGGAATTGGCGTAGGCGGTGGTAACCTGCCCGCCATAGCAAGGGGTGGCTACCATCAGGCTGGGGCGAACGGACACGATGTCTCCTCGCGCCCATCCTGCCGCGTCAATGTCAATAATTGGTAAATCCGCCGCCGGCGCACCCGCCGCGGGCGCGTCGCGCAAAATGCGGATGGGTGGCAAAATGCGAATGGGCAGCCCGAAGGCTGCCCACCCGTCATCATGCCGAAGAGGTCGCTTAGTGGAAGAGACGCAGAACGTTCTGCTCCGACTGAGTCGCGATCGACAGCGACTGAATCGCGAGCTGCTGCTGCGTCTGCAACGTGACGAGGTTGGTGCTCTCCACGTTGACGTCGGCGACGGTCATCTTGTCCGCGCCGCCCTGCAGGGTGGTCATGTACTGGCTGGTGAAGTCCAGCCGGGTATTCAGGAACGTCACGTTGCCGCCCAGCGACTGAGCATCGGCCTGGGCCGAGGCGATCGCGGTCTGCAGGTCGTTGAACGCAGCATCGAACCGCGAGGTCTTGCTGCTGACGCTGGCGAAACCGCCCGAGACGAGCTTGGAGGCGATTTTCGACGCCGCGACGGTGGAGGCCGCGGTGACCAGCTTGCTGACCAGCTGGTTGGTGCCCTTGATCTTCAAGGTCGAGGTCGAGAGGGTGCTGAACTGCACCGTCAGCACCGACGCCGTGGAGTTCACCAGGTTCAAGCCCTGGTAGGAGGCGTCGTTGACCAGGTTGTTCAGCTGCTTCGCCAGGGTATCGAACTGCGTCTGCGTAGCAGTCTGCTGGCTGGTCGTCTCGGTCTTGGCCGAGTCGAGGAGACCCTGCATCTGCTGCAGGATCGTCACGACGCTCTGGCTGGCCTGGGTCGCGGTCGTCAGCGACGAAATCGACTGATCGATGTTCGCCTTGTACTGCGCGAGGTTGCTGGCGCGGTCGTTGAGCGACTGAGCCTGGAAGAACAACACCGCGTTGTCGACGGCGCTCGCCACCTTCAGGCCGGTGGCAAGGTGTTCCTGCGTGATGGATGTCGTCTGGTTGATGGTCTGCAGCGACAGCAGGTTCTGACGGGTCGCCGACGAGAGAACGACGTTACTGGACATGGGAGATCATCCTTTCTGGGTGGAGAAGGGCCGCTTTGCGACCCGTGCCGTCCTTCGCAATGCCCGTGCCATCGCCAGGGGCGTAAGATGGCCGCCCTCACCGCCCGGAAATCCGGGTTTTTCGAGAAATTTCGCTGCTTGGCGCGCCGCCGGTCGGCAAATTTTGCTGGGCGATTGCTGCCGAGCCGGCAAATTTTTCTGCTTCGGCCGGCAGATATTGCCTAGACGGCGCTGTCTATCGCGGCGCCGCGAAGCGGGGCGATGCCGCCGATGCTGGCGGTGAATTGCTTGACGACATAGCCCGGCGGGACTTGCGAGATCAGGAAGCCGGAGCCGGGCTCGCGCGCTTCCAGCACCAGCCGCTGCGTCGCCGCGTCATAGGAAAGCGCGAAGCCGATCGGCAGCGGCGCGGCTGGCGGCGCGACCGGCGCGGCCGGCGGCGCGGCGGGCGCCGCAATTCGGCCTGGGCCCGATTGGGTTGTGCCCGACGCCGTGGCCATACCCGGCGCCGGACGCTCGCCGGCATGCGCCGAGTGGACCGGAGCTGTCGAGGGTGTATCGGTTACCGCCACGTTAACTCTCCAGGGCTTGCGAGCGGCGATGCCGGGTTTCGGACGGCTGCGAAAGGCTGATCCCGAAACCCATGTGGCCGCACATCGCGCCGTCAAAGCTTAACTGGCAAACCCCGTGCCAAGTGGGCGGTGCCCCGGCAAAGATTGCCGGTTCGCGGCCGGCATCGCTTGCCCGCCGCGCCCCTTTCAGCCGCCCGGCAAAAATCGCCGATCCATAATTATCATTGTTTATCAACATACTATAGCTGATTTGCGACTGGCACGGCGCTTGCTGATCCGTCTCCGCGAAAGGATCAGCCATGAGCGCGTTTGCCGTCCCCAGTCTGCCGATCGATCCCGCGCTGTCGGCGCCGGCACCCTCGTTTGCCAGCGAGGCCGGCGGACTGGACTTTCTCAGCATGTTCCAGCAGGTGCAGACGGAGGCGCCGCCGCCGGCCAACAACCCGAACACGGCTTCGGCGTCGAGCAATGCCGCCGACGCGATGCAAGCCGCCGCCGCGCCGGCGCAGCCGCAGGAACAGGCCCAGCAGATACAAGCGCAGCCGCAGCAGGCCCAGCCGCAGCAGGCCCAGCCGCAGCAGCCGCAGGCACAGCCGCAACAGCAGGCCCAGCCGCAGCAGCAGCAGGCACAGCAGCAGCAGCAGCAGGCACAGCCGCAGCAGCAGGCACAAACTCAGGCGCAGCCTCAGGCGCCGACGCCGACAACGCCGGCGACCCCCACCGCCAGCAAAAGCGGGTCAACCGCCGGTGACAAGCAAGCCAGCGGCAAGGATCAGAACAGCACCGCCAACGGCACCACCGCGGCGATCCTCATTCCGCTGCCGGTCGTGCTGACGCAGCCGGCGCGAACGATCACTCCGAGTGGCGGCAAGACCGGCGCACCGCAATCCTCGACTGCCGGCGCACCGACGCAGGCCGGCGGCGCTGCCGATCCGACGACCGCCGGCACCGCCGCGGCCGACGCCGCCGCAGCGGCGCTGGCCGGCGCCGCGGCGACGTCGAATGCCGGCAAGAACGCCGGCGCCCCACCGCCTGCGGCCAAAGGCGCGGGCCACGCTGTCGGGGCGGCGCAAGCCGCGACCGTACAGGGCCTCGCCGCCGCCGCCGCCGCAGCGAGCGCGCCGGCCGGCAACACTGCCGCGGCGCCGAAGCCGGCGCAGGATGCGAGCGCAGGCGCGGCGGCGGGCGCAACGGCCACGCCCCAGACGCTTGGGCCCACCCAGAGCCTGCCGGCGATGGCCGCCGCGATGAACGCGCGGGTGACGACGAATGCGACGCCCTTCGTGTCGCAGCCGCGCAGCGCGCTGGCGAGTTTCCCGCCGACCGATTTGTCGGCTCAGGCGAAGGCCGGCGACGTGTCGGCCACGACAAACGCCGCCGCCTCGACAAGCGGCGATCCTGCCGCACCTGCCGCTGCCGCCGCGCCCGCGTCCGGCGGCTCCGATCAGGCAGCGGCAGCCGTGGCGGCCGCGGCAAAGGCCGCCGCGGCTGGCGCCGCACAGCCGATGGTGCAAGTCGCCGCCAATGCCGGCTCGGCCGCAGCCACCCTGGCGCCGAGCGATCCGTCCGCCGCCGGCAACGGCACCGCCGCGTCGCAGCTGGCGGCGGCGTCCGCCGCCCCGGCAATGTCCGCCCCGGCAGCCGCAACGGCGATGGCCCAGACTGCGCCCACCCTGTCCGCCGCATCGCTGGCGGTGAGCCAGCAGGTCGCGGTCTCGTTGCGCCAGGCGGTCAAGCAGGGCAACGACGAGATCCACATCCAGCTTCAGCCGGCCGATCTCGGCGCCGTCCAGGTCAAGCTCAGCTTCACTCATGACGGCCGCGTCTCGATGGTCGTCTCTGCCGACCGCAGCGACACGCTCAACCTGCTGCAGCAGGATTCCGGCAATCTGGCGCAGGCGCTGCGCGACGCCGGTCTTCAGGCCGACAGCGGCAGCCTCAGCTTCAATCTGCGCGGCGGCTACCAGTCCAACCAGCAGCAATCGTCCGGCCCCCGCGGACCGGCCGGCGGCGGTGCGATGAGCGGTGTCGACGAGGTCGGCGCCGCGGCATCGGCGGCGCCGCGGCTGCGCGGCCACTCCGGTTCACTCGACATTCAAGTGTGAGGAAGGCGAGCCATGACGACCCCGATTAGCGGCACCAGCCCGACGACGCCTGCGGCCAGTTCGTCGACCGGCGCGAACACCTCGGCCAACGGCGCAAGCGCCAATGGCGTGCTCAATTTCACGCAGAACTTCAACACCTTCCTGACGCTGCTGACCACCCAGCTGCAGCATCAGGATCCGACGAATCCGATGGACAGCAGCCAGTTCACCAATCAGCTGGTCCAATTCAGCCAGGTCGAGCAGCAGATCAAGACCAACAGCCAGCTGTCGACGATGATCACCAACCAGACCGCCAGCGAGGCGATCTCGGCGCAGACGATGGTCGGAGACACCATCCAATACAACGGCAGCCAGGCCGCGCTGGAGAACGGCAATGCCACCTTCTCCTACACGCTGCCGAGCACCGCCAGCACGACCACCCTCAGCGTCCTCGATTCCAGCGGCAACACCGTCTACTCGACCACCGGCAAGACCGCCGCTGGCACCTATGCCTTCAACTGGAACGGGCAGAACAACGCCGGCCAGCAGCAGGCGAATGGCGGCGTCTACACGCTCCAGGTGACGTCGAGCGACGCGAGCGGCAACCCGATCACGGCGACGACCACCGCGGTCGGCACGGTTACCGGCGTCAACGTCCAGAACAACGTCGCCACCTTCAACGTGTCGGGGGTGGAAGTGCCCATGAGCCAGCTCGTCAACATCATCGGCTCGTCTTCGTCTCCGTCTTCGTCGTCTTCGTCTTCGTCGCCCTCGTCTTCGTCACCCTCGTCTTCATCGCCCTCGTCCTAGTTCCCATCGCCTTCCGCTGCGACTTGAAACCAAGAGGTCTTCCATGAGCATCTTCGGCGCACTGCTTTCCGGCGTTTCCGGCCTCACCGCCGAAAGCCAGGCCTTGAGCATGATCTCGGACAACATCGCGAACTCGAACACCACCGCCTACAAGGCGACGGAGGCGAGCTTCTCGACCCTGGTGACGCAAAGCGCCCAGGCCGGCGTCAACACCGCCGGCGGCGTGGTCGCCTATCCCTCGGCCACCGTCAACCAGCAGGGGCTGCTCCAGGCGGCGGCCTCCAACACCGACCTCGCCATCTCGGGCGGCGGCTTCTTCGTGGTCAGCAACACCGCCACCGCCGGCGGCAGTAGCGCCTTCTCCTTCACCCGCGACGGCTCGTTCGCCGTCGACGCCAACGGCAACCTGGTGAACGGCGACGGCTTCTTCCTGCAAGGCCAGAAGCTGACCTCGGCCGAGGCGGCGCAGATCACCGCCGGCAATCTCAACCAGCTCACTGCGACCTCGCTCAACTCGCTCGCCACCGTCAACATCAACGGGCTGAGCGGCTCGGCGGTGCCGACCAGCACGGTGACGCTCGCCGCCGAACTGCCGGCGAACGCCACCGTCACCTCGACGCCGAACACCATCACCGTGCCGGTCTATGACAGCCAGGGCAGCGAGCACGACCTCACCATGGGATTCAGCGTCGCGCCGATCCAGACCTTCACCCTCGCCAGCGGCACGCTGACCACCGGCGACACCTTCACCCTCAAGCTGAAGGGCGGTACGCAGAGCGTCACCGTCGGCCCCCTGACCCAGGCGACGCCGACCACGACCGACCTCGTCAACGACATCAACACGGCGCTGACCGCGGCCGGCATCACCACCGCCAGCGCATCGGCGACCAACGGCACCACCGTGCAGATCACCGATACCTCCTCCGGCAGCGTCGAGGTGAACGCGGCCAACTCGCTGACGGTCGCCTCCGGTGGCGGCGCACCGACCTTCACCGCCAACGCGCCGGTCACGACGCCGGCGAATACCTGGAACGTCACCGCCAGCATCGCCGGCGGAACGGTCGCCTTCACCGGCGGCAATCAGGTCAGCTTCAACGGCGACGGCTCGTTCAATACCGGCTTCGGCGGCCTCACCATCACTTGGCCGACCACCGGCCCGGCAGTGCCCACCTCGCCGCAGACGCTCACCTTCAACCTCGGCACGGCCGGCCAGTTCAACGGCCTCACCCAGGTGGGCAACCAGTTCAGCGCCAGCGAGGTCAACCAGAACGGCCTGCATTTCGGCACCTTCACCGGCATCACCATCGACGCGCACGGCATCGTCACCGCCAATTTCGACAACGGCATGAAGCAGCCGATCTATCTGGTTCCGATCGCCACCTTCAACAATCCCAACGGCCTCGCGGCGGAGAGCGGCAACAGCTATCTCCAGACCAACTCTTCCGGCAGCTTCCTGCTGCAGCAGGCCGGCAGCGGCGCGGCGGGTCAGATCGCGCCCTCCGAGCTGGAAAGCTCGAACGTCGACATCGCCCAGGAGTTCAGCAACCTGATCATCACGCAGCAGGCTTATGCGGCGAATACCAAGGTCATCTCGACCACCAACCAGATGATCCAGACGCTGCTGCAGGCGACGCCGTAAGGCCGGCGGCGCGCCGATCAGGCGCCGGCGAGGCGCGAGCGCCGCAGGCAGTCCGTCAGCCGTTGCACCAGCTGCGGCAGCGCGCGCGGGTATTGCTCCGCCACCGATGCGCCCGCTCCCGCCAGGAAAGAGAGCGCGGCGTCGAGCCGCGCCAGCTCGGCCGCTTCCCGCGGTCCGCCATGCCGCGGCAGCGCACAATCCTCCAGCGACAGATCGGCGAGCCCGGTCAGGCCGCGCAGCCCCGCGGCAGCCGCACGCCGCTGCTCGGGATCGGCGCTCAGCGCGTCCAAATCGACCACATGGTCGGCGCGGTCAAGCGCGATCAGCATGTCGAGCATGTAGACGCGCAGGAAGATGCCGAGCAGCGTCTCGAGCCCGGCGGCGTCGAAATAGGCGAGCAGGCCGGCGAGTTGCGGCGTGGCGATGCCGTCAGGCGCGGGCGGCAGGCCGAGCCCGGCGAAGAAGGGCGCCA
The DNA here is from genome assembly GCA_027315365.1 of Rhodospirillales bacterium. GTDB lineage: Bacteria > Pseudomonadota > Alphaproteobacteria > ATCC43930 > CGMCC-115725 > DAHUYF01. The sequence goes on along the minus strand of DAHUYF010000062.1, from coordinate 17,645 downwards.
GATGCGGATCGCGCGCGCCGAAGCTCGCGAACAGCACGAAGCGAAACAGGAAATACCAGTTCTGCTGCACCATCGCCTGGTCGCGGCACGACACCCATTGGTCCCACGGATTGCGCCAGGTCACGATGTTGACGCCTTCGCCCAGCGCGCGGAACCACGGCACCCGGCCGAGCGAGCGGCAGAAGCCGAAGACCGGCACCTTGCCGGCCTGCCGCGCGTGATCGGCGAGCGCGCGGATGTAACGTGCCTGCGCCTCTTCCGGCCCGGTCTCGTAATAGGCCTCGGCGGCGAAGCGCGTGTCATAGAGCGGCACGCCGCCCTGCGGCCGGAGCAGCGCACCATACTCGCTGAAATAGGGTGCGTTGAGGCCGGGATGTCCCGAGGCCCATTGCTGCGCGCCGTAGCGCGGCAGCGCCGCGATCGTCAGGCTCGCGAGCAGCTCGTGGAAGGGCTCGTAATAGGCGTGCGTGCCGCCGGCTTCGCGGAAGCGGTGCCAGAACCAGGTGCTGCCGGAGCGGAAGCCGCTATGCAGGAAGATCGCCTTGGCCGGACGCGGCGACGGGCTCATCGACGCGAGCTCAGCGCCACGACAACAGCGCGCTCTTCGCCAGCCAGCCCAGCGTGCGCCAGCCTGCCGGCCTGAGCGCGGGCTCCAGCCCGCCGATGAGATCGCCGGCGAGCGCCGGTCCGCCGTGCAGCGCGTCGACCAGCCGAGCCGTGCCGGCGGCATCGAGCAGCATCTCCGGCACCGGCGCCGCCGCGCGCAATTCCCGCATCGCGCCGGCAAGCGCCGCATCGGCGCCGGGAGGCAAGCTCAGGACCGTCTGCGGCGAGAGCCTGGCGCTCGACCAGTCGCGGAAGAGGTCGAACGGGTCCATCTCCAGCGGCCGGGCCGGCCGGCCGGCAACGACCGGCGCGGTCTCCGGGCAGGCGCGCCGTCGCTCGGCGAGCTCCTGCCAGAGATCCTGATAGGCGGCGATGACGACGCGCCAGTCGAAGGTGTCGCGGGCGCGCCGCCGACCGGCCGCACCCAACCGCCGGCGCAGCTCGGGCTCGGCGATCAGCCGCGCGAGGATGTCGGCGCAGGCCTTGACGTCGACGGCGCTGCTCTGGCTCGCGGCGGCGGAAAACATAGTGTGATTGAACGTGCCGGCGGCATAGTCGAAGGCGATCGCCTCGCCGGCGCCCGCCGGCGGCGTCAGCGTCGGCACGCGGAAGCCGTCGACGCCGTCGCGCACCGTGTCGCGATAGCCGTCCCAGTCGCTCACCACCACCGGAAGGCCGGCGGCCATCGCCTCGATCGGCGTCAGGCCGAAGGTCTCCTGCACGCTGTCGGCAAGCGAAACGAAGATGTCCGCGGCGAACCAGGCGCGGCGGTTCGCCGCCTGCCGGCTGTCCAGCACGATCCGCTTGACCGAGGGTGCCAGCACGGTTGCCGCCTGGGTAAAAGCCTCCGCGAAGAAATCCGAGCGGAACCAGCCGACTTCGACCAGATAGAGCGGCCGCCCGATGCGTTCCGCGACATGCTGCGCGGCGATGTAGAACGGCACCGGATTGGCTTTTTCGGCATGGTCGAGCCGGCCCATATAGAGCAGCATCGCGGCATCGCGCGGGATGCCATGGCGCGCGCGGAACGCCTCGCGCTCGCCGTCGCCGGCGACGAAGGCGTCGCTGTCGACCCCCAGCGGAATCACCGGCAGCTGCGCGCGGCAGCCGGGCGTGGCGCCGGTCAAGCCGCGGAAGTACTCGCCATATTCGTCGAGCGCTCGTTCGACGGCGCGCTTGGCGGCAGTCGTCGTGCAGACCAGCGCGTCCCAGGCCTGAACCGGCGCGGTGAGCAGACGACCGACGGCGTCCATCGCGTGGCTTTCCGAGAGGGTGTGCGTGACCCCCACCAGCGAGAAGCACCGCTGGTCGACGCCGCGGCGCAGCCAGGCGTAGCGACCAAGCTCCGGCCCCGGCGTATAGAGCGTGCCGATCTCGGCAAGCCGCGGCAATTGGCCGAGCGCTATACAGTCGACCGGCCGGCCGTCGCCTCCCCGGCAGTCGACGAAGTCGCGCAACGCCGGCGCGTCGTCGGGCTCGTGGATCAGGCAGGTCAGGTCGTGCTGCCCGGCATGGCGCAGATAGGCGGCGAGAAATCCGGCCGACGCGGATCTGCGCCCGGCGACGTCGCCGGAAATATCGTAATCCGCCGCGGTAAAGGCGATCACCGCCGGCGGGCGTCGGCCGGCGATCACCGCCACGCCCCGACGTTGATGGAACGGACCGCCGCGGCCGCGGGCGGGGTACGCATCGCTCACTCCCTCCGACACGGCCGCGGCACGTCGCCCGGCGACCGGCAGCGGGATTTATATCCGTTCATGATTAACGACGGGTGAAGCGCCGGTGTCGGCGTGCCCGGAGCGCCGCGCATCTCCTTCATATGGCGACCTCTTTGCCGCCGCCTGCACACCGCGGCATCGCTTGGATTTTAGGCAAAGCGGTCAGCGCGTTAACCAACGCTTTTAGGGCTTTGTTAAGTGGGGCGCCCCTAGACTCAGGGTTACACAAACAGACACCACGACAACCGTGAAGACAGACGCACCTTCCTCGCTCGCCGCCGCATCGATCGATTGGCTCGACGTTGTCGGGCCGATCGCATCGCTGGACAGCCTGCCGCCGCCGGACACCAAGCGCTGGGTCATACGGCGCAAGGCGGAGGTGGTGGCGGCCGTGCGCGCCGGCATCATCAGCCTCGAGGAGGCCTGTCGCCGCTACACGCTGTCGATCGAGGAGTTCCTCTCCTGGCAACGCCTGGTCGACAGCCACGGCCTGCCCGGCCTGCGCGTCACCCGCCTCCAGGACTATCGCGAGCCCTAGGCGAATTCCCGCAGGGAATTCGTCCGCGGCGGCGTCGGCGGTTGCGAAAGTAACCGCGAAAGCCGCACGGAGCGAACCAGCGCCCTTTACCAACCTCCTCATCGCGGCCACCCCGCTCCGCGCGGCTCCCGCGATTGCTGACGCAATCGCCGGCGCCGCCGCGATGAACGCCAAAGAGGCGTTCGCCGCGGGGCAAAACCTGCCTCCTCCCTGGGTAAAATCTGCCGCCTCTTTACCGGTTATTCACCCAATCGCCGCTAGGGTCCTCTGCGGGCGATGAGCCCGCTTGGTAAAAGCGCGAGGGCGAGCGACAGTGAACGGCCTGCTACAGACTCTCCGCGGTCTCGGTCCGATGCGGCTTGCCATGATCGGCGGCGTGACGCTGGCAATGGTCGCTTTCTTTGCCTTCATCACGACGCGCATCGCCCAGCCCGGGATGACGCTGCTCTACAGCGACCTCGAGCTTCACGACAGCGGCCAGATCGCGCAGAAGCTCGACGCCATGGGCATACCCTACCAGATCAAGGGTGACGGCGCGCAAATCATGGTGCCCGCCGACCAGGTGGCGAAGCTGCGCATGACCATGGCCGAGGCCGGCCTGCCGCATGGCGGGTCGATCGGCTACGAGATCTTCGACAAGACCGATGCGCTCGGCACGTCGAGCCTGGTGCAGAACATCAACCAGCTTCGCGCGCTCGAGGGCGAGCTGTCGCGCACCATCTCGTCGATCAATGCGGTCCTGTCAGCGCGGGTCCATCTCGTGCTGCCGCGCCGCGAGCTGTTCTCCCGCGAGACGCAGGAACCGAGCGCCTCGATCGTCGTCAAGATGCGCGGCGCCGAGCGGCTGGCCAAGTCGCAAGTCGCGGCGATCCAATACCTCGTGGCGTCCGCCGTCCCGAGCCTGAAGCCGACGCGGGTGTCGATCATCGACGGCGCCGGCAATCTGCTTGCCCGCGGCGACGGGGATACCAGCGAGGCCGCCCTCGCCGGCAACGCCGAGGAGCAGCGCATCAATTACGAAAGCCGTCTGTCGCGCAGCGTCGAGGAGCTGATCGAGCGCACCGTCGGCCCGGGCAAGGCGCGCGTCGACGTCCATGCCGACATGGACTTCGATCGCATCACCACCAACTCGAAGAGCTTCAACCCGGACCAGCAGGTCGCGCGCTCCACCCAGACGGTCAACGAATCCAGCGACAGCAGCGACGCCAGCGACCAGCCGGTCACGGTGCAGTCCAACCTGCCGAACCCGCCACCCAGCGCCGGCGGCAATGGCAGCCGCAGCAAGAGCGCGCGCAACGAAGAGACGACCAATTACGAGATCGGCGAGACGACGCGCAGCCAGGTGCGGGAAACCGGCGTGGTTCGGCGGCTCTCCGTCGCCGTCCTGGTCGACGGCGTCTATACCGTCGCCGCCGACGGCAAGCGGACCTATCAGGCGCGCTCGCCGGAAGAGCTGAAGCAGCTTACCGCGCTGGTGCGCTCCGCCGTCGGCTATGACGAGAAGCGCGGCGACACCGTCGATCTCGTGAACATGCGCTTTGCGGGCAGCGACGAGGTCGCCCCGCCGCTGCCCGCCAACCTGCTGGGCTTCGAGCGCGCGGACATCGTCAAGATGGGCGAGATGCTGGTGATCGCGGTGGTGGCCGTGCTCTTCATCCTGCTCGTCATCCGGCCGCTGCTGATGCGCGTGCTCGAGAACAACGCCGCGGCCGCGGCGGAGGGGGCCAATCTGCTGCCCGGGCAGGTGGGAGGCGCGCCGGCGCTGCCGCCGCCGGCCGGCCTCTCGCCGGCGCTCGCCGCCGCCGCCGGCGGCGGCATGATACCGCACGGCGACGGCGACGGGTCGCCCGAGACGATGATCGATATCGGCCAGGTCGAAGGGCGCGTTGCCGCCTCGAGCATCCGCAAGGTCGGCGAGATCGTCGAGAAGCATCCGGAGGAAGCGGTCGCCATCGTCCGCTCCTGGATGTACCAGGGCGCCTGAGCGGGAGATCCGTCCATGGCCAACATGCGCGTCCGCGAAGACCTCCGCACCCTCACCGGGCCGGAGAAGGCCGCCATCCTCATGCTGGCGCTCGGCGAAGACCACACCGCACGCCTGTTCTCGCTGATGGACGACGAGGAGATCAAGGAGATCTCCCAGACCATGGCCAATCTCGGCACCGTCAGCTCCAACATCGTCGAGCGGCTGTTCGTCGAGTTCGCCGAGCAGATCTCGGCCACCGGCTCGCTGGTCGGCAGCTACGAGAGCACGGAGCGGCTGCTCGCCAAGGTGCTCGGCCAGGATCGCGTCAATACCATCATGGAGGAGATCCGCGGACCTGCCGGCCGCACCATGTGGGACAAGCTCGGGAACGTCAATGAAACGGTGCTCGCCAACTATCTCAAGAACGAGTATCCGCAGACCGTCGCCGTCGTGCTCTCCAAGATCAAGTCGGACCACGCCGGCCGCGTTCTCACCCAGCTTCCCGAGAGCTTCGCCATGGAGGTGATCATGCGCATGCTGCGCATGGAGGCGGTGCAGAAGGAGGTCCTGGACGACGTCGAGCGCACGCTGCGCAACGAATTCTTCTCGAGCCTGGCGCGCACCAACCGGCGCGACTCGCACGAGCTCATCGCCGAGATATTCAACAGCCTCGACCGCAACACCGAGACGCGCTTCCTCACCGCGCTGGAGGAACGCAACCGCGACAGCGCCGAGCGCATCAAGGCGCTCATGTTCACCTTCGAGGATCTCGGCAAGGTCGACGGCATGGCCATCCAGGGCATCCTGCGCAACGCTGCCAAGGAGAAGATTCCGCTGGCGCTCAAGGGCGCATCCGAGGCGCTGCGCGATCTGTTTTTCGCCAACATATCCGAGCGCGCCGGCAAGCTTCTGCGCGAGGAGATCGCCTCGATGGGCCCGGTGCGGCTCAAGGACGTCGAGGAGGCGCAGGCCTACATCGTGGCGCTTGCCAAGGATCTGGCCGCGCGCGGCGAGATCGTCATCGCCGACGGCGGCGCCGAAGACGAGCTGGTGTATTGAGGCCGGGCATGAGTGCGCCGCACAAATTTCTTTTCGACCAGTCCTTCGACCTGCCGGAGGCCGCCCGCAGGGGCGTCCGCAAGCCGCCGCCGCCGCCGCCGGAGCCGACCTTCTCCGCGGCCGAGATCGAGGCGGCGCGCGAGGCCGGGTTCGCCGCCGGCCGCAGCGCGGCGCTCGCGGAGGCGGCGCAATCGACCGAGGCACGGACGGCCGGCACGCTCTCGGCCCTGGCGGGCGACCTGGAGGCGATGCTGGCCGCGCGACAGCGCTACGCCGAGGACGCGCAGCGCGTCGCCCTCGAGGCGCTCCGCGCGGTGCTCGCCAAGGCGGTGCCGGCGCTCTGCCGCAAGGCGGCGCTCATCGAGATCGAGGCCATGGCCGCGCAATGCCTGCGCGAGGCCTTCGACGAGCCGCGGCTCGTCCTGCGCGTCGCCGACGGCATGTTCGAGGCGCTGCAGGACCGCCTCGCAGCGCTCACCGAGACCGCCGGCTTCGCCGGCAAGGTCGTGCTGCTGGCCGACGAGACCCTGGCGGCCGGCGACGCGCGGGTCGAATGGGCCGAAGGCGGCGCCGAGCGCAACGCGCAGCGGCTGATCCACGATATCGACGGGGCGCTGGCTCGCGCTCTCGACTCCATCCCCGCACCGGGTACGAGCCCCCCGAAGGAGACCACCCATGGCTGATCCGCACAATCTGCAGCTCGACGAGCTCGACGGCGACCAGACCGGCGGCACCGAGGCGCGGCCGCAAAACGCCAAGGAACTCGAGGCCGTCTATGACATTCCGGTTCAGATCTCCGCCGTCCTCGGCCGCGCCACCATGCAGGTGAGCCAGCTCCTGAAGCTCGGCCGCGGCGCCGTGGTCGAGCTCGACCGCAAGGTCGGCGAGGCCATCGACATCTATGTCAACAACCGCCTCGTGGCGCGCGGCGAGGTCGTCGTCGTCGACGAGCGGCTCGGCGTCACCATGACGGAAATCGTCAAGGCTGATCGCGCCTAGAGAAGAGGTCACCACGATGCGTCTGCTCATTATCGGCCCGCTCGAGGGCCATATCAGCGCCGCCGGCAAGATCGCCCTGGCACGCGGCGCGACCGTCGCCCATGCCGACGATATCGAGCACGGGCTCGCCGCGCTGCGCTCCGGCCAGGGCGCCGACCTGCTGATGATGGACGTCAAGCTCGACATCGGGCGGATGATCGAGAGCCTGAAGCAGGAGCGCATCAACGTCCCCCTCGTGGCGTGCGGCATCGGCGCCGACGCCGACGCCGCCGTACGCGCGATCAAGGCCGGCGCCAAGGAGTACATCCCGCTTCCGCCCGACGCCGAGCTCATCGCCGCCGTGCTCGAGGCCGTGGCGCAGGAGAGCCACGCCTTCCTCTTCCGCGACCCGGTCATGGCGGATGCGGTGAGGCTCGCCGACCAGGTCGCGCCGTCGGAGGCGAGCATGCTGATCACCGGCGAGAGCGGCACCGGCAAGGAGGTGATGGCCCGCTACATCCATCGCCGCAGCCGGCGCGCCAAGCACAATTTCATCAGCGTCAACTGCGCCGCCATTCCCGAGAACCTGCTGGAATCCGAGCTCTTCGGCCATGAGAAGGGCGCGTTCACCGGCGCCGTCGCGCGGCGCATCGGCAAGTTCGAGGAGGCGAACGGCGGCACGCTGCTGCTCGACGAGATCAGCGAGATGCATCCCCGCCTCCAGGCGAAGCTGCTGCGCGCCATTCAGGAGCGCGAGATCGACCGTGTCGGCGGCCATCAGCCGATCAAGGTCGACATCCGCCTCATCGCCACCTCGAACCGCGATCTCGAGGAAGAGGTGCGCAACGGCAATTTCCGCGAGGACCTGTTCTTTCGTCTCAACGTCGTCAGCCTGCGCATTCCGGCGCTGCGCGAGCGGCCCAAGGATATCGAGCTGCTTGCCGATCATTTCGCCAAGAAGTTCGCCGAAGTGAACGGCGTCGCCGTCCGCCCGCTGGCGCCGGCGGCGCGCGAGATGCTGCGCCAGCACGTCTGGCGCGGCAACGTGCGCGAGCTGGAGAACACGCTGCATCGCGCCGTGCTGCTGGCGCGCGGCGACGACCTCGGTCCCGAGGCCATCCTGCTGACCGCCGCCCGGTCGGGCGGGGAGGCCGCGGCGGCGCCGGTCGTCATCGGCGCCCGGCAAGGAATGGTCGGCCGCACGGTCGCCGATGTCGAGCGCGACCTGATCCTCGAGACGCTGCAGCATTGCCTGGGCAACCGCACCCATGCCGCCAACATCCTGGGCATCTCGATCCGGACATTGCGCAACAAGCTGCAGCAATACCGCCTCGAGGGGGTGAGCGTGCCGCCCGCGGGCGAGCCGGAACGGGTGTCGGTGTAAGGCGGGATAGCCGGTTCGCCGATGGCCGAGGCCGCCACCATAACCGCGACGGCATCGCGGGTCCCGAGCCCGAGGGCGCTTTTCGACCGGATCTCGGGGGTGCTGCGCCGCGGCGAGATCGCGCTGGCGCTGGGCGTCGTCGCGATCCTGGTCGTGCTCATCCTGCCGATGCCGACCTGGCTCCTGGACATGAGCCTGGCGCTGTCGATCACCTTCTCCGTGCTGATCCTGATGGTCGCGCTGTTCATCCAGCGGCCGCTCGAATTCTCGACATTCCCCACCGTGCTGCTCATCGCCACGATGCTGCGGCTCGCGCTCAATCTCGCCTCGACCCGGCTGATTCTCAGCCAGGGCCACGAAGGCACCGCCGCCGCCGGCCACGTCATCCAGGCCTTCGGCAACTTCGTCATGGGCGGCAACTTCGTCATCGGCGTGATCGTCTTCATCATCCTGGTGGTGGTGAACTTCGTGGTCATCACCAAGGGCTCGGGCCGCATCGCCGAGGTGGCGGCGCGCTTCAGCCTGGACAGCATGCCCGGCAAGCAGATGGCGATCGACGCCGACCTCTCGGCCGGGCTGATCAACGAGGACATCGCGCGCAAGCGGCGCAGCGAGCTGGAGGACGAAAGCAATTTCTACGGCGCCATGGACGGCGCGTCGAAGTTCGTGCGCGGCGACGCCGTGGCCGGCATCATCATCACCGCCATCAATATCGTCGCCGGCATCCTCATCGGCATCGTGCAAAAGGGCGTCTCCTTCAGCGAGGCGACGCAGACCTACACCCTGCTGACCGTCGGCGATGGCCTGGTATCGCAGATCCCGGCGCTCATCGTTTCGACCGCCGCCGGCATGCTGGTCACCAAGGCGGGCATCGCCGGCTCGACCGACAAGGCGCTGTTCGGCCAGCTTTCCGCATATCCCGCCGCGCTCGGCGTCGCCTCCTTCCTGCTGCTGTCGCTGGCGGTGCTGCCCGGCATCCCGGCGCCGCCCTTCCTGGTACTGGCGACGCTCACCGGCGTCGCGGCGTGGAAGCTCACCGAGCGGCAAGAGAAGGCGGTCGCCGCCGAGACCGCGGCACAGCAGGCCAAGGCGACGGCGCCGGCCAAGGACGAGCCGATCACCAGCGCGCTGCAGATCGATCAGCTCCGCCTGGAGCTCGGCTACGGACTGCTCACGCTGATCAACAGCGACCACGGCACGCGGCTCACCGACCAGGTGCGCGCGCTGCGCCGACAGCTCGCCGGCGAGATCGGCTTCGTCATGCCCTCGGTGCGCATCCAGGACAATCTGCAGCTTCCCGCCAACACCTATGTCATCCGCGTCAAGGAGATCGAAGCCGGGCGCGGCGAGCTCAGGCCGAACATGCTGCTGGTGATGGACCCCCGCGGCGGCAGCATCACCATCCCGGGCGAGCCTACGGTCGAGCCGACCTTCGGCCTGCCGGCGCAATGGGTGGCCGAGGGGCATCGCGAGGAGGCGACCTTCCGCGGCTATACCGCGGTCGAGCCGCAGACCGTGATCACCACGCATCTGACCGAAGTGATCAAGGACAACATGGCGGAGCTGCTGTCCTATGCCGAAACGCAGAAGCTGCTCGACGAGCTCGACAAAAGCCATCAGAAGCTGATCGCCGACATGGTGCCGAGCCAGATTTCCATCGGTGGCATCCAGCGCGTGCTGCAGAACCTGCTCGCCGAACGCGTCTCGGTCCGCGACTTGCCGACCGTGCTGGAAGGCATTTCCGAGGCCTGCGGCTACAGCCGCAATGTCAGCGTCATCACCGAGCATGTCCGCGCCCGCCTCGCCCGCCAGATCAGCGAGCAGAACACCAACGAGGCAGGCTTCATCCCGCTGGTCGGCCTGTCCCCGGCCTGGGAGCAGGCGTTCGCCGAGGCGCTTACCGGCCAGGGCGACGAGCGCCATCTCAGCATGCCGCCGAGCCGGCTGCAGGAGTTCATCGCCGCGGTGCGTACCACCTTCGAGCGCCACGCCATGGGCGGCGAGACCCCGGTGCTGCTGGTGAGCCCGGCGATCCGCCCCTATGTGCGCTCCATCATCGAGCGCTTCCGGCCGATCACCGTGGTGATGTCGCAGAACGAGGTGCATCCCAAGGCCAAGATCAAGACGGTGGGAACGCTCTAGGCCATGCAGCTCAGGACCTTCACCGCGACGACCATGACCGAGGCGATGGCGCTGGTGCGCGCGCGCCTCGGTCCCGATGCGATCATCGTCGCCACCGACGAGGGCGAGGACGGCGCCACCCGCGTCACCGCGGCGGTCGATCGGGTCGAACGCCCGTCGCCGGGCATCGAGCCCGACGCCATCGACGTCCTGAACGAGGCGCTGTCCGCCCACGGCCTCGCGCCGCTGCTGGTGGAAAAAATCCTGTGCGCCGCGCTGCCCTTCGAAACCGACGATCCGCTGCTGGCGCTGGCGAGCGCGTTCAGCACCTTCTTCACCTTCGCCCCGCTCGATGCGGAACCGCGCCGGCCGATCCTGCTGGCGGGGCCGCCGGGCGCCGGCAAGACGGTCTCGGCCGCCAAGATTGCCACCCGCGCCGTGGTCGCCGGGAAGCCCGTCCGCCTGGTCACCGCCGACACGGTGCGTGCCGGCGGCATCGAGCAGCTCGAGGCGTTCGCCCGCCTGCTGCACCTGCCGCTCCACCGCGCCGAGAACGCCCAGCGCCTGGCGCCGATCGCCGCCGAGGCCGCGCCCGGCGAGCTGCTGCTCATCGATTCCCCCGGCATCAACCCCTACAGCGCCGGCGACCGGCGCGAGCTCTCCCAGCTCATCGCCGCCAGCGGCGCCGAGCCGGTGCTGGTACTGCCCGCCGGCGGCGATGCCGTCGATACGGTGGAGCTGGCGCGCATCTTCCGCGATCTCGGGACCAGCCGCATGATCGTCACCCGCCTCGACATGGTGCAGCGCCTGGGCAGCGTCATCGCCTGCGCCGACACGCTGCGCCTGAGCTTTGCCGAGGCCGGCATCTCGTCCGATATCGCCAAGGGCCTCACCGCTTTCAATCCCGTCGTGCTTGCCCGCCTCGTCCTGCCGAACCCCGCGCAGCAGCAGCAAGCCAATGCCATGAGAGGGTCACCATGAAGCCAGCCTCCCTCGTGCAGGCGTTCCCGACGCCCACGACCGCAACGGCGGCGCACAAGCGCAACATCATCGCCATCGCCTCCGGTAAGGGCGGCGTCGGCAAGACCTGGTTCTCGATCACGCTCGCCCACGCCATGGCCAAGGCGGGCAAGCGGGCGCTGCTGTTCGACGGCGATCTCGGCCTCGCCAATGTCGACGTCCAGCTCGGCGTCACGCCCGATCGCGACCTTGCCAGCGTCATCGCCGGCGAAGCGACGCTGGCGCAGGCGGCGACCCCCTACGAGGGCGGCTTCGACATCATCGCCGGCCGCTCCGGCACCGGCAGCCTCGCCACCCTGCCGGCCAGCCGGCTGATGGCACTGCGCACCGAACTCCAGCTCCTGTCGCAGAACTACGACTGGGTCGTGCTCGACCTCGGCGCCGGCATCGAGCGCACCGTGCGGCTGCTCACTGGCCAGTCGCGCGCCTGCCTCGTCATCACCACCGACGAGCCGACCTCGATCACCGACGCCTATGCCTATATCAAGGTGACGGCGATGGAGCACCTCGCCGACGGTATCCAGATCGTCGTCAACATGGTGGCGAGCCAGCGCGAAGGCGAGCGCGTCTACGGCACGCTGCTGCGCGCCTGCCGCGAATTCCTCAAGATCGAGCCGCCGCTGGCCGGCATCATCCGCCGCGACGACCACGTCAAGGACAGCATCCGCCGCCAGGTCTCGCTGCTGACACGCCATCCCGGCAGCGAGGCGGCGAGCGACGTCGAGACGATCCTGCAGCGCCTCGAGCACGGCCTCTAGGACGCCAGGGCGGCGGGGGAGGCGGCGATGGCGGACACGATCGGCGCGATCCCCACGCCCGGCGCCTCCCCGCTCGCCGCGGCGATCTCGTCGGCGCCGCAAATCATCGCCCTGGCGCAGCAGCCGCCGGCCGCGCTGCTGCTGGCGGCGACGCTCAGCGCCGTCGTCGTCGGCCGCGGCGGCAACGGCGCCCTGCTGCTGCGCACCGATTACGGCACGCTGGCACTGCAGACCGCGATGGCCTTGACCGCGGGCAGCCGCGTCGAGCTCAGGCTCCTGCCGGGACCGCCGGCCACCGTGCTGCTGCTCGACATCGCGCCCCCCGCGACATCGACGCCGCCCGCCGCCGCGCCGCAACCCACCCCGCCGCCGCCCGCCCTGTCGGACAGCATCGCCATCGCCGCCGCGACGGCCGCCGCGGCCGAAGCGCCGCCGGCGCAGCTCGAGCTCGGCAGCCAGATCGCGGCCACCCTGGTCGCGCTGCCGCCGGAGCAAAACCTCCCCGCGCTGGAGGTCGGCACCCGCCTCGTCCTGCGCATCGCCCTCCCCGCGCCCGACGAACCGCCGCCGGCGCCCGCCGGTCCGACGCCGGTGAGCGTCGCCGGCAGCGTGCTGCCGGCAGCCGCCGACGGCAACGGCCGGACTGCGCTGGCGACGCCGCTCGGTACGCTGCTGCTCGATCAGCGCCTGGCGCTGCCGCCGGGCAGCCGCGTGGTGCTAACGCCGCTCTCGACCGGGGCGCCCGCGGCATTGCCCGTCGACATGGGAGCCGTGGTGGAGGCGCGCGTGCTTGGCCCGTCACCCGGCGCCGCCGCGGCGCTGCCCGGCGGCACTCAGCTCACCCTGCGCCTCGTCGTGCTGCCGACGCCGCCCGCCGGCGATGCCATGGCGGCCGAGGCCGCGCCGGCAAGCGCCGTACCGGCACCCGCCGGCGAACTCATCGGCACGGTGGTGGCCGGCACCGCCAGCGAGACCATGGTCGAGACGCCGCTCGGCATGCTGGCGCTGGAGCAGCGCCTGGCGCTGCCGCCCGGCACGCTGCTGGCGCTGCAGCAGCTCGCGGCCACGCCGCCCGACGCGCCGGCCGACGCGCCGGTGGCGCAGAGCGCGACCTGGCCGGCCTTGGCACAGGCGCTGTCGGCGCTGGATCGCTCGCTGCCCGCCCTCGCCGCACAGCTGCGCAGCGACCTCAGCCCGGCCTCGGGCGCGCAGCTCGCCGGCACCCTCCTCTTCCTGATGAGCGCACTCAACACCGGCGCCTGGCCCGGCGCCAGGCTCGCCGCCGCGCTCGACGGCGCCGGACGCGGCGATCTGCGCCAGCGGCTCGAAGGCGATGTCGCGGAGTTGCGCCAGCTTGCCGACCCCACCTCGGGCGATTGGCGCGTCTTCCTCCTGCCGCTGCTCGAGGGCGGCACGATACGGCCGGTGCGACTCTATCTGCGCCGCGACTCGGGCAAGGCCGCGGCGGTAGCGGAGCAAGGCACGCGCTTTCTGCTCGAGGTCGACACCAGCCGGCTGGGCGCGGTGCAGCTCGACGGGCTGGTGCGGCAGCAGCGCTTCGATCTCGTGCTGCGCAGCCACCGCGCCTTCGCCGCCGAGCTGCGCCAGGAGATCGCCGCGGTGTTCCGCAATGCCACCACCGCCTGCGGCCTCGCCGGCGACATCGTCTTCACCACCGCCTCGCGCTTCGCGGTGGCGCCGCTCGACGCGCTGCGCCCCCATGTCGGGGTGACGGCTTAGCCGGCGATTGCCGCCGCCTCGCGCGGCGCATATAACAGCGCCCGGCCGTCCTCGACACTGCGAAGGAGCAGCAGCATGCCAGCGATCCGCGGAGCCGGCACATGACGGCGGCCGGGCGCCTGCCGACGCTGGTCGTCGGCGGCGGTATCGGCGGGCTGGCCACGGCGCTGGCGCTGGCCCGCGCCGGCCGGCCGGTGCACGTGATCGAAAAATCCGCCGAGTTCGGCGAGATCGGCGCCGGGCTGCAGCTCGCGCCCAACGCCATGCATGTGCTCGATCATCTCGGCGTACTGCCCGAGATCGGCAAGCATGCGGTCTATCCCAGCCGGCTGGTGTGGATGGACGCGATCGCCGCGACGCGCATCACCGAGGTGGATCTCGGCGCGGCGTTCAAGGAGCGCTACCGCCATCCCTATATCGTCATGCATCGCAGCGACCTCCTGTCGGTGCTGCTCGACGCCTGCCGGGCGGAACGGCGCATCACGCTGGAGACGCGGCGCGAAGTCGCGGCGATCGACGATCTCGGCGACGGCGCGCGGGCGCGCTGCGCCGACGGCACGGCCTACGAGGCCGACCTCCTGATCGGCGCCGACGGCCTCCATTCGACGGCGCGGCGGCTGTTCTCCGACGACGCGCCGATCCGCGACGGCTACGTCGCCTATCGCGGCGCTATCCCGATCGAGCGGCTGTCGACCCATGCCGGGCTCGACAACGTCGTCATGTGGGTCGGCCCGGACATGCATTTCGTGCAATATCCGGTGCGCCGCGGCGAACTCTACAACCAGGTCGCGGTGTTCCGCAGCCCGCGCTACAGCCCGCTCTCCGAGGATTGGGGCACGCCCGACGAGCTCGATGCGCATTACGCGCAGACCTGCGACTACATCCGCGGCTGCCTCGCGCTGATGTGGCGCGATCGGCGCTGGACCATGGCCGACCGCAAGCCGATTGCGCGCTGGACGAAGAACCGCATCGCGCTGATGGGCGACGCCGCGCATCCGATGTACCAGTACATCGCCCAGGGCGCCTGCCAGGCGATCGAGGACGCGCTGGCGCTGGCCAGGCTGGTCGCGGCGTCTCCCGACGACCTGCCGGCGGCGCTCGCCGCCTACGAGCAGGCGCGCACGCGGCGCACCGCGCGCGTCCAGATCACCGCGCGGGCGATGGGCGCGTTGTTCCATCTCGACGGCATCGGCGCCGTGCTGCGCAACGAGATGATGGCGACGCGCTCGGCCGCCGACTACACCATGCTCGACTGGCTCTACGGTCACCGGGTCTGAGCGGATGGCGGGACTCTATTTCGAGGATCTGGCGGTCGGCCGGAGCTTCGCCACCGCCGCGACCGAGGTCACCGCGGCCGACATCGTCGATTTCGCCAGGCGCTTCGACCCCCAGGACTTCCACCTCGACGAAGCCGCCGCCGCATCCTCCGCCTTCGGCGGGCTGGTCGCCTCCGGCCTGCACACGCTCAGCCTCAGCTTCCGCCTGTTCTTCGATCTCCGGCTCTGGCCGGAGGCGATCCTCGGCTCGCCGGGCATGCGCGAGGTGCAATGGCCGAAGCCGCTCCGCCCCGGCGACCGCATCCACGCTGTGGCGTCCGTGGTCGAACTCAAGCGCTCCCGGAGCAAGCCCGATCGCGGCGTCGTCACGCTCCGCCACGACACCTTCAACCAGCGCGGCGAGCGCATCATGACCGCGCTCTGCCTGCACCTGCTGCGCGCGCGCCGGGCCGGCGCGTGAGCCTGCGGTCGACGGCCGGCCCGAACCGAGGCAAGGGCTCAGAGCGCCAGCGCGAACGCGACGGACGCGACGAGAAGCACGGCAAAGGTCACGTTTATCGCCCGGCTCGCGCGAGGGTCTCCAAAGCATCGCGTGAGCGCCGCCCCGGCGGCGAGCCATGCCATGTCGACCGCGGCGATGATCGCCGACAGCACGATCACTTTCGCCGCGGCGTCGAGGGCGAGACGGTCTCGCATCAGGACGAAGCCCGAGAACAGCGCCGCCATGGCGGCATAGCCCTTGGGATTGACCAGCGACAAGAAGAGGCCGCCGCCGAAGCAAGGCTGGCGATCACGGACGGCCTGCTCCGACAAGGGCGGCGCGGTGGCGATGCGCAGGGCGAGATAGGCAAAGTAGAGCTCGGCCAAGGCGGCGACGACCGGCGTCGCGCCCGGCACCGCCAGAAGAACGCCGACGACGCCGGCCGCGACGAGCCCCATCACCACGACCATGCCGGCGACGATCCCGATCATGTAGCCGAGACTGCGACGGACGCCGAACGCGGCAGCCGAAGCGGCAAGGCTGAGCGTGGCCGGGCCGGGACTGCCCGCCAGCGCCAACCCGGCCAGGACGAAGCCGAGCAGTCCTTGCATGTCGGCAATCCTCCCCGTCGCGCGCGGCGTGCGCTTCTGGTAGAGAAGCGCATAGCACCTGTTATGAAGGTTGGCGGGGCCAAGCGTCTTGAACGATCGTGCGGCGCGGCGCCGACCGATTGGATCCGGATCGCGCCCCTGTCTCGCGGATTCGAGCGGGTCGAGGCCTTCTTCGCGGATCACGCGTTCGAGCCGCATCGGCACGATACCTACGCCATCGGCGTCACCCTTCATGGCGTCCAATCCTTCAGATACAGAGGTGCGGCGGAGCGGAGCGTGCCGGGCCAGGTATTCGTGCTTCACCCGGACGAAACCCATGATGGTCACGCCGGGACCGCCGCCGGCTTTCGCTACCGGATCCTCTACCTCGAGCCCCGCGTCGTTCGCGAGGCGTTGAGCGACCGGCGCTGTCCGCTGCCCTTCGTGCGCGACGCGGTCTCGACCAACCGACGCCTTGCCGCCGCCGTCCTGCCGGCGCTCGAGGATTTCGACCGGCCGCCGGAGGAGCTGCTCGGCGACCAGATCATTCTCGATCTCGCCGACGCGCTCGCCGCGACCGACCCGTCGGTCGCTCGACGCGAACTCTCGGCACGTCACTGGCGCGCCGTCGGCCGGGCGCGCGACTTCCTCGATGCCAACGTCAATTCCGCCGTCACCTCGGCGGAGCTGGAAGCGGTTGCGGGACTTTCCCGCTATGCCGTGGCACGGCATTTTCGCGCCTGCCTGGGCACGAGCCCCTACCGGTATCTCGTCCTGCGTCGCCTCGACCGGGTACGCTCCCTGATCCGGCAGGGGAGCGCGCTGGTCGATGCGGCGGCATCGTGCGGCTTCGCCGACCAAAGCCACATGACGCGGCATTTCAAGCGGGCCTATGGCATGTCGCCGGGCCGATGGGCCGCGCTCGCGCGCCAGGGCGCGGCATCGCGACGGTGATTGACGCCGTCGGCTCCTGCGGCGATCCGCCCCTGCGCCGCGGCAAGACGATGTGCGCCGACGGGACCAAAAGCACTCGACTCTTCTGTCCGGCAGGCGACAATCGGGCGGCAGGGCGGCGACCGCGCCGGGCTGGACCGAGCGTTGCGCAGCGCCGGCGGGCAAGGAGAAGGCGATGGCGGCAGACGGGTTGACGACCATGCGCAGCGGCTTTGGCGCGAAGGAGACGATGGATCGCCTCGAAGCCGCGGTCAGGGCCAAGGGCATGGGCGTGTTCGCGCGCGTCGACCACGGCGCCGGAGCTGCGGCCGTCGGCCTGCCGCTGCGGCCGACGGAGCTGCTGATCTTCGGCAGCGCCAAGGCGGGCACGCCGCTCATGCAGCTCGATCAGGCGATCGGCATCGATCTGCCGTTGAAGGCCCTGGTCGCCGAGGACGCGTCCGGCGCGGTGTGGC
>DAHUYF010000060.1 GCA_027315365.1 Rhodospirillales bacterium | reverse complement strand
CCGGCACCGGCGCGCCGCGCCGACGCACGCGCCAGCCGAGCTCGGGCGAGCTCGAGGCGGCGAAGATCTCGTTTCCCGAGGAATGGAAGGAGAGCCCGCGAAAGGCGCTCGAGCTCTATTTCGAGAACCAGGCCGCGCTCCGGCGCGAAGGCCGCCTCTGACGCAGGAGCCGAACATGCCGCCAGCCCGAACCCGACGGTCCGCCCGCCCGCCGCAGCGGGCGTCCCAGCGCGATCTTGCCGCGCTCTACGAGGAGGAGGATGCCGGCGGCCCCTTCGCGGTGGATGCCGCCGCGGTTCCCGACCGCATGAGCTACGAATGGCGCCGCGTCACCTATGCCGGCAAGGAGGATGTGCGCCATCAGGCGCGCGCCCACCGCCGCCATTGGACGCCGGTGCCGAAGAAGCGCCATCCCGAGATCGTCGGGCGCGAGGCGGCCACCAGGGATCCCGAGGGCGCGATCATCGTCGACGGGCTGATGCTGATGGAGCGCGCCGCCGCCATCACCAGGGAGGCGGCCGGGCTGCGCGAGCAGCGGGCGAAGGAGCGCGTACGCAACCAGGTGAAGAGCCTGAAGCTGACGCCGGAAGGCCAGCTCCCGCGCGTCCGCGCCGCGGCGAAGAAGAAGTACAACATCCAGGTCGCCGAGCCCGACGAGACGCCGGCGGCGGCCGCGGCCGCGGAGGAGTAGGAGCGGTTCGGCCTACATGCCATGATCTGCTCCTCTCCGCCCCCTTGGGGCGGAGAGGGGAAGATTTCCGATCGAGGGCGACTGATTGAGATGTGTGAATGCGATAGCCGCTTCGCGCGCAGAGGGACGTGCCGAGCGCTTGATTCCCGCCGAGCGGAATTTGCTCTCGAGGCGCGATCCGTGCGAGCCTGAGATTTTTTTTCGCCGCTGCAAACCGAGCCTTGGCCGGGGAGGGGTGCAGCGGTAAAACGGATCAACTCGAAGATTTGCGAGCGTCGGCGCGATGGTCCGCCGCCGCGGCGCCGGTCCCGTCGAACGCCTCGGCGCGGCCCTTCCTTGAACCCCGCGAGCGCGGCGCGCGCGCCAGCGATCCCCACAGAGATGGAGCATTGCCATGTCGAACCCGACGGGCGGGTGCGGCTTGCGTCCGGTGCGGCGTCGTGACGGCGCCGCCTGGACGGGAGCGCTGACCGCCGTTCAGCTCGCCTACAACAACGCGCACGGCATCGGCAAGGGCGACCCGGTGCAGTCGCTGCCGTCCGGCTATATCGACCTGTGGTCGGCGGGCGTCAATTCCGGCGCCATCCGCGGCGTGTTCTGGGGCTGCGAGTATCTCGACCCCGTGAACAACTACGTCAACTGGTTCAACGCCTGGAAGGCGCCGAACCTGGCGAGCGGCACGCTGGTGACCGCCTATGTCATCGACGATCCCGATCTCATCTTCGAGATCCGCGCGGCGAGCGGCCTCGCCGTGCCGCAATCCGACGTCTGGCAGAACGCGACCTTCACCGGCGCGGGCGCGCCGGGTGCCGCCGGCTACAGCACGGCGACGCTCTCGGGCGTCGCCACGACCGCGACGCTGCCGCTCAGGATCACCGGCCTGTCGCAGAAGATCGGCAACGACAACAGCTCGACGTCGAACCTGGTCGAGGTCGTGTTCAATAATTTCGAACTGCGGACGCCGACCACCGGCATTTAGTTGTCAGTGATCGGTCGTCGGTTCTCGGTCAACTGACGACTGACGACTGACGACCGACAACTCGGAGAAATCCCCATGACCATCAATCTTGCCCAGATCAAGCAGGAGCTGTTCCCGGGCCTGCGCGGCATCGAGGGCAAATACGAGATGATCCCGGCGCAGTGGAAGCGCTATTTCGAGACCGGCACCTCGGAGATGGCGCTGGAGCGCACCTCGGAAATGGCCTTCGTCGGCCTCGCCGTGATCAAGAGCGAAGGCGCGCCGACCTCCTTCGACAACGCGGCGGGCGACCGCTTCGTCTACAACCAGGAGCATGTCGAGGTGGGACTCGGCTACGCCATCACCCGCAAGGCGATCGCCGACAACCTCTACAAGTCGCAGTTCCAGCCCTCCAATCTCGGCCTGATGGAGAGCTTCGACCAGACGAAGGAGATTCTGGCGGCCAATCTGCTCAACACCGCCGGAAGCTACAACTCCGCGATCGCCGGCGACGGCGTGTCGCTGGTGAATGCGGCGCACCCGGTCGACAACGGCAGCTACGCCAACCGGCCGACCACCGACATCGATCTCAACGAGGCGGCGCTCGAGGCCGCCAACATCCAGATCCGCACCGGCTTCGTCGACCAGCGCGGCCTCAAGATCTTCGCCCGCGCGCGCAAGGTGCTGGTGCCGGCGCAGCTCGAATACGTGATGGCGCGCATCTGGCACACCGAGCTCAGGCCCGGCACGACCAACAACGACGCGCATGCCATCCACGCCACCGGCTCCTTCAGCGAGGGCTACGAGATCCTCGACTTCCTGACGTCGCCCTTCGCCTGGTTCGTGCTGACCAACCGCAAGGGGCTGCTCTACCTGCAGCGCGAGGCGTTCGAGACCGACATGCAGATCGACTGGTACACCGACAACCTGCTGTGCAAGGCCTATGAGCGGTACAGCTTCGGCTACTACAACCCGCGCGCCATCTGGGGGACGTTGCCGACGGCGTAGCTTTCAGCTTTCAGCCATCAGCCATCGGCCATCGGCCATCAGATCATCCCTCATCCTCCCTCTCCCGCCCCTTCGACAAGCTCAGGAGGGAGAGGGGCAAGATTGCTGCGGCTGACGGCTGATGGCTGACAGCTGACGGTCTCCGAAGGAGCACCCCATGTCCCTCGAAGCAAAAGCCGGCCCCGATCTGATCTGGGGGGAGCTGGCGCCGGTCGTCGCAGGATATCCGCCGCCCGACTACAATGCCGACCGCGCGCCCTCGGGCGCCGATCTCGGCTGGGGCGTGATCGATCCGCGCTACGGCTACAGGATCGGCGGCGCGATGAACCCCGACGCGCTGCCGGGCGGCGCGCAGCCGAACCCGCTGGCGATCCTCTTCGCCTCGGCCGCCGAGCTGCAATGCATCGACCAGGCGCCGTCGGCGATCGCGACCGCGAACATCGCCGCGCTGCAGGCCGTGGCCAGCGGCACGGCGATGACGCTGGTGGCGAGCAGCGGCGCCGGCATCGCCGTGATGTCGGCGGCGCTCGCCATCCCGCAGACCGGGCTGGTGGTGCCGAGCGGCACTCTGGCGATCGACGGGCTGCCGGGCCTGGTCTCCTTCGGCACGACCGGCGCGATCGCCGTCATGGACCCGACGCACCAGATCGCCCGGGCGATCTCGATCACCGGCTCGGCCTCGGCGACGGGCGGCGCGTTCCTGGTTGCCGGCTTCGACATGTACGGGCAACCGCAGACCGAGCAGATCGCCGCCGGCGCCGGCGCGGTCACGACCAATGGCAGGAAGGGGTGGAAGTTCATCGCCTCGGTGACGCCGCAATTCACCGACGCGCACGACTACTCCATCGGCACCGCGGACATCTACGAATTCCCGGTCCGGGTGCTCGAGTTCCCGATGGCGACGGTCGGCTGGGCGAACGCCATCGTCGCCGCGGCGACCGGCTTCACCGCGGCCGATACCACCTCGCCGGCGACCTCGACCACCGGCAGCGTGCGCGGCACCTATGCGCCGCAATCGGCCTCGGACGGCACCAAGGTGCTGCAGATGTTCGTGACGCCGCGGGTGGCCGACCTGGCGGCGGTGACGCCGGGCAACATGACGAGCCTGTTCGGCGTGACGCCGGCGTGAAGACGCCGTCAGCCGTCAGCCCTCAGCCGTCAGCGTAGGAGGCGCCGATGCGTCCGGTCGTGCTCACCAAGACGCTTGCCGCCGCGAGCGCCGACAACATCGCGCTGTCGCAGAGCCTCGCGGGGGCCGGCGCCCTCACGCTCAACGGCGCGGCGGCGTCGGGGGGCGTG
Source organism: Rhodospirillales bacterium (assembly GCA_027315365.1). Classification (GTDB taxonomy): domain Bacteria; phylum Pseudomonadota; class Alphaproteobacteria; order ATCC43930; family CGMCC-115725; genus DAHUYF01. The sequence goes on along the minus strand of DAHUYF010000060.1, from coordinate 7,124 downwards.
GCGACCCTGGACACGCAGCGCCGCGTGCTCATCGCCTCGGGCGGCAACGACAGCGGGATCACCTTCACCGTCTACGGCGCCACCGACAGCGGCACGGCCATCCAGGAGACGGTGGCCGGCGCCAATGCCGGCGCGGTGGCGACCAACCAGGACTTCGCCACCGTCACCCAAGTCGCGGCCTCGGGCGCCACCGCCTCGACCGTCCAGGTCGGCACCAACCCGACGGGCTCGACGCGCTGGCTGCTGCTCGACCAGCACGTGACGCCGGCAAACGTGTCGCTTGGCGGCGTGCTCGAAGCGGGCGCGGTCAACTGGGGCGTGGACTATACCTATGACGATTTCCTCGACCTCGCCTTGGGCGCCTATCCCGTAGCCTGGACGCATGCCACGCTCAGGAACGAGAACGCCAGCGCCGATGGGAGCCTGTCTTCTCCGGTAAAGGGGGTTCGTCTTACCGTCAATTCCGGCACCGGGCTGGTGACCCTGACCGTCATTCAGAGCGGGCTCAAGCAATAGCCGCGCGGGCCTTCCTCGCAGGCGCGCTTCGCGGCGCACGACCGAATGGTGCAGAAGGCGTTTTCCCGACGAGCGATCAGCCGATGGCCGCTCGCGCCAGGTGGTAGGCGCGCCGGGCGATCTTCAGCGGACCGATGTCCTTGACCGCGCGCCAGGCGGCGTAGCGGCCGACCCGTTCGGCAAGCGACAGCGGCGCAAAGTCGCAGCACAGAACGCGCGCGCCAAGGAAGTCGCGCTCCGCCGTCTTGACCGCTATCGGCCGGAGCGCGTCGATATAGCGCGCGGCAAAGGGCGGCGCGCAGAGGAACGTCTTGTTGCCGCCGATCGCGAAGGGGACGATGCCGCGGCGCGCGTGGAAATATCGGTTGAGCCCCTCGGAGACCCCCGGCCACATTTCGTTGAAGACGTCGTCGAGGATGATGACGCCGCCAGGCGCCAGGGCGGCTTCCGCGACGGCGAGATCATGGGCGGTGATTTCCGGGGTATGGCCGCCGTCGATGCTGAAGAGGCGGCACGCGCCGCCGAGCAGCCGCGTCACCGTGGCACCGTCGATCGCGGTACTGTCGCCTTCGTGCACGACAAGGCTGTCGGTGTCGGCGTGCCGCGCCATATTTGCGCGGAAGATATCGAGGTCGCCGTGACCGGAATGCTCGGGGTTGCGCTCCTGATCGGAAAAAAGGTCGATGGCGAGCGCGCGCTCGCCATCCCGCCTGAGCAGGTAGAGCAGGATGAAGAGCCGGCCGCGGTGAACCCCGATCTCGGCAATGTGGCCGCCGACCGCCTGGGCCCGTTGAACCGCGGCGATCGCCACCACCATCTTGGCGGCGCCCGGCAATACCCAACCGTGAACGTACCTATGCCCGCGCTTCAGGTAGCGATCGAGCCTTGCCCGCCTGTGCAAGCGCGCCTCCCTCGAGAAGGGCCGACTCTCGCATCTTCGCGGCGATGAGACAAGCTGCCGCCCCGCCGCGGAGCGTCCGGCGGTCACGCGCCGCCCAGGGCCGATTCATCTTCCCGTCGTCAAGGAGTATCGAAGCATGAGCAGGAAACGACGCGACGAGCACCGCGTGCCGGCGATCGAGAACCGGCCCTACGACGCCCAGGGCTCGAAGGCCGAGGCGGAAGCCGCGGACAAGGACGACGGCTTCAGGCGCGGCGGCAAAGCGAAGGCCAGGAAGCGCAAGCGCGGCGGCGCTGCGGCGAGAGCTCGGCGGGCGGACGGCGCCAGGCCACATGCCCGCGCCGACAAGCCGCGCCGCGCGCGCGGCGGCCGCTCGCCGATGAGCCGCGCGGCCGGCCCGAAGATGCGGCCGGGCATGGACAGCTCGGCCGGCGTCGACAAGGAAGCCGACTGACGGCGCGCCTCGGCGACGCGGCGCGCAGGAAGCCGGGGAGGGTCTTGGCCGGCCCCGGCCGCAGCCGCCCGATCGAGGATGCGGCGCAGAAGGCGTTTCTCGGTGATCGGTCGGCGGTTTTCGCTTTGCTGATCCTGCACAGGCTCGGGACCGGCAATTGACAACGGGAGCGAAGCGACCATGTCGACCAGCGGCACGACCGCCTTCGCGCTCTCCGGCGCCGATCTGGTGCTCGAGGCGTTCGAGCGCATCCAGGTGCGCGCCGCGGAGATCACCGCCGATCACATGGTGAGCGCGCGCCGCTCGATGAACCTCGTCCAGGCGCGCTGGGCGAACCGCGGCACCAATCTGTGGAAAGTGTCGCCGGCGGGATCGCCGCAGATGGTGGCGCTCGTCCAGGGTGCCGCGACTTACGCATTGCCGCCGGGCACGATCATGCTGCTCGACTGCTATCTGCGTACCACGCCGGCCGGTGCCGATCCCGTCGACCGCATCCTGACGCCGATCTCGCGCAGCGACTATGCGGCGCTCGGCGACAAGAGCGCGCAAGGGGCGCCCACGGTCTATTGGTTCGACCGCCAGGCGATGGCGCCGACGGTGACGCTGTGGCAGATGCCGGACCAGAACGGCCCCTATGAATTCGTCGCCTACACGCTGAGCCAGATCGAGGACGCCAACGCGCTGGCGAGCCAGACGCCGGACATCCCCTACCGCTTCAGCGAGGCGCTGTGCGCGGACCTCGCGTTGCATCTGGCGCGGAAATTCCCGCCGACCCCGGCGGGCGGCGTCACCATCGCCGATCTCAAGCTCGCGGCGTTCGAGGCCTGGGAAGAAGCGGCGCAGGAGGACCGCGAGCGGGTGAGCCTGTATCTCGTGCCCGATTTCAGCGGGTATTACCGATAGAAGCCGTCAGCCATCAGCCGTCCGGTTGCGGCTGAAAGCGGCGAGCCGACGGCGGGAGCGAAGCGACCATGCGCATCCACGGCAGAGCCCGGGTCGATCCGACGAACCCACAGGCCTTCGGCGTCTGCGACCGCTGCCGCTTCCTCTACAATCTGGTCGACCTCGTCTTCCAGCATGAGTGGCGGGGCAACCGGCTGATCAATCTCTGGCTGCGGGTGTGCCGGCGCTGCCTCGACATCCCGCACGAATTCACGCGGCCGGCGATCCTGCCGCCCGACCCGCTGCCGGTCTACCAGCCGCGGCCGGACGACGCCGCCGCGTCCGAGGGACCGGCCCCGGCGAACCTCTACGTGCAGCAGCTCGTCACCGGGCAGCCGCTGCCGGCGCCGCCGACCGGGCTGCCGGTGCCGCGCCCGATCCAGCTTGCGGACTGAGTTCGTCTGCGTGAACGGCGATTTGCACCACGGAGGCAGGGAGGACACGGAGAAGAAAATATTGGCGCGCACAGTGCGCCAGTCTACCTTCCTCCGCGTCCTCCGTGCCTCCCTGGTGAATTTCTGAACGTCCGGGAAGGGTCACCGAGGCATGTCCGTCGCGTGGGCCGACGTCGTCAACGAGGTCGGCGCGGTCTTTGAGATCGCGATCGTCAACGCGTCCTCCGCCAATCCCTTCGGCGACGCCAACGCCAATCTCTTCTTCCCCCGCGCCATCGAGCAGGCCGAGCAGCGGCTCTATCGCGAGCTCGACCTGATCACGACGCAGACGGCGCAGACCGCGAGCCTGACGCCGCTCGGCCGCAACATTGCGATCCCGGGCGGCATCCTCATCCTGCAGGAGCTGAACATCGTCACGCCGGCCGGGACGGCGCCCGATCTCGGCACGCGCAATCCGGTCCAGCGGGTGTCGCTGGCCTTCCTCAACCGCGTGGCGCCGGTTGCCGCGGCGCCGCTGGGCTCGCCCTCGGTGCCGAGCTGGTACGCGCTGCTCGATGACGTCGACGTGCGCCTCGGCCCGGCGCCGGACGCGGCCTATCAGGCGGAGTTCATCGGCATCATCCGCCCGGCGCCGATGACCGCCGCCAACCCCACCACCTGGCTCGGCACCAACCTGCCCGACCTCTTCGTCGCCGGCGTCAACGTCGCGATGGCGGGATACCAGCGCGATTTCGGGGCGCAGTCGGAAGACCCGCGGCTGGCGCTCTCCTGGGAATCGTCCTTCCAGGAGCTGAAAAAGAGCGCCGTCGTCGAGGAGCAGCGCCGCAAGGCGCAGAGCGCGGCGTGGCAGCCCTATTCGCCGGCGCCGCTGGCGAGCCCGCCGCGGTCGTAGCCGTCGGCGAGCGGCCGTCAGTTCTCAGCAACTGACGGCTGATCCTGCGACAGGCTCAGGACCGGGAACCGATCACCGGAGCGACGCGACCATGGCCGAATCCTATACCCCCAATCTCGGCCTGACCGAGATCGGCACGGGCGACCTCGTCAATGCGTGGGGTCCGGTCGAGACCACGAACAAGCAGATCCTCGACAATGCGGTGGCCGGCTTGATCGCGCTCGACCTGCCGGCGCAACCGGGCTATCCGACGGTGGCGCTGACGTTCTCGCAGGGCTCGTCGGCCCAGCAGCTGCCCAACCGGCGCCTGGTCTTCACCGGCGCTCTCGCCGCGAGCACGCTGGTGCTGCTGCCGCAGGGGCGCAATGCGGATTTCGACGTCCAGAACTCGACCGCCGGCGCCTATACGCTGACGCTCGGCGTCAACGACAATTCCGGCGGCGCACTGGGCGCGACCGTGGCCGTGCCGCCGGGCGCGACGGCGGCGCTCTACAGCGACGGGACGAATGTCTACCCGGATGTCGATTGCATTCCCGGGCCGGTGACAGTGGCGGGCGCCGTCACCGCGACGGTCCAGGCCGCCAGCCTGACGGCCGGCGCTGCCGGCGCCTTGATGGATGTCACCGGCGCGGGCGTGGCGCGGCTGGGCGGCATCGCCGGTGCGGGCAGCAATCCCGCGACGCAGCTCCTATCGGGCGGCGCGGCCGTGGCGACGCTGACCACCGGCGGCGGCGTGCAGGTGGGATCGCCGACCGGCGGCGACCGGGGCGCCGGCACGCTCAACGCCGCGGGCCAGATCTACGTCAACGGCGCGCAGGTCTCGCGGCTGCCGGGCGAGATCATCGCCTATGGCGGCGGCGCCGCGCCGGCGGGCTGGCTGATGTGCGACGGGTCCGCCGTCGGCCGCTCCGCCTATGCGACGCTGTTCGGCGTCCTCGGCACGAGCTACGGAGCGGGGGACGGGTCGACGACCTTCAACCTGCCCGATTTGCGCGGACGTGTCGCCGCCGGCAACGACAGCGCGACCGGACGGCTCAACGCCAGCGGCCAGTTCACCAACGCCGGTCCCGGCGGCACCGGCGGCGAGGCGGCACATACGCTTTCAGTCGCCGAGATGCCGTCGCATAGCCACGGGGTTAATGATCCCAGTCACAGCCATACCCTCGTCGCGGCTGGCGGAACCGCAGGCGGAAGCGCCGGTGCTATCGGAGGGACCAACAGTACGCCGCCTTGGGGCACCGGGGCGTCGGCTACCGGTATCTCGATCCAAAACACGGGTAGCGGCGGTGCGCACAACACCGTGCAGCCGACGCTGATCGTCAATTACATCATCAAGACGTAGACCAAATGCGCGGGATGCCTCTGAGGTGCCAACCGGCAGCGCGGCCGCATTCTTTAAGATGACGGCCAAGAACGGCGGTCGGATTGCAGAAATTGGTACGCCCCACGTGTGAATTATCGTAATTCTGCTCGAAAAGAAGTCCGTGCGGGCGCAGCGCGTGACGCAAGAAGGTGGCATACGACTCCACCACGGACTCTGACATCTCGGCGAATGAGAGAGTGTTTATGGCAAGATCGATGCGGACCTGCGCGACCGCAGAGAGTTCTGTGTTGAGGGCGAGCCCTACGTCACCTTCAGCAAGCGTGACGTTTGGTGCAGCCAAAAAAACGCGACCCGGACAGCGGCTTGCGAGATAGCATCCGGAAAGCGCCAGCGAGCTAGGTAGATCAATGATTAGATACACTAGGTTCGGGAATGCGCGAAGAAGAGCGTGAGCCAGCATACCGTAGCCGGCGCCGATCTCAAGAACGACGGGACGGCCTGTCGCGCCGAGGCGATCGAGAAGACCGAGTTGCTGCATTGCCAGCAGTCGTTCGCACAGTGCCACACGGTCGAGTGCGGTTCCGTCGAAATTGCGAGGGGGGCGCAACCGTGGCGGCAGGCGCCGCGCGCGTTGATCGGCGAGCGCTGCTGCCATGCTCAACGGCAGCCCGTCGTAATGCGGCTCAAGCTGCAATCTGTGCCACCATCGGACGAAGATGCGGGCGCCAAGTGTCGGAGACATCGGTCGTATAACGCGCCAGATGGCCCGCCCAAGCGCGTTTAGCGTCGCCCCTTGTGGTGCCCAGCCGGTGAAGAAATGAGAACGCTGGGGCAATTCGGCAAGGAAACTGGCTGTCACATCGTCGGCGTGCATTCGACGGGCGTGAACCGGCTCGCCACTGGGGCTTACCCACTCACGCTCATTGTCATAGGCGCCGGTCGCGCGGGCCTTAGCGTCGATCTCAGCGACGAGCGCTTGGCATCTTACCAGCGCGTCCTTGGAAATTGAAAAATGCGACGGGCTATCGAGCATGAGGAGCAAACTATCATGCCGCTCGTCCCGCTCAAAATCCGGCCCATGGTCAGCAGTTCACTCCGAGCCAATTCGAGGCGGGAGGGGCAGCGTCCCGGCTTATCCGGTTCTGCGACGGCGTGCTGCGGAAGGTCGGCGGCCGGATCGAGGCAGGCGGCGGTCCTTCGCCGCCCGCATTGCTACCCGATACGACAAGCGGGCGCGCAATTTCGCGGCCTCCATCCTGATCGCCTATGGGGTCAATCGAGGCTGCACGCTGGTCGACAGAGCACCCGATGTCCCCTCACCACCTGGGATCGCCGACCGGCGGAAATTGCGGCAGCGGCCTGCCGGAGGTTGCCGGCCGAGGCGGCGGCGGCTGCACCGGCGTCCAGGAGGGATCGGTGCCGGCGCGCGGCAGCGGCGGCGCGACGAAGGGCTGCGGCGCGGGGTAGGCCGGCGGCGGCGACGCAAAGAAACCGGCGCATCGGCTCCTCCGTGGAATGTGAGCAGAGGAAGCCCACCATCCGGGGTTGTCGAGGGTAAATATGCCGCTCGTCCCGCTCAAAATCCGTCCCGGGGTGAATGTCCAGTACACGCCTACCCTGCTCGAGGCCGGCTGGGCGGCGTGCCAGCTCATCCGCTTCCGCGACGGGCTCTTGCAGAAGATCGGCGGCTGGAGCAAGGC
>DAHUYF010000052.1 GCA_027315365.1 Rhodospirillales bacterium | reverse complement strand
GCCCATATCGGCGGCGAGCTGATAGATCTCGGTGAAGGGCCGGTCGATGGCGTCGCGGCATTCCTGCGCGTCGCGCAGATCGGCGACGATGAAGTCGTCGGCCGCCGTCTCGGCGAATTCGGGGTATTTGAGGTCGACCGCCCGCACCCAGAAGCCCTCGCTCTTGAGCCGCTTCACCAGATGCGAACCGATGAATCCACCCCCGCCCAATACCAACGCCGATTTCATCCGTCGCTCCTTGATTTCCGTGCGAGGTGTGCGCCGCTCAATAGGCGTTCTCGCGCACGAACAGCACGCGCAGGCTCATCAGCAGGATCTTGAGGTCGAGCCACAGCGACCAGGCGTCGATGTAGTGGAGATCGTAGATCACCCGCTGGCGCGCCTTCTCGATCGTGTCGATCTCGCCGCGCAAGCCGTTGACCTGCGCCCAGCCGGTGATGCCCGGCTTCACCCGGTGGCGGTTGAGGTAATCCTCGATGGCGTCGTGATAGAGCCGCTCCCCGGCCTTCATGGTGATCGCATGCGGCCGCGGGCCGACCAGCGACATCTCGCCGCGGACCACGTTGACGAGCTGCGGCAGCTCGTCGAGGCTGAAGGCGCGCAGCAGGCGGCCGATTCGGGTGACGCGGGGATCGCCGCGCACGGTGCGCTGCGTGCCGCTGGGATCGCCGCGCTCGACATACATGGTGCGGAATTTGAGCACCCGGATGACCTGGTTGTTGAAGCCGAAGCGCTCTTGCGCGAAGAGCGCCGGGCCGCGGCTGTCGAGCCTGATCAGCAGCGCGACGAGCGCCATCACCGGCGCCAGCAGTACCAGCAGGAGCGCGCCGAGGATCATGTCCTCGAACAGCTTCGTCACCGCGCTCCAATGCTTCAGCGGGCGATCGACGATCTCGAGCATCGGGACATCGCCGACATAGCTGATGCCGCGCACCGGAAAGGCGTCGGCGATCGGTTCGGCGCTGAGGCGCAGATCGAGCGGCAGCCGCCCGAGCTTGACGAACAGCGTCTTCAGGCGCTGCTCGGCGTTGAGCGGCAGCGCCACGATCACCTCGTCGAGCGCCACCTGATGCGCGAAACGCAGCAGGTCGTCCGTGGTGCCGAGCACCTCGATGCCGCCGATCGCCGGCGCGACCCGGGTCTTGCGGTCGTCGAAGATGCCGAGGACGGTCACGCTCGCGTCGCCCGCGCGCTGCAGCTTGTCGACGAGCTGCTCGCCCGGGGCGCCGGCGCCGACGATGACGATGTTGCGCGCCAGGCGGCCCTGGCGGGTCCAGCGGTCGATCGCCAGGCGGAGCAGGCTGCGCTCCAGCAGCAGCAGGCCCAGCGTGCTTGCCGCCCAGCCCAGCGCCCAGCCGCGGGAATAGACGTCCGACACCTTGGCCAGGAAGGCGAACAGCAGGAGCGCCGCCACCGCCGCCCCCCAGACGGCGCAGAGGCGCGTCGCCTGCCAGCGGAGCTGCGTCAGCTTCTTGAACTCGTAGCCGCGGATGCGCTGAAACCCGACGACGAACAGGAGCGCGCCGAGCACCGCGGTCAGCGCGTAGCGATCGACCTCGTCGCGGCTGTCGACGATGGCGAGGAGATAGAGGCAGAAGCTGACCGCAGCGGCGGCCAGCACCAGAAAGAAGTCGATGAGCTTGGTGACGCCGGCGACGATCTCCGGCGAGACCGACATGGCGCGACGGCCGACGCCGGGCGGCGGCGAGGAGACGCCGTCACGAAAGGGAATGTGCTCTGCCGGGTCTGCCATGTTCGAGCATGCTGGTGAGCATCGCGATCCGCCGCGACGCGGCGGTTATGAGAACGCCGACATAATGACCATCGCAGCGACGACGGCTCCGAATCGTCACGTCGTCGCAGCCGCAAACGGATAGCTTATTCTTCCGGTTAATGCAAACGTTATAACGAATTTTTGCGTCTATATTAGCGAAAATGCGCGATATCAATGCTCGATCGAAACCAATTCTTGTGCGGCCGCGGAGCCGCTCCACCAGTTTGTGTGGCGCAGCGGCCGGCTTCGGGCGTCGAGCGGGCCTTGCGCGCCGGTCCGCCACGCCGGGGCTATGCCGGTCGGCGGGCAAGATAAGCGCGCTCGAAGGGCGGCAGCTCGCCAGCCAGGGCCGCCGCCGCGGTCATGAACTCGGCGGCGACGATCTCGCGCCGATCCACCCTGGGGCTCGGCGGCGTGGCAAGATGCAGCTCGAAAATCGCGACATGATCGCGCCGCCAGTCCCAGAGCGCCGTCGTCTCCCGCGCCAGCGACAACGCTTCCGGTGCCGCGACCAGGCCGACCTCTTCGGCAAGTTCGCGGCAGGCGGCGGCGCGCGGCGTCTCGCCGCGCCGGAGGCCGCCGCCCGGGAAGACCGGCATGCGGCGGTAGGATTGGCGCAGCATCAGCACGCGCCCCTCATGCCAGACCGCGACCATGGCGCCGCGATGGTCCGGGCGCCGCACGAACCACCACAGCCGCATCGCCGGAAAGCCCAGGCGATAGACGAGGCGAAACCCTCGATCGACGAATGCGTGCGCCATGCCGCCCTTCGCGCATCAGCCACCCTGCGGGGCGTCGTCCAAAATCGGCTTCGGCAGCAGAGGACCCAGCTTGCTCAGGGTCGTAAGAACTCGGTCGTCGTTGCGCGGACAGGTTCTACATCCCGAAAGCGTCGGCCGTGCTGTCATAAGTTGCGATCGGAACCCGCGATACTTCGCTCCGCTCCAGATCGTGGGGAAGCCCGATCCATCCGCCTGGAGCTGTCCCATTACGTGCTCGGTAGCGGTCAGGTAGCAGCAAGGATAGACACGCCCCTTCGCGTCGATGTAGGTGGAATACCATGGCACCGTGCATGGAGCGGTGTTGGTTTCGGGGTCGATGCGATTGGGATTCTTGCTGCGCAGCCACTCGGCCGAAACCTTTCGCCAGTTGCGATAGAAAAGCTCCTCATCCGTTTCCGTTGCGGCGCTAATGGCGATATCAATTTCCCGGTGAAGCGCCAGCACCTCATCGGCACTTGGCACCAGTCCAGCATACGAGCTGCCTTCTGCATCGTAGTCGAAGACCGCTACCAAGTTGAAGGAATCGACGCTGCGCAAAGATTTGTAAAGTCGATACATTTCACGATAATCGTGAAGGTTGGCGCGTTGGAGAGCGCAGAGAACGCGAATGGTCGTATGAGGTCGAGTCTTCCCGTCGGCACGCATCGCGCATATGGACCGGTAGTTTTCAATGATATTATCGAAATCTCCAAGCTTGCGAATTGCTTCGAAGCTCGCCTTCGTGGCGCCGTCGATCGATAGCTGAAGGACGTCAGGCAACTCAGCCGCGAGTTCGTCGCGCTTGTGTCGGCGGATATATGTACCGTTCGTCGGCATCGAGGTGCGAATTCCTCGACCGTGGAGGAATCCCAGCTTCTTAATGATGGTGCGATCGACGAGCGGCTCGCCCAGCCCATTCATGGTGACATAGAAGGGGGCAATCTCGGAAACCGTGCGTGCGAACGCGTCGAAACCTACCGTGAGAGTGTTCATCCCGTCCAAGGTTTCCCGAGTGCAATGGATGCATCGGAGATTGCATACATCCGTTGTCTCGATCTGCAGCCTTACTGGACTAGGTGGTGTCAAAGTTCCATGCAGCATCGCGCCAGCGAGACGACGGAGGCGCAGCGTGCGGGAAAGAAGGATATGGAGCCTACCGCCCGAAAGTGCGACAAGCCAGGCGCCCACTGCAGGATTGAAGCGGCGGGCGATTGCTATGGCGCTCTTCATGCGTCGCCTCTGAAACCCTCTGTCGCCGGTTCCGGTAGCGGCACGCCATCGGCGATGCGCCTCGAATGTGCGCCTGAAACCAATTCGCGCAGATACGCACAAATCTTGCCGCGACTCATAATTTTCATGGCGCGAGACCGACCGCAATGTTCGCATGCAATCTAGTCGGTTTTGGTCGACTGTAGAAGCCCAATTTTACTGTGGAGCTTTTTTTTGGACGGCGCAAGGAATGTTGATCATTGGCAGATGACTTGTTTTAACCACGTCTTCTGCACACTTGGTGCGGACGAACAAGTTATCTGTTCTCTGCTCTGCAGCGGCTCCCTTCGCGCCGCGCGTGGCCGGCTCGATCGGACATGCGGCTGCGGCCGGAGTTGCGGTTGAGGCCTTGTGCCATGTTGAACGTGTCGCGTGGGTAATAGGCCGGCGCGGTGCGCCGCGGATATTGTTTCATTTACTTCAGACGTCTCGATGGTTGACATAACGGCGCGCGGAGTTTAGCGACGCGTGCTATTCTCTCCGCGCGATGTCTTCGCGGGCATTCCTGAAGCCGTCCCGGCGTGCCGGGCCATCGTCGGAGCGTGACGCACATGTCGTTTGCCGCCGCCCTGCATCAGCGGTTCTCGCCCTTCAGCCTGGCCGGGCGGCTCATCCGGTCGCCGATGCGCCTCGT
>DAHUYF010000018.1 GCA_027315365.1 Rhodospirillales bacterium | reverse complement strand
GCAGGGTGCGGTGGCCTTCCATCATCGCGGCGACGTCGACCACCGTGGGGTAGGGCCGCTGCTGCTCGATATGGGCGTAGAGATGCGCCGCATCGGCCGCCAGCACCAGCCAGCCGCGGCGCGTCCGCACCCGCAGCGCCTGCAGCCCCGGCGTGTGGCCGCCGATGCGATGCAGGCTGAGCCCCGGCGCCACCTCGTCATCGCCGTCATGGAAGCGGAGTCTGCCCGCATAGAGCCGCCGCACCATCGCCGCCACATCCTCGGCCGCGAACGAGCCGGCGAGCGCGCGGTGGCCCATGGCGCGCCCGGTGCAGTAGCGCATCTCGCCGTCCTGGAGGTGGTAGAGCGCGTTGGGGAAGAGATCGTGATTGCCGGCATGGTCGTAATGCATGTGGCTGATGAAGACGTGCTTCACCGAAGCGGGATCGATGCCGAGCAGGCGCAGCCCGTCGCCCGGCGAGCGGAGGTGCTCGCGCCGGCGCTTCCTTGCCTGCTCGGCGTCGAAGCCGGTGTCGAGGATGAAGGTCCTGCCGCCGCCGACGATCGCCCAGACGAAATAGTCGAGCGGCATCGGCCCGTCATGCGGATCGCCGCCGAGGAAGTTGGCGCTCGCGCGGCGCTCGTGGCGCGCGTATTTGACGGCATAGACCTCGTAGAGCGGCGCGTCCGTCATGACGGCTCCCGATGGCGCGGCGGCGCCCCCGTCGCTACCTGCTCGTCGCCCAGACCGCCTTCGCCTGCGCCGATTGCGGCGGATAGACGGTGACCGGCTGAGCCTTCTGCCATTGCACGATGACCAGCGGCGCGTCGATGCGGCGGCCGCTGGCGTCGAATTTGATGTGGCCGCCGGCGAAGAATTTGGCCGAGCTCTCGGTCGTGTCCATGGCGTGGATGGCGGCGCCGACCTTGCGGCGGTCGGCGGCGCCGGCCATCTCCAGCGCATCCTTCAGGATCCAGACATGGCCATAGGCGCAGAGGCTGTCCTGGCCGAGCCAGGGCTCGCCGGTGCGCTTCTTGAAGCGCCGGATCAAATCGCCCTGGTCCCTGGTGCTCCAATTGGCGAGCGTCACCATGACATCCTCCAGGATGTCGGCGCCGGTCACCTTGAGCAGCTCCGGCGTGGCGAGATGGCCGCCATTGCCGATCAGCGGCAGCCTGCTCGCCGGGACGCCCATCTCGGTCATCTTCTGCAGCAGCAAACTGTCGTCAGGCACCGCGGTGGTGATCATGAACAGGAAATCGGGCCGCGCGTTGCGCAGCTTGGCGACGATCGGCGTGGCGTCCGAGAGCGGCGGCGTGAACACCTCGTCGACCAGCAGCTTGAGGCCGGCCTTCTCGAACCCGCCGTTCAGCATCGGCTTGACGAAGCTGACCGGCGCCGCGGTGTTGTCCATGACGATGGCGGTGGTGGCGGGCTTCTTCTCGCTGGCGGCTTCGGCGAGCGCCAGGATGGTCGGCAGCGCCAGTTCGGCCTGCCGGTCGCCGGTGGCCGAGGTCTGGAAGACGTAGTGGAAGCCGCGGCTGGTGATCTGGTCGGAGTAGGAGAGGGTGAGCCAGGGGATCTCGGCGCGCTCGGTCACCTCGGTCACCGCCAGGGTGAAGGAGCTGAGCCAGGAGCCGACGCCGCCGACGAGATCGGGCTCCTGCGCCACCAGGCGCTGCGCCGCGTTCTTGGCCTTCTCCGGGCTGTCACCGGTATCGGCGACGATCAGCTTGAGCCTGGCGCCGCCCAGCGCCTTGATGCCGCCCGCGGCGTTGATGTCGTCGATCGCCATCTCGGCGCCTTCGCGCTCGAGCAGCCCCTGGCGCGCCCAGGGACCGGAAAGCGGCACCACCAGCGCCACCTTCACCTCCGCCGGCGCGGCCGAAGCCGGCGCCGGACACAGCGCGAGCAGCGCGGCGAGCGCCGGCGACAGCGCTTTGAGCGTCTTGATCATGGCTCTCCCTCCCGTCTTGCTATAGGCCGAGATAGACCGTTCTGATGCGGTCATCGGCGAGCAATGCGGCGCTCGATCCCGCCAGCACCACGCGCCCGGTCTCCAGAACATAGCCGAAATCGCAGGATTGCACCGCCTCGGCGACGCGCTGCTCGACCAGCAGGATGGCGATACCGTCCTCGCGATGGAGCGCCGCGATGCGCTCGAAGATCAGGTCGGCCACCGCCGGCGACAGCCCCATCGACGGCTCGTCCAGCATGAGGAGCCGCGGCATCGAGGCGATGCCGCGGCCGATCGCCAGCATCTGCTGCTCGCCGCCCGACAGCGTGCCGGCGAGCTGACGGCGCCGCTCGAACAGCACGGGGAAGAGCGCGAAGATGCGCTCGAAGGAGGGCCGCCGCGTCCGCTCGCGCGCGGCATAGGCGCCCATCTCGAGATTCTCCAGCACGCTCAGCGAGGCGAAGACCTGGCGGCCTTCCGGCACATGGGCGATGCCGAGATGCGCGCGCGCCGCCGGCGCGGTCGCCAGCAGCTCGCGCCCGTCATAGCGGATGCTGCCGCCCGTGGGCGCCACGGTGCCGGAGATCGCCTTGAACAGCGTCGTCTTGCCGGCGCCGTTGGGGCCGACGATGGCGACGAACTTGCCCTCGCCGATGGCCAGCGACACCTCGGAGAGCGCGTGCAGGCCGCCATAGGCGACGCTGAGGCCGGCGATCTCAAGCACGGATCGCCGCCCATTTCTTGCCGAGATAGGCCTCGATCACCGCCGGGTCGGCCATCACCTCGCGCGGGCTGCCGCCGGCCAGCACGCTGCCGTGGTCGAGCACGAGGAAGCGATGCGCCAGCCGCACCATCGCCCCCATGGTGTGCTCGATGATGACGATGGTGAGCCCGGCCGCGGACAGCGACCGGATCACCGCCAGCAGGTCCTCGACCGCGCCGGCGCCGAGTCCGGCGAGCGGCTCGTCCATCAGCAGCAGCCGCGGCCTGCCGGCAAGCGCGCGCGCCAGCTCCATCAGCCGGAGATCGCGGGTGCTGAGCCCGGCCGCGAGGTCCTGCGCCCGCGCCGCGAGGCCGACCCGCGCCAGCGCCTCCGTCGCGGCGGCGGTGGCGTCGGCTTCGCGCGGCGCGGCGACATAGGCGCCGACCAGCACGTTCTGCAGCACCGTCATGCGCGGAAACGCACGCACCACCTGGAAGGTGCGGCCGATGCCGAGGCGGCAGATGCGGTTGGGCTTGAGCCCGCCGATCTCCCGCCCGGCAAAGGAGATCGCGCCGCGGTCCGGCCGCAGGAAGCCGTTGAGCAGGTTGAACAGCGTCGTCTTGCCGGCGCCGTTGGGACCGATGATGCCGAGGATGGCGCCGGGCTCGACGGTGAAGCTCACCGCCTGCACCGCGCGCAACCCGCCGAACGATTTGGCGAGGTCCTTCACGACGAGTCCCGCGCCGGCTACGGCTGGCGGCGTCGGCGGCAGCACGGGCGTTGTGAAGGGAGGTGCGGGCGGCGGCGCGCGGCGGCGCTGCAGCCGGTCGCGCAGGTGCCAGAATACGCCCTCCGGCGCCAGCAGGATGACGGCGATGATGGCGACGCCGAAGACGACGCCCTGGATGCCGGGCAGCACGTCGCCGAGCTCGGCCTGCAAGGTCTCGCTGAGCGGGATCAGGATCGCAGCGCCGATCACCGGGCCCCACAGCGTGCCGACGCCGCCGAACAGCGTGACGATCAGCGCCTGCGCCGAGGTCAGGATGCCGAAGACGCTGTCGGGGGTCACCACCAGCAGCACCACGGCGTAGAGCCCGCCGGCGGCGGCGGCGAGCGCGCCGCTCAGCACGATCGCCTTCATCTTCCAGGCCAGCGTGTCGATGCCCGCGGCTTCGGCCGCCGGCTCGTTCTGCTTGATCGCCAGCAGGGAGAGGCCGAAGCGCGAGCGCTCGAGCGCGAGCGAGATCAGCATCGCCCCCGCCATCAGCCCCAGCGCCAGCGCGATATAGACGCGGAAATCGCCGAACTGCATGTACCAGCCCGGCGCCTGCTGCTCGCGCGGCAGCGACACTTCCTGGTATCCGAGCCAGGTGAAGATGTAGAGGAGGGCCAGCGGGTAGGCCAGCATGGCGAGCGCGAAATAATGCCCGCGCAGCCGGAAGGTGGGATAGCCGATGACCGCTCCCGCCAGCGCGCCGACGGCCATGGCGAGCGGAATGCCGAGCCAGGGGGTGAGGCCGAAGCGGATGAGGGCGATGGTGACGGTGTAGGCGCCGAGGCCGAAGAACGCCGCGTGGCCGAAGGAGACGAGGCCGGTATAGCCACTGGAGATGTTCCAGGCGAGGCCCAGCACCGCCCAGATCGGCACCAGGGTCAGCATCAGCTGGTAGTAGGAATTCGCCACCACCAGGCCGAGCCCGAACCAGCCGAGCGCGATCAGCGCGATCAGCGCCACCGGCCGCCCGACGCCGCCCGGGCCCATCAGACGCGCTCCGCGGTGCGGCCGAACAAGCCCTGCGGGCGCAGCAGCACCACCAGCAGGAAGACGACGAAGATCGCCGCGTTCTGCAGCTGCAGCGGGATCACCAGCGTGGCGAGCTGCTGCACCAGTCCGATGGTGAGCCCGCCCCAGAAGGCGCCCAGGATGCTGCCCATGCCGCCGAGCACGACGCCGGCATACATGATGATGACGTAGTCGAAGCCGACATAGGGCTGGAAGGGATGATACGTCGCGACCAGCCCGCCGGCGATCGCGGTGATCCCCGCGCCGATGGCGAAGGCGAGGCGGTGCGCGCGGTCGACGTCGATGCCCATATAGATCGCCGCGACCGGATTGTCGGCCGCGGCGCGCAAGCTCTTGCCCAGGCGCGAGCGGCCGATCACGAGATAGAGCGCGAGCCCGATGACCAGCGACAGCAGCGCCGCGACGACGCTCGCCTTGTTGAGGAAGACGGCGCTCAGGGGATCGTAGAGCAGCGGGATCTCCCAGGCGCGCGCGGCGAGCGGCGAGCGCAGCGATTGCGGCTCGGAGCCGAACAGGATGAGCGCGCCGTTCTCCAGCACCAGGGCGACGCCGAGGGTGAAGATGAGCTGGCTGTAATGGCCGTCGCCCTCGCTGCCGGCGGCGCGCGTGCCGGTGATGCGCGACATCAGCAGCCGGTGCAGCAGCCAGCCGCCGAGGAAGAGGACGGGGCCGGCGAGCAGCGCGCCCACGTAAGGCGCCATGATCGGCCCGAGAAAGGCCAGCGTGCCGAAGCCGGTGACGAGATAGAAGGTGACATACATGCCCAGCATGAGGAAATCCCCCTGGGCGAAGTTGATCACGCGCATGACGCCGAAGATGAGGCCGAGGCCGACGCACATCAGCCCGTAGAGGCAGCCGAGGAAGATGCCCGCCGCCAGCGCCTGCAGGAACGCCTCGACCGCGGCGCCCAGCGGCGTCATGCGGCCGGGTCCGGCACGGCCGGCCCGCACGGCGGCTTCTGGGGCAACACGGCTCCTCCCGTTGCGCGGTCGCGATGTCGATGTCGGGACCGTCAGTCTCTGGCATCGGACCGTAGGCGGCGGCGTTTTCCGCTGTCAAGGCGACGGGCGCGACCGGGCCTGCGCCGGCCACAAAGATGCCGCATCGGGGCGCTAGCGTCCTGGCCTGGAGGAGAGCGATGCGCGGGAAACGGCAATCGGGATCGCGGCGGGGGCGCAGAACAAGGGCGCCGCCATTGTCGCTCGCCTGGGTCGCCGCCGGCGACCGCACCGGTCTCTTCCGCCGCTCGGCGCTGGCCGCGATCCTGGGTGCTGCGATCTGGGTGACGCTGCTGACCTTCGCCGACGAGCGGCTCGGCGGCCGCGGCGCGCCCGGCCCGCTCGCTGAGCGCCTGCTGCTCGCGGTCGAGGGCGCCGGCACCACCAGCCCGGAGCTGCTGCTGGCGCGGCCGCCGGCGACCATGCCGGAGGATGTCCGGCGCGCGATCACCCGCGCCGCGGCGATGGTGGGGGTCGATCGCCTCTTTCTCGTCGCGGTGGCGGCGCGGGAATCGAGCTTCGATCCCGGCGCCTATGCGCAGCGGACCAGCGCCGCGGGCCTCTATCAGTTCACCGAGGATACCTGGCTGCGCGTCGTCAAGGTCTTCGGCCCGCGCCACGGCCTCGGCGCCTACGCCGCCGCGATCACGGTCGGCGATGACGGCGCCGTCGCCCTGCCGCAGGGCACGCTGCGCCGGCGGCTGATGCGGCTGCGCTACGATCCCGGCACCGCGGCGCTGATGGCGGCCGAGCTGGCGCGCGACAACCGGCAGCGGCTGGAGCGCGTGCTCGGCCGGCCGGTCAGCCCGGCCGAGACCTATATCGCGCATTTCCTCGGCCTCGCCCAGGCGGCGCGCATGATCAATGCCGCGGCCTCGCAGCCCGGCATGGCGGCGGCGCGGCTGTTGCCGGCGGCGGCGCAGAGCAATCCCGCGATGTTCCACGGCACCTCGGCCGCCGCGGTGGTGCACGCGATCGAAGCTTATTTCCGCGATGAGGTGCCGCGCTTCGCGCCGGCGTGACAGTGCGGCCGGCGCGGCGGCACACGCAGACTTGCGCGATTCGGTCCGCGGCCGAGCGCAGGCGGCCAGACCCTTTCGGGCAATATCTCGGAGGAGTTCTGTATGATTTTCTCTCGTCCCGCTGTCGAGGGGCGCCGGCGCGCCGCACAGGCGAAGGGGGAGGCATGGAGCAGTTCGTGACCCGGCTGTTCGGGACCGACGGGTTTTCGCCGCATGGCTTCTGTCTGCTCTGGGACCCCGCCATCCTGTGGCTCAACGCCGCGTCGGACATCGTGATCGGCTTCGCCTATTACTCGATCCCGCTCGCGCTCATCTACTTCGTCCGCAAGCGCAAGGATCTGGTCTTCGGCTGGATGTTCGGCCTGTTCGCCGCCTTCATCCTCGCTTGCGGCACGACGCATTTTTTCGAGGTGTTCACGCTGTGGCAGCCCTATTACGGCATTCAGGGGCTGATCAAGGCGGCGACCGCGGTGGTGTCCTTCGCCACGGCGGTTTCCTTGTGGCCGTTGGTGCCGCGCGCCCTGGCGCTGCCCGCGCCGACAGAGCTTCGCCTCGCCAACGAACGGCTCGCCCAGCAGATCCGCGAGCGCAGGGACGCGCTGGACAGAGCGCGCGAAAGCGAGGACAGATACCGGCTGCTCGTCGAGCGGGTGATCGATTACGCGATCTTCATGCTCGATGTCGGCGGCGTGGTGACCACCTGGAACGCCGGCGCGGAGCGCATCAAGGGCTACCGGGCCGACGAGATCGTCGGCCGGCATTTCTCGATCTTCTATACGCCGGAAGACCGGGATCGCGGAGAACCCGCGAGAGCCTTGGAAATCGCCGCGGCGCTGGGCAAATATGAAGCCGAGAGCCTTCGCGTGCGAAAGGACGGCAGCCGGTTCTGGGCGCATGTCGTCATCGACGCGCTGCGCGATCCCGATGGCCGGCTCGTCGGCTTCGCCAAGATCACGCGCGACGTGACCGAGCGCCGGCTGGCCCGGGAAGAACTGGAGCGGACACGCGCCGCCCTGGCGCAATCGCAGAAGATGGACGCGATCGGCCAGCTCGCGGGCGGCATGGCCCACGACCTCAACAACCTTCTCACGACCGTCATCGGCAATCTTGACCTTTTCCAGCGCCGCGCGGCGGTGC
Source organism: Rhodospirillales bacterium (assembly GCA_027315365.1). Lineage (GTDB taxonomy): Bacteria > Pseudomonadota > Alphaproteobacteria > ATCC43930 > CGMCC-115725 > DAHUYF01. The sequence continues at coordinate 17,485 of DAHUYF010000018.1, read as the reverse complement.
CGGAGAACGCGGATCGCGCCTTGCTCGCCTCGGCGACGCGCGGGGCGGAAGCGGGTGCCGCCCTCATCTCCAAGATTTTGGCGTTCTCGCGCAAGCAGGTGCTGTCGCCGACCCCGACCGACCTCAACAAGGTGATCTCGAATGCCACGCAGATCTTGCGGAGCGCGGTGGGCGAGACGGTGCAGCTCGAGATCGTTCTCGCCGCCGGCCTCTGGCGCGCGATGGCGGATCCGACTCTGGTGGAGAGCGCGCTCCTCAACCTCGCGCTCAACGCGCGCGATGCGATGCCGAATGGCGGCCGCTTGACCATCGAGAGCGGCAACGCGGCGCTCGACGACCATTATGCGAGCGCCCATGACATCCCGGCCGGGCAATACGTGATGATCGCGGTGAGCGACACCGGCGTCGGCATGGACGAGACCACCCTCGAGCGCGCCTTCGAGCCGTTCTACACGACCAAGGAGGTCGGCCGCGGCAGCGGCCTGGGGCTCAGCCAGGTCTACGGCTTCGTCAAGCAGTCGGGCGGCCACATCGCGCTCTACAGCGAGCTTGGCCGCGGCACGACGGTCAAGCTCTACCTGCCCCGATTGGCGGCGGATGCGGCGGCCGAGCGCGCCGCGGCGCCGCTCCGGGCGTCGACCCCGACCGGGCACGAGCTTGTCCTCGTGGTCGAGGACGACGCGAATGTCAGGGCGCTGACCTGCGAGTCGCTGACCTATCTCGGCTACGGCGTGCTGCAAGCGGCGTCCGCGTCGGAAGCCCTTGCCCTTCTCGACGCGCGCAGCGACGTCAAGCTGCTCTTCACCGACGTGGTGCTGCCGCAGATGAACGGCCGCGCGCTGGCCGACGAGGCGCGCCGCCGCCGGCCCGGCTTGAGAGTGCTGTTCACCAGCGGCTACACGCAGAACGCCATCGTGCATCACGGCCGGCTCGACGAGGGCGTGCATTTCGTCGCCAAGCCCTACCGGCTGGACGATCTCGGCCGCAAGATGCGGGAAGCGCTCGACGCCGCCTGAGCGCCGCGGCCGCGCCGTCGCCGCTTGCCGCGGACAAGGTGTTACCCGATCTGCGGCCAGCGCAGCAGCGCGGCCTTGCCGGGCTCGGCCAGCGCGTAGATGCCGCGCTCGACGCGGACGAACCAGCCATAGACGTTGTGCAGCAGGATCTTGGGCGCGTCGGGCACGGCCTCCTTGAGCTCTCGCACGCGGCGCGGACCGGCGGTCAGCGCCGCGGCGCAGGCGAGCGCCTGCTGGCGATAGGCGGTCATGATCGGCTGGCCCCGGCCGCCGCCCTTGACGGGATCGCCCCGGCGGCGGCGATGCTCCTCGACCAGCTCGGAGCGGCGCGCGGGGTCGCGCCGCGGCCGCCAGGGCCGCGGCTCGACCAGGATGTCGACCCGGCCGCGCAGCGTGACGCCGAGCAGTCCGAAGCCCAGGAGACGGCACAGCTTGCGCGCCCGCGGATCGTTCTCGCGGCCGCGCGTCGAGCTGCGCACGGCGAGCCAGATCTCGTCGCAGGCGGCGGCGCGGTCGACGCCCTGCAGCACCAGCTCGAGGTTGAAGGCGAGCTTCAGCTCGGTGATCACCAGCAGCGGCGGCGCGCCGTCGCGCACCGCCACCACGTCGCAGCCGCAGATCTCGCCTTTGACGGTGAAGCCGAGCTTCTCCAGGAAACGCTTCACGGGAAGATAAAGAGAGGTCTCCAGGGCGGAGCTCCGCGCGATCGGGCAGGGGCGGCGGCGGCAAGCGGCGCGCGCATCTTGCCCGAAGCGGCATGACCGCTCAACCGCCGCCGCGAGGGCCGGACGCCGCGATCATTGCGTTCCGCGTGGAACAGGCGGAAGATCGGCCGACAAACACCAAAAAAAACCGAACCGACGCTCGCAAGGGAGGATGACATGACGTCACGGCCCGATATCGACGCCCTATTGCGCCGCGCGACCGAGAGCGGCGACGTGCCGGGGGTCGTTGCCATGGCGGCGACGGCCGACGGGCCTGCCTATGAAGGTGTTTTCGGCACGCGGGCGCTGCCGGCGGGGCCAGCGATGACCGCCGATTCCGTGTTCTGGATCGCCTCGATGACCAAGGCGATCACCAGCACCGCGGCCATGCTGCTGGTCGAGCGCGGCAAGCTCGCGCTCGACAGTCCGATCGCCGAGGTGCTGCCGGCGCTGGCCTCGCCGCAGGTGCTGGAGGGCTTCGACGCCGCCGGCAAGCCTCGGCTGCGGCCGGCCAGACGGCCGATCACGCTGCGCCATCTCATGACCCATACCGCCGGCTTCGGCTACGACATCTGGAACGCGGATCTGCTGCGCTACGAGGAGCAGAAAGGCATTCCCGGCATCATCTCCTGCGAGAACCTGGCGCTGACCATGCCGCTCACCTTCGATCCCGGCGAGAAATGGGAGTACGGCATCAACATCGACTGGATCGGCAAGGCGGTGGAGGCGGTGAGCGGCCGGCCGCTCGGCGCCTTCTTCGAGGAGAATCTGTTCGAGCCGCTCGGCATGAAGGACACCGCGTTCAAGCTCGCGGCGGGGCACCGCACGCGGCTGGTCGGCATGCATGCGCGCCAGGCCGACGACAGCCTGCAGCCGATGCCCTTCGAGATCCCGCAGGAGCCGGAATTCCAGATGGGCGGCGGCGGACTCTACGGCACCGCCGGCGATTATCTTGCCTTCGAGCGCCTGTTCCTCGATGGCGGCCGCGCCAATGGCCGGCAGGTGCTGAAGCCCGAGACGGTGCAGGCGATGTCGCAGAACCAGATGGGTGCGCTCGACGTCCGCCTGCTCAGGACCGCCATCCCGCCCTATTCCAACGATGCCGAGTTCTTCCCCGGGATGGTCAAGAAATGGGGGCTGGGCTTCATGATCAACACCGAGCGCGTGCCGGGAGGGCGCAGCGCCGGCAGCCTCGCCTGGGCCGGCCTCGGCAACACCTATTTCTGGATCGATCCGGCAAAGCGCATCGCCGGCGTGATCATGACGCAGATCGTGCCCTTCGCCGACGCCAAGGTGCTCGACCTCTTCGGCAAGTTCGAACGCGCCGTCTACGCGTCGCTCGCCTGAGGCGCGTCAGTTGAAGTGCACTATGGAGCCACGGAGATCAGAGCCATAGGCCGCGACGCGGCCGACAGGAGCTGATTTCTCCGTGCTCTCCGTGGCGACGCATGTTCGGCCTTTCGGCTCCGCCGCGTTGCCTGCGCGGGGAGGGCGCGATATCGTCGCGGCAGTTCTGCCGGCGCAAAAGCGTCCCCACCTCACCCTCCCGCTACGCGGGTCCCTCCCTCTCCGCCCCTGAGGGGCGGAGAGGGTTGGGGTGAGGTGGGGCGGCGCTGAAGCTGAAGAGAGGGACGCTATGGGCTACACGATCGACAGTCTCGCCGCGGAGATACGGCGGCTGCTGCAGGCCGATCCCGGTGTCGCCGGGCGCGAGCAGGTGTGCCGGCTGGTGGAGGCGGTGCTGAAGGACGACGCCTTCATCGCCCGGCATCTCACCGAGGAGACCGGCGAGCGCAAGGTGCTGTACGAGGATCCGGCGCTGGGCTTCTGCATCCTCGGCCATGTCTATTCGGGCAAGGGCCAGAGCCGGCCGCATGATCACGGGCCGTCCTGGGCGATCTACGGCCAGGCGCGCGGCGAGACCGAGATGAGCGATTTCGCGCTGCTCGAGGCGGCTGGGGACGCCGCGCCCGGCAAGGTGCGCCATCTCCGCACCTACAGCCTCGCGCCCGGCATGGCGCATCTCTACAACGAGGGCGAACTGCACGCGCCGCGCCGGCTCGGCCCGACGCGGCTGCTGCGCGTCGAAGGCATGAACATGGACAAGGTGAAGCGCCGCTCCTTCGATCCCGTGTGACCGGGAAGCGCTTCGCCGGGACCGGTGTTCCCGCGCTGGCCGGCCTATATGTATGCAGATAGGCGACGAAATCCCGCTTCGATCCGGCAGATACCGCGGTTTTGGCTGGATGTGCAAAGCACGTTGACGGTCTTTCCATAGTATTGTATACAAGATGTATACTTAGCTGTCCGGAAGGATGCGCGATGTCGCAGACCGTCACGGCGCTGTTGCGCTTGCGCGAGCTGATCCTGAGCGGCGCGCTGGCGCCGGGCGAGCGCCTCTCGGAACTGTCGGTGGTCGACCAGCTCGGCGTCTCGCGGACGCCGGTGCGCGCCGCGCTGGCGCGGCTGGAGGAAGAGGGCCTGCTCGAGCCCATCCCGTCCGGCGGCTTCGCCGTCCGGGCCTTCGCCGTCGATGACATCCGCGATGCGCTCGAGCTGCGCGGCACGCTCGAAGGGCTGGCGGCGCGGCTCGCCGCCGAGCGCGGCGTCGCCTTGCCGGCGCTCAACGAGATGCGGCGCCTCCTGGACAGCATCGACCGGGTGATCGGCGGCGGGCAGATCTCCGCGGCCGATTTTTCCGCTTACATCGGGCTGAACGAGCAGGTCCACGCGCGGCTCATCGATGTCGCCGGCAGCACCGTCGTGGCGCGGCAGATCGGCCGGGTGATGACGCTGCCCTTCGCGTCGCCGAGCGCGTTCCTCGAAGCGCAGGGCATGCTGCCGGAAGCGCGCGCGATCCTGACCCTGGCGCAGGAACAGCACCGCGCCGTTCTGGAGGCGATCGAAAACCGCGAAGGGGCGCGGGCGGAGGCGATCATGCGCGAGCACGCCCGGCTCGCGCGGCGAAATCTGCAGCTCGCGCTGGGCGACCAGGAGGTGCTGCGGCGGGTCCGCGGCGGCGCTCTGATCCGGCACGGGCTGCGCGCCTGAGCGCCGGGCGGCGGCACCGCCGCCCCATACCGATATCGAGCAAGGGAGGAAGCCGGTGAGCGAAGCCAAGCCATTTCCGATGAATGCGTGGTACGCCGCATCCTGGGATTACGAACTGAAGCAGGCGCTGACGGCGCGCACGATCTGCGGCAAGGATGTGGTGCTCTACCGCCGCAGCGACGGCCGGCCGGCGGCGCTCGAGGATGCCTGTTGGCATCGCCTGCTGCCGCTGTCGCTCGGGCATCTGAAGGACGATCAGGTGGTGTGCGGCTATCACGGCCTCGTCTTCAATGCGGCCGGCCGCTGCACCTCCATGCCGGCGCAGGAAACCATCAATCCCTCGGCCTGCGTGCGCGTCTTCCCGAGCGTCGAGAAGCATCGGCTCATCTGGGTCTGGATGGGCGATCCGGCGCTCGCCGATCCCGCCGGGATTCCCGATTTCCATTGGAACGGCGACGCGCAATGGGTCGGCGAGGGCGGCACCTTCTACAAGCTGCAATGCGACTATCGCCTCGTCGTCGACAATCTCATGGACCTGACGCACGAGACCTATGTCCATGCCGGGAGCATCGGCGACGAGGCCATCACCCGCAATCCCTTCAGCGTCACCCATGGCGAGCGAAAGGCGACGGTGTCGCGCTGGATGAAGAACATCGAGCCGCCGCCCTTCTGGGGCCGCCAGCTCGGCAAGCCCGGCCGGGTGGATCGCTGGCAGATCGTCCATTTCGAGGCGCCGTCGACGATCGTGGGAGATGTCGGCGTCGCGCTCACCGGAACCGGCGCGCCCGAGGGCGATCGCTCGCAGGGGGTGAACGGCGTTTTCCTCGCGGCGATCACGCCGGAGACCGCGACGAGCTGCCACTATTTCTGGAATTTCGTGCGCAATTTCCGTCAGCATGACCAGAGCCTGACGACGGAGCTGCGGCTCGCGCATGTCAACGACGGTCGCGGCCTCTACGAGCAGGATCGCGCCGTGCTGGAGGCGCAGCAGAAGGCGATCGACAAGAACCCGCGGCAGCCCTTCTACAATCTCAACATCGATGCCGGCGCGCTCTGGGCGCGCCGCCTGATCGACCGCAGGCTCGCCGCCGAGCAGCCGCAGGAGCCGGCGCGGGCGCGCGCGGCGGCGGGGTAGCGATGCGCGACGCGATCGAATGGCGTGCGGCCCGGCTGCGGTCGGTGCGGGACCTTGCCGCCGATATCCGCCTCTTCGAGATCGATCCCGGCGCGGATTTCGTGACGCCGACGCCCGGCAGCCACATCAACCTCGGCGTGCTGATCGGCGAGCGTCCCGATACGCGCTGCTATTCGATCGTCGGTCCCTGCACCGATGGCGTCTACCGGATCGCGGTCAAGCTGCTGCCCGACAGTCGCGGCGGCTCCGCCTACATGTGGCGCCTCGCGCCCGGGGCGCAGCTCATGATCTCCGCGCCGGGCAACCATTTCACCCTCAGCCCCGGCCGGCCCGACTATCTGCTCATCGCCGGCGGCATCGGCATCACGCCGATCTACACCATGGCGCTGGCGCTCGCCGCGGCGGGCGCCAGGTTCCGGCTGCTCTACGCCTGCCGGCGGCGGCAGGATCTGGCGCTGGCCGACGAGCTGCGCGGGCGGATCGGCGACCGGCTCGAGATCTACCTCGACGAGGAAGGGGCGCAGCCGGATATCGCCGCCGGCATCGCGCGCCTGGCGCCCGGCGGCGAGCTTTACGCCTGCGGACCGGTGGGCATGCTGGACGCAGTGCGCCAGGCTTGGCAGCGCAGCGGCCGGCCGGTCGACGGGCTGCGTTTCGAGACCTTCGGCAATACCGGCCGATACGCCGCCGAGGCCTTCACGCTGAAGATACCGCGGCTCGGCAAGGAAATCGTCGTCCCGCGCAACCAGACCATGCTCGATGCGCTCGAAGCCGCCGGGGTCGAGATGATCCACGACTGCCGGCGTGGCGAATGCGGCCTCTGCGTGGTCGACGTGCTTGCCGTCGAGGGCGCCATCGACCACCGCGACGTCTATTTCAGCGCGAGCCAGAAGGCCGAAAACAACAAGATATGCACCTGCGTCTCCCGCGCCGTGCACGGCGGCCTCGTCATCGACACGGCGGACCGCGTCGAGTGACGATCGGGGCGGGTGGATGCCGTCCTGACGCCGCGCCCGGCACCTAACGCTGCGGCTGGCCGCCGCCGTATTCGTGCCAGCCCGCGGCTTCGGCTTCCTTGCGGCAGAGATAGCCGCCATCGGTGGTCTTGCCGTAGAGCTTCGAGCCCTTGGCATGGAAGAGCCCGCCGCCCCGGACATTGGACCAGACGACCGTGTCCTTGGGGCAATGCTTCTGCGCCGCCGCTTCGAAGTCGAACTCCTTCACCTCTTTCGCCTGCGCCCCGGCTGCGGGCAGGACCAGGGCGGCGACGGCGAGCACGCGCAGAAACGGTTTCATCGGCGGCGCTCCTGTGGCCCCTTCGGCGGCTGCGGCGAAAGCCGCGCGCGGCGCCGCATGCGGGCGAGCCTGTTGTCCTCTATAATACCGCGATGGATCGCCGGGAACAGCGCGCAGACGCGGGCGGCGGGAGGAGACGGGCATGGAGCAGACCTCGCCGGGCTGGCAGGACGAGCTTTACGACCTGCTGCGCCGTCGCGGCGTGACGCAATTCGCCTATGTGCCGGATGCCGGGCATCGCGTGCTGATCGACCGCGCGCTGGCCGATCCCGCGGCGCAAGCGGTGGCACTGACCACCGAGGAGGAGGGCGTGGCGCTGCTCGCCGGCGCCGATCTCGGCGGCGCGCGCGGCGTGCTGCTGATGCAGTCGAGCGGCGTCGGCAATTGCATCAACATGCTGTCGCTGGTCAAGGGCGGGCGGTTTCCCTTTCTGACGCTGGTCAGCATGCGCGGCGATTTCGGCGAGGGCAATCCCTGGCAATACCCGATGGGACAGGCGGTCGAGCCGGTGCTGGCGGCGATGGGGGTCATCTGCCTGCGCGTCGAGCGGCCGGAGGAGGCGACGCCGACGGTGGGCGCGGCACTCACCATGGCCTTTCAAGCCGGCAGCGCCATCGCCGTGCTGCTGAGCCAGAAGCTGATCGGCGCGAAGCCGTTTTGAGGAGCGGGAGCGTGGCGACACACGAGGCACAAGGCATGGCGCAGGCGGCGGCGCCGGAATTCGTGCTCGACCGGCGCGAGGCCGTGCCGGCGCTGATCGGCCGGCACGAGGATTTCCTGATCATCGCCGGTCTTGCCGGTACGGCGCGCGACATCGCCTTCCTGACCCGGGAGGGCGCCCACGCCTTTACCATGGCCGGCGCCATGGGCGGCGCCGCGCCGATGGGGCTGGGCCTGGCGCTCGCCCGCCCCGACCGACGCGTGCTGGTGATCACCGGCGATGGCGAGCTCCTGATGAATGTCGGCGCGCTCGCCACCATCGCCGTGCTCGATCCGCCCAATCTGTCGCTGGTCTGCGTCGATAACGGCCATTACGGCGAGACCGGCTACCAGAAGAGCCACACCAGCCTCGGCGTCGATCTCGCGGCGATGGCGCAGGGCGCCGGCATCAAGCGCACGCGGACGATCGCGCAGGAGGCCGAGATCGCCGCGGGCGCGCGGCTCATCCGCGAGGGCAACGGCACCGCCTTCGTGCTGCTGCGCGTCAAGCCGACGGAGCCGCCGAGCTACAAGCGCGGCCTCGATCCCGCACTGGAGCGCCTGCGCTTCCGCCAGGCGCTGCTGGGCAAGGCGTGAGGCGAGGCCGCCACTCCCGCGTCCCACCTCAAGGGGCAGGACGATCTCATGTGCCGTGACTGCGAACTCCCCGTGCAATGGCCCCGCCCTCAAGGAGGGGGCTACGATATGCGCGAATGCGGCGTTATTCCGGCGGAACGGGAAATGCTCAGCGCGCTTGCCTAATTCTCCGAACCGGGCGACCCTCCTGCTAACGCCGCGGTCCTCAGGGGACACGCGGCAAAGAACGCTGCGGGGAGGGTGCGGCATGAAGGCGATTGCAAGCATCGCGGGAGCGGCGCTGTGGCTCCTGGCGGTGGCGCAGGGCGCGTTCGCGGCGGATCCCATCCGCCTCGGCTTCAGCATGGCGCTCACCGGCGGCCTCGCCGGCAACGGCAAGCAGGTGCTGGCGGGCCTCGAGATCTGGCGCGAGGATGTCAACGCCGAGGGCGGGCTGCTCGGCCGGCCGGTGGAACTCGTCTATTACGACGACCAGAGCAATCCCGCCAACGTGCCGGCGATCTATGCCAAGCTGATCGATATCGACAAGGTCGATCTCGTCATCGGGCCCTACGCCACCAACATGGTGGCGCCGGCGCTCACCGTGATCATGCAGCACAACATGGTCGACATCTCCGTGACCGCGCTGGCGGTGAACAGCCGCTTCCACTATCCCCGCTATTTCTCGATGATCTCGGCCGGGCCGACGCCGAAGATCGCCTATTCGCGCGGCTTCTTCGCGTTGGCCGCGGCGCAGAAGCCCAAACCCGCCACCGTCGCCATCGTCGCCGCCGATGCGGAGTTCGCCAAGAACGCCGCCGACGGCGCGCGCGAGAACGCCAAGGCGAGCGGCCTCGGCATCGTCTACGACCGGACTTATCCGCCCGGCACGGTGGACTTCGCGCCGATCGTGCGGGCGATCCAGTCGGCGAGCCCGGATATCGTCTTCGTCGCGGCATATCCGCCCGACACCGTCGGCATGATCCGCGCCGCCAACGAGGCCGGGCTGGCGCCAAAGATGTTCGGCGGCACGCTGGTCGGGCTCGCCTCGGCGACGATCAAGGCGCAGCTCGGGCCGCTGCTCAACGGCGTCGTCACCAACGAGCTGTGGCTGCCCTCGTCCAAGCTCGACTTCCCTGGCGTCCGGGAGTTGCTGCAGAAATACCAGGCGCGCGCGCCGGGGCTTGCCACCGATCCGCTCGGCTACACCTTCCCGATCTTCTCCTATGCCGCGGCGCAGGTGCTGGGCGATGCGGTCGAGGGAACCCACAGCCTCGATCCCGGCAAGATCGCCGCATATCTGCACAGCCACAGCTTCACCACCGTCGCCGGCGCGTTCAGATTCGGCCCGGACGGCGAATGGGACCAGGAGCGCGTGCTGTGGTCGCAATTCCAGCGCGTCACCGACAATTCGGTCGATCAGTTCCGCAACGGTAACCGCGAAGTCGTGGTCTGGCCGGCCGAGTATCAGACCGGCGCGCTGGTCTATCCCTATGGCAGCGCGCGGAAATGACCGCCGCCGGCGGCCGTCAATTGATCAGCCCGTAGAATCTGCCGGCGTTCTCGCAGGTGATCTTGCGGGTGATCTCGGCAGGCAGGTGGCCGAACTGCTCCTCGATGTAGCGCGAGGATTCCGGCCAGACGCCGTCGCCATGCGGGTAGTCGCAACCCCACATCAGCGATTCCACCCCCATCTCGTCGATCAGCCGGGTGCCGATGCGATCGAACTGGAAGGTGGCCTTGCATTGCCGGCGCCAGTAGTCGCTGGGCTTCATCTTGAGGCCGAGATCGTGGAAGCGGTCCTCCCATTCGAAATCCATGCGGTCGAGCGCATAGGGGATCCAGCCGATGCCGCTTTCGCCGAAGGCGATGCGCAGATGCGGATAGCGTTCGAGCACGGCAGCGCCCATCAGCGCGGCGAGGATGTTGACCAGGTTCATCTGGAAGCCCGAGACCACGGTGAAGAAGGCGGCGCGTCGCGTCTTGCCGGTCTGTGCCTCGAACACGCTGGGCGGCATCGTCGGGAAGGTGTGGAAATGCAGCGGCAGCCGCACTTCGTCGACCGCCTGCCACAGCGGCTCCCACATCGGATGCCACATCGGCTCCATGTCCCAGGAGCAGGAGAGCTCGAGCCCACGCAGGCCGAGCCTGGCGACGCGATGCACCTCCTGCACCGCCGACTCGACGTCGCCATAGGGCAGGCAGGCGAGGCCGATCTCGCGCTCGGGATAATGCCGGCAGAATTCGGTGAGCCAGTCGTTGTAGATGCGCAGCATCTCGTTGGCCGCCTCGCGGTCGTTGAGCCGGCCGGCGGCGCCGAGGATGCCATAGATCACCTCGGCGTCGACGCCGTCGCGATCCATGTCCTTGATGCGCAGATGCGGGTCGGAGACGCGGCGGACGCCCTTCTTGCCGTCGTCGTAGAGCCCGGTCCTGGCCATGATGTCGACGCGCGCATGGCTGCCGGGGATGAATTTCTGCCCGGCCGGGCCGACGCCGTTGACCAAGCCGAAACTGGCGCCGTTGCGGGCGGTCCAGCGCGGCCCGTCCGGCCCGTCGACGACGAAGGGCATGCGCTCCTTGAGCTCGCGCCGCGCTTCGGAGACAAAGAGCTCGGGCGGCATCCAGGGCAGGTCGAGATGGCAGTCGGCCGAGATCCTGCGATACTGCATGGCGTCCTCCTGAATGCCGCGGCGTCCCTCAGTTGAGCCTCAAATCGCTGATGTGGCGCGGATCGGGCTGGAGCTCGCCGCGCTCCACCCGGTGCACGATCTCGGTGAGTGCCGCGTTGGCGCGGGCGGACAGTCCGACCTCCGCACCGCGCGCGACCACGAAGCCGTTGAGGAAATCGATCTCGGTGCGCCGCCCCTTGACCATGTCCTGGCCCATCGACGGGCGCTGTTCGGCCGAGAGATTTTTGGTGCCGGCAAGCAGGTGCTCGGAAGCCTCGCCGAGCGCCGCGGCATCGCCCTCGCCGGCGCGCGCGACGGTCTCCGGCGGCAGGTGCAGCACCTCTTCCAGGCGATAGCCCTGCGCCTCGCCGATGCGGATCGCCTCGCTGCCCAGCCGCAGCATGAAGCGGCGTATCGCGTCGTTCTCTATGGTCCCGTTGGCGCTGAGGCCGGTGCAGGCGGCGACGCCGTTGCCCATGACGTTGGCGACCAGCTTGGACCAGCGCTCGCCCCACAGATTCTCGGTCGCCTTCGCGCTGTCGGCATGGGCGACGAGGCGGCGGATTTCGTCGGCGCGGGGCGTGATGCGGCCATGGACTTCGCCGGCGCGGAACACGGTGTGCCGGGTGCCGCCCTTGCCGGCGCCGCGATGCACATGGCCCGGCGCGCGCAGCTCGACGGTGATGCGGCTGGCGATGCAGCCGAGCGTGCGACCCCAACCGACGACCCCCGCCACCGTCTCCTCGTTCATGCAGTTCTGCAGCGAGACGACGTAGCCTGCCGGCGCCAGATACTGGCGGATCAGCGTCGTCGCCCAGGCGGTATCGTAGGATTTCATGCAGATGAAGGCGATGTCGACCGGCGCCTCCTTGGCCAGAACCTGCGCGTCGGTGACGTGCAGCGCGCGCACCGGCACGGCGAACTCCGGCACCTCCTTGGCGTGGGTGACGCGCAGCCCGTGCCGGCGCATATGCTCGACATGCTCGGGCCAGGGATCGATGAAGGTCACGTCTTCGCCCGCCTGCACCATATGCGCGCCGGCATATCCCCCCACCGCGCCGGCGCCGACGATCGCGATTTTCCGTCCCATCCTTGCTCTCCGCCTCTGCTCAACCGCGCGACAGGAACTCGTCCATCCAGCGCTTGTAATCCGCGTCCCGGGTGACCGCCCGCATCAGCTCGGCCGAGGCGATGCCGGGCAGCGCCGCGGGCTTCACCCCGTCGCGCAGCGCCTTCAGGGTGTCGTGCACCGCCTTGACCGCGGCCATGAAGGGCTGGTGGCCCTGCAGCGCCACGCGCACGCCGCGCGCGCCGAGATAAGTAAGGTCGTCGAACTCGCCGCCGCCGCCACCGATGATGATGGGGAGGCGTACCGCAGCGGCGATGGCGTCGAGCTCGGCGCGTTTCTTGAGGCCGACGAAGAACAGCGCATCGACTCCCGCCGCCTCGTAGGCCTTGGCGCGGGCGATGGTGTCGTCGAGGCCGCCGACCGAGATCGCCTGAGTGCGGCCGGCGATGACGAGGCTCGGATCCTGCCGGGCAGCAAGCGCTGCGCGCATCTTGCCGACGCCCTCCTCGATGGAGATCAGCCGCATCTCGCCGGCGGCGCCGAAATTCGCCGGCAGCGCGGTGTCTTCGATCGACAGCGCCGCGACCCCGGCGGTCTCCAGCTCCTGCACCGTGCGCATCGCATTGAGCGCGTTGCCGTAGCCGTGATCGGCATCGACCAGCAGCGGCAGGGTGCCGGCGCGGTTGATGCGATAGGCCTGGGCGGCGAATTCGGTGAGGGTCAGCACGATGAGGTCGGGCGCGCCCAGCACGGTGAAGGAGGCGACGGAGCCTGCGAACATGCCGATCTCGAAGCCGACCTCCTCGGCGATGCGCGCGGAGATCGGGTCGAAGACGGAGCCGGGATGGACGCATCGGCTGCCGGCCAACAGGCTGCGAAACCGCCGGCGTCGCTCGCTCCAATCCATCGTGCACGTCCTCCCGAGGCAGGTTTTGCCGGAGATTATGGGCCGTCCCGTCCCGCCCTGTCCATGTCCGGCGGCGCATGGCGCGCATTCCGGGCACGGCGCCGGGCTGGGCGCCCCGGTCCGACCCGGCTATGCTCGGCGCCGCCGGAGGAAATATGAAGCTCTGCGTCCGTTGGCCCGGGGCGGGCCGCTCGATCGCGCGCCGCAAGGATTTTCGATGAGCGGCCGGCTGGTCTGCATCATGGGTCCGTCCGGCGCGGGCAAGGATGCGCTTATCGCCTATGCCCGTCCGCGCTGCGACCCCGCGCGCCTTCTCTTTGCCCATCGCTATGTCACCCGCGCGGCCGAGGCCGGCGGCGAGAACCATGTGGCGCTCAGCCCGGCGGAATTCGCCGCGCGCGAGGCCGCCGGCCTCTTCGCGCTCGCCTGGGAGAGCCACGGGCTGCGCTATGCCCTGGGCGGCGAACTCGATCTCTGGCTGGGGCGCGGCTTCATCGTGGTGGCCAACCTCGCGCGCGAAGCCTGGGGCGCGGCGCGGCGGCGCTATCCCGGCCTCGCCGGCGTGCTGGTCACGGCGCCCCCGGAGCTCCTGGCGCAGCGCCTCGCGTCGCGCGGCCGGGAAGACGCGGCGGGGATCGCCGAGCGGCTGGCGCGCACGGTCGCGCTCCCCGCGGATTCCGTGATCCATCGCCTCGACAACAGCGGCGCTCTCACCGTGGCCGGCGAGGGGCTGGTGCGGTTGCTCGCGGGGATGTGACGGAGGTGCGCATGGAAAAGCAGGTGATCAAGGCCGACGTGCCGGAGACCGGCGGTCCGTTCAATCTTTGCATCCGGCACGGAGACCTCGTCTACGTCTCGGGCCTGCCGCCCTTCGAGGAGGCCTATTGCGCAAGCTTGCGCCAGGCGCGGCGCGACGGGACGCCGATCCCGCGCTTTCCCGACATCCCGTTCGAGCGCCAGGCCGAGATCGTGATGGAGCATCTGAAGCGGCTGGTGGAGGCGGCGGGGTCGAACCTGGATTGCCTGCTCAAGGTCACGGTCTGGCTCAGGGACCAGTCGATGCAGGAGAGCTTCGACCGTGTCTATCGCCGCTATTTCGCCGGCGCCGAGACGTTGCCGGCGCGCACCCGCATGCAGGCCGGCCGCACGCCGATGGATTGCGGCCTCGAGATCGACGCCATCGGCTACGTGCCGAAGAACGGCGTCGGCTAATGTTCCGAGATCGACGCTTGAGTCTCAGGCGTCAATGTCGGAACACCAGCAAACTCGAAGGCCCGTGCAGCGGCTTCGACACCTGATCGGGGACATGTGCCGAAACCGCAGCGCTAGCGGTCCAGCGTCTGCGTCACCGCGCCGCCGATCGCGGTGCGGGCGCCGTCCACCACCCATTGCGCGCCGTTGACGTTGCCGGCGAGGTCGGAGCAGAGGAACAGCACGACATTGGCGATCTCCTCCGGCGTGGTGTAGCGGCCGGAGGGCAGGCCCGCTCGGTAGCGCCGGGCGACGGCGCCGGGGTCGGCGGGATCGAGCTGGCTCTCCAGCGAGCGCATCATGCGCGTCTCGACCGGGCCGGGGCAGACGGCGTTGACCCGCACGCCGGCGCGCGCCGCCTCGCCCGCCGCCGTCTTGGTGAGTCCGATCACCGCATGCTTGGAGGCGACATAGGCCGACATGCCCGGCGTCGCCACCAGTCCCGCCACCGAGGCGGTGTTCACGATGGCGCCGCTGCGTTGCCGCAGCATCACCGGCAGCACATGGCGCAGGCCGAGGAACACGCCTTTGAGATTGACGCCGATGACCGTGTCGAACACCGCCTCGTCATACTCCGCCAGCGGCGCGACCTTGCCCTCGATGCCGGCATTGTTGAAGAAGCAGTCGATGCGGCCGTGGGCGTCGAGCGCCGCCGTGACGTAGCCCCAGACCTCGGCGGAACGAGTGACGTCGGCGGCAACGAAGCGCGCCTCGCCACCCGCTTGCCGGACAAGGCCGGCGGCGGCTTCGCCCGCGGCGGCGTCGCGGTCGACCAGCACCAGCCGGGCGCCGGCCCTGCCGAAGGCGAGCGCGGTCGCCCGGCCGATGCCGTTTGCCGCGCCGGTGATCACCACAACCTTGCCGTCGAATTTCATCGCCCGATCCTCCCATGGGACGCGGTCTCGGCCGCTCGGCGCCAGTCTACTCCTTCCGCCCTTGGCGGGCGCGTCCGGCTTTGCCACATTTGTCGCCATGGCCGCCGATCGCGACATCGCCGCGCTGGAGCGCCTGCTGCGGGAGGCGCGGCGGGTGGTGCTGTTCACCGGCGCCGGCATCAGCACCGAGTCCGGCATTCCCGATTTCCGCAGCCCCGGCGGACTCTGGACACGGTACCGGCCGATCGATTTCGGCGACTTCATGCAATCCGAGGCGGCGCGGCGCGAGGCGTGGCGGCGTAAATTCGCCACCGATCCGACCATCCGCGCGGCGCGGCCCAATCGCGGCCATCGCGCCGTCGCGGCGCTGGTGCGCAGCGGCAAGGCGTCCTCGGTGATCACCCAGAACATCGACGGGCTGCACCAGGAATCCGGCGTGCCGGAAGAACGCGTCATCGAGCTGCACGGCAACACGACCTACGCGCACTGCCTCGACTGCCGCCGGCGCTACGAGATCGCGGCGCTGCGGCTCGCCTTCGAGCAGGATGAGCGGCCGCCCTGCTGCGAGGCCTGCGGCGGCCTGGTCAAGACCGCGACTATCTCCTTCGGCCAGCCCATGCCGCAAGAGGCGATGCGGCGCGCCGAGCGCGAGACGCTGGCCGCCGATCTCTTCATCGTCGCCGGCTCCTCGCTGGTGGTCTATCCCGCCGCCGGGTTCCCGGAACTGGCCAGCCGCAACGGCGCCGCGCTGGTCATCATCAACCGCGACCCCACCGGCCTCGACGCCATCGCCGATCTCGTACTGAACCGCGCCATCGGCGAGACGCTGGGCGCGGCGGTCGGCGTCGACTGACGCGCGGGCGATGCCACAAGCCGGTCCCGACGGTGCGAACGGGCGGCGCGATAAAGGATTTTTTAGTCAAGACCGGACAAAGTCTGGCTTGCGACGGCCCGTCTGGTCCGCTGAAGGGGCCGAGGGGGTCCTGCGTGATGGGTTCCGAAGTGGACGCAAACAGCATCCTGAGCCAGATCGCCGATCAAGCCGGCAAGCTCGGCATGGAGATCTGCGACATTGCCGGCGACGTCGATGGCACCGCGGCGCGCGTCAAGCGCCAGGCGGAGCTGTCGGAGGAGTTGCGCGGCAAGACCGCCGAGACCAATACCGGCACCGGGCGAATCGCCGCCGCGGCGCAGCATGCGCGCGACGTAGCAGGCCGCGCCAGCGGCGACGTGGCGGCTTCGCGCAGCACGGTCGAGACCTCGCTTACCGGCATTCACGGGCTGGTCGAAGGCGTCACGGGCTTCGCGACGCAGATCGAAACCTTGCGCCGGACGCTGAGCGACGTCGGCAAGGTCGCCGACCAGATCGCTGCGATCGCCGGCCAGACCAACCTGCTCGCGCTCAACGCGACGATCGAAGCGGCCCGCGCCGGCGAGGCGGGCCGCGGCTTCGCCGTCGTCGCGAGCGAGGTGAAGGCGCTCGCGGGCCAGACGCGGCAGGCGACCCAGGAGATCGCCGCGACGTTGGCGGCGCTCACGCAGCAGGCCGATCGCCTCATCGCCGACGGCGCCGCCAATGTGGAACGGGCGCAAACCGTGCGATCCGGCACGACCGCGATCGGCGCCGTCATCGACGCTGCCGGCCGCGCCATCGCCGAACTCGGCGGCGAAGCCGATCGCATCGCCGATACCGCACAGGCGATCGGTGCAAGCTGCGCCTCGCTGGTGACGCATGTCGACGACATGGCCAACGACGTGGTCGCGTCGAGCCGCAACCTCGACGCGGCGAAGGGACGGATTCACAACCTGCTGTCGGTGAGCGAGGCGCTGATCGGCCTCACCGCCTCGAGCGGCGTGGCGATCGCCGACACGCCCTTCATCGAGGCGGTGCGCGATGCCGCCCGCCGCATCGGCGTATTGTTCGAGGCGGCAACCGCGCGGGGCGAGATCGCCGTTGCCGACCTTTTCGATCGCGACTACCGGCCGGTGCCGGACACCAACCCGCAGCAGCTGATCGCGCGTTTCACCCTGTTCGCCGACCAAGTGCTGCCGGCGATCCAGGAGCCGCTGCTTGCACTCGACCCGCGCGTCGTTTTCTGCGCCGCGGTCGACGACAACGGCTATCTGCCGACGCACAATCTCAAATTCTCCAAGCCGCAAGGCGCCGACCCCGCTTGGAACGCGGCCAACTGCCGCAACCGGCGGCTGTTCAATGACCGCACCGGCCTTGCCGC
>DAHUYF010000026.1 GCA_027315365.1 Rhodospirillales bacterium | reverse complement strand
GGCGCTGTGGCGGCGCGTGCTGGCCGACGGCGTCGACGGCCGGCCGGTGACGCGGCTCATCTGCACCCATTACCATCCCGACCATATGGGCCTCGCCGGCTGGCTCACCGAGCGTCTCGGCATCGAGCTCTGGACCACCGCGGGCGAATGGCGGCAGGCGCGCCAGGCCATCGCCGATCCGCTCGGGACCTTCGAGGCCGAGCTCGTCGATTTCTACCGCCGGATCGGCTACGGCGATGTCGAGGAGCTGGTCAGGACCAGCCGGCCACGCAGCTATCGCACCTTGGTGGCGCCGGTGCCGGAGCGCTATCGCCGCATCGAGGACGGCGGCGAGATCGAGATCGGCCGCAACCGCTGGCGGGTGATCGTCGGCCGCGGCCATGCGCCGGAGCACGCCTGCCTCCATTGCCCGGCACTCGATGTGCTGATCGCCGGCGACCAGGTGCTGCCGAAGATCTCGCCCAATATCAGCCTCTGGCCGCGCGGCGACGACCCGGACCCGCTCGGCAGCTTCATCGTCTCGCTCGAGCGGCTGGAGCGCACTCTGCCGGCCGCGACCTTCGTGCTGCCGTCGCACAATCTGCCGTTCTACGGGCTCCATGCGCGCACGGCCGAGCTGCGCGCGATGCATGCGGCGCGGCTTGGCGAGATCGTCACCGCCTGCGCCGAGCCGCGCACCGGCGCCGAGATCGTGCCGCTGCTGTTCCGCCGCCCGCTCGACCGCCAGCAACTCGGCTTCGCCATCGGCGAGACCATGGCCCATCTCGCCCGCGCGGTGGCATCGGGCGATCTCGCGCGGCGCGAGCGCAAGGACGGCGTCTGGCTGTTTCAGCGCGTCTGACCGGCGAGCCGGCGCGCAATCATCGCGGCGAAGGCGTCGAATATCCTCGGCACCTGCCGATGCTTGTAAGGAAACGCCTCGGCATCGTCCTTGAGATGCACCAGCATCGTCGCATTGGCCTCGAACACCAGCACGTCGCCTTCGGGGTCGAGCGCGAAATCGATGCCGCAGAAATCGAGATCGAGGCGGCGGCCGATGACTTCCAGCGCCGTCATCGCCTTGCGCCCGAGCGCGGCCGCGGGATCGTCGAGGAAGCGCGCCTCCTCTGCCCGCTTCCAGGCGGGATGCAGCATGTCGGCGGAGAAATAATGCACCAGCCAGTGCTGCGAGATCGCGAGATGATAGGGATAGGGTTCGCGGTCGACAAAGATCATGCGGTATTTGCGAAAATACCGGTCCGGCGAGCGATAGTCGCGCCAGGCGGTGAGGTAGAACGCGTCGGCCTCGCCGAGCGGCGCGGCGGCGAGCCCCTCCGGACTCCCGATCAGGCTCACGCCGCGCCCGCCATGGGCGCCGGCCGGGCGCAGGATCAGCGGAAATCCCACACGCCGGGCCTGCCGGGAATCGCGGAGCTCGGCGCGGGCGACCCGCACCACCGGCGGCACCACGACATCGGCGATGCCGCCGAGCAGATCCGGCAGGAGATGGCGCTGCGTGGGCGCCACCGCCGCCGGCGGGTTGAGCAGCGGCTTCTTGAGATGCGCGAGGAATCCTTCCACTTCCGGCAAGAGCGGCCCCGCCATGTCGGGATCGCCCGAGGCGTTGAAGACGAGATCGAATTCCGGCAGGCGCTCGCCCTCACCGGGCTTGGCGTAATCGACGACCCACTGGATGCGCGTCACGCTGGCCTGCGGG
>DAHUYF010000195.1 GCA_027315365.1 Rhodospirillales bacterium | reverse complement strand
GGGTCGCGCTCGAACGCCTCCAGGATCGCCGCGATGAAGCCCGGGCGGACCATCGCGTCGGAATCGCCGATCATCAGGATGTCGCCGCGCGCGAGCACGATGCCGGCGTTGTACATCAGGTGCTTGTGATAGAGGCAGTCGCGCGGCATCTCGAGCAGCAGCCAGGTGTCGACCTCGTCGGCGAAGGGCCGCAGCGCCGCGGAGTCCCGGTCGTAATACTCGATGATGATCACCTCGAACGCGTCGCGCGGCACCGTCTGCTGGCGCAGGTAGTGGAGCAGGTGAAAGCTTTCGCGCACGCTCCAGTCGAGCAGGATGAGGCTGACGCGGGGCGCGGAGCGCTGGCTGCGCTTGAGGAATTTCATGCGACGGCGTCCTTCTGCTCTGCGCTCGCGGCCATGGCGTCAAGACGCGCGCGGGCCAAGATGTGAGAAGGGTCCTGGTTGAGCGCCAAGCGATAGTGGCGAGCTGCGTCTTGCGGGCGGCCTGCCACGATCAGGGCTTCGGCGAGATGGTAGTACGCATCTGCAGTGAAGGGGTCGCTGGTGACAGCGCGATTGAGGAGGTTGATCGCCTCGTCGGTCGCGCCCCGGCGCAGCGCGATGACGCCGAGCCGATGCAGCGCGGTCGCTTGCATTCCATCCTGGGAAAGGATGGCACGGTAGATCCTCTCCGCTGCTCCGATATTACGCCAGCGCTGCCGTGCTTCGGCGGTTTCCAACGCCTCGTCGACACCGGGTTGACGAAAACCCGATCCGAGCAGTCGACCGCGCACATAATGGTAAAGGCTTTTGAGATAGCGCCAATAGCGGAATCGATGCGGCGTCGCCAGATAGAGCATACTGAGGCCATAATGCGCGGCGGCGCGATTCTGTCGGGTTGCCAGCAGGTGACGGTAGATGCGGCGAGCCGCGGCCATACGGTGCGTCTCGCGAAGACGCCGCGCCAGACGAAGAGCCGGCTCTCTTGCGATTCCTGGTAGGGGTTCGCTCGTCGTTGGCGCCTGATGGTCGATCTCGGCGACCATGCGGTCAAATTCTCGCTTGATTACGTCGGAGCGGTCGTCCTCCCAGACGAGGCGGTGGAAAGGTGAGCCGGTGGAGAGCTGCCCGCCGATCTCGAGCCCCATGGACCGAAGGGGCGTCGGCCGGGAGCGAAAATTCTCTTCAATCAGCAGCCGAAAAATGATGAAGCGGCATTGCGGGTTGAGCCATTGGAGATTCATCGGGCCGTTGCCGACGGACATGCCGAGGAAGCACTCTTCATAGAGTGCGGCGCGAATCTCGACGTTGAGCGATGCCTCGGGGAAGATCAGCAGGCCCTGCAGCGCCGGCGGCAGTGGACCAAAGCTCGCGGTCGTGTCGCGCACGATGACAGACAGATAAAGCTGCGGATCGAGCGAGCGGGCGAACGCCGCCCAGGCGTCGATATTGCTGTTGATCTCGGAGTAATAGCCGGCCTCGCGCAGGGTGATGACGACCACGCGACGCCCGAGCGCGTGGGTGCTAAGCCATCGCCGGACCAAGGCGCGCGCGGAGGGAGGGGCTTGCCAGGTTGGCGGCATTTCGCCGCAGGCATGTTCCGCGGCGATGCCGGTCCACATGAAAGTATCCGGGACCGGACGCGCCAAGCGGTAACCGACGGGAAAAACGGCTCGGTCGGCGTCCCGCAGCCAAGGCCGCGCATCCTCGCGCTTCGGCAGAACGGTCACGCCACGACACGACGGCCAAAGCCAACAGAGCGGCGTCAATAAATTGCGGATGCGCCAGCGCCTGTCGTCGATGTCCAGTGCCTCGTGGTCCCAGAACCCTTCTCCCGGCGCGGGCACAAAAAGAACATGCATCGACGCCAATCCAAGCCGCCGCCGATGAAGGTCGGCGAGCGCCAAGAAGAAGGCACAGTCAAAGCTGACCGGCGCGGCGGACAAGTCATAGACCGCCAACAGCGCCTGACCGGTGCGCCTTCCTTCGGCATTGAGTGACTGATCTTGCGACGACCCCATTTTCGAATGATGCAGGCCGCCTTTTGTGGCTGGGACTGCCCCAAACCCCCTAGGGAAAGCATGATGGCTTAGACTCACCTTGAGGGTGACGCAGGCGAAATGAATTTTCAAGCCAGCCGGATCGCTGCCCGGCGCGACGGAAGCTGCGAACGGCAGCGGGAGCGCAAACCGTGCGAGGCCGGTGGGCCGCAAACCGGGGCGGGATTCCATCGCCGATTCGCTCCGGCAAGGTCCCGAGAAACAACTTTACAACCTAACGGCCGTGCCTCATAAGCGTGAAGAAGTTGTTAGGAAGCTTGCGCCAGGTCCCTGGGAGCATCGCACTCAGCCGGTGCCGGCGGCGAGGGGTCATGAGCTACGCGAGTGCCTATTTCAAGCAGGCGGCCGAGATCGCGGCTGCGATCGACCAAGGCGCCGTTGAGCGGATCGCATCGGGACTCGCGGAGCTCCGCGAGCGAGGCGGCCGCCTCTTCATTCTCGGCGTAGGCGGCAGTGCTGCTAATTGCAGCCACGCCGTGAATGATTTCCGCAAGCTATGCGGGATCGAGACCTACACGCCCGTCGACAACGTCTCGGAACTTACGGCGCGAACCAATGATGACGGCTGGGACACGGTTTTCGCGGCCTGGCTTCGCACCAGTCGTGCGAATGAGAAGGACGCCGTGTTGGTGTTTTCGGTCGGCGGGGGCGATGCCGAACGCAATGTGAGCGCCAACATCGTGCGTGGCCTGGAGGAGGCCAAGGCGCGCCGGCTCAAAGTCTACGGTGTCGTCGGACGCGACGGCGGCTATACGAAGAAAGTGGGGGATGAAGTGGTCATCGTCCCCACCATCGATCCCAAGACGGTCACGCCACATACCGAGGCGTTTCAAGCGGTCGTGTGGCATTGCCTCGTCTCTCACCCCAGTCTCGCAATTCAGGAAGCGAAGTGGGAAGGCCTCGCGAGAAAATGAATGGCACGCCGGCGGTGTTCCTCGATCGTGACGGGACGATCAATGTCGCGACCGTCCGCGACGGGAAACCTTATCCACCGGATTCGCTTGCGGAGCTTAAGATCGTGCCAGGCGCGGTGGCGGCCATCGGTGCGCTTCGCCGCTCCGGTTACCGCACTATTGTTGTGACGAACCAGCCCGATGTCGCGACCGGCAAGCAGCGACGTGAGACGGTTGAAGCGATCAACCGAGTGTTGATGTCTGAGCTGATACTCGATGACATTCGTGTTTGCTATCATGTCGATGCTGACGGATGCAGTTGCCGCAAGCCCAAACCGGGCATGCTGCTCGAAGCGACCCGCGACTGGAATATCGATCTCGCCCGCAGCTTCATGATCGGCGACCGCTGGAGAGATGTTGAGGCAGGGCGTGCCGCTGGCTGCCGTACGCTGCTGATAGAGTCGGGTCACAATGAGCGTCGCGCGGAGCCGGATTTTTCCGTAATGTCACTTGTCGAAGCATGTCAAATCATTTTGAATGTGAGCGAATTAGCGGGTTAGAGCGCGTCTAGGGGGGTGAAGAATGCGAAGCGTGGCGGATCTTCGGATCAAGATATTCGCCGACGGGGCCGACCTGCCCGGCATTGTCAAGCTGCACGGGAATAGCCTGATAAAAGGATTTACCACCAACCCGACGCTGATGCGCAAGGCTGGCATCAGGGACTATGGCGAGTTTGCTCGCGAAGTGTTGCAAGCTGTGCCCGACCGACCGGTCTCTTTCGAAGTATTCGCCGATGAGTTCGGCGAAATGGAGGCGCAGGCCCGCGAAATCGCGAGCTGGGGTCGCAACGTCAACGTCAAGATCCCGGTCACCAACACCAAGGGCATGTTCTGTGGGCCGCTGATAGAGCGTCTGTCTCATGCCGGTATTGTGGTCAATGTGACCGCCGTCATGACGCTCGATCAGGTGAGCGCCATTACGAAATGCCTGGCGCCGGGAACGCCGGCGATCGTATCGGTATTCGCCGGTCGAATTGCGGATACCGGTCGCGATCCAGTCCCGCTCATGGCAGAGGCGGTGCGAATTCTCGAGGCCAGGCGGAAGGCGGAACTTATCTGGGCGAGCCCGCGCGAACTTCTCAACGTCTTCCAGGCCGACGAGATCGGCTGCCATATCATTACCGTGACGCACGACGTGCTGGGCAAGTTGTCGCTTGTGGGCAAGGATCTCGACGCGTATTCGTTGGAGACGGTAGAGATGTTCCATCGCGATGCTCAGGCCGCCGGCTTCAGCATCGCAGCGCCCGCCTTGCGCGCCGCTGGCTGAACAGGCGCCCATAATTCGAGACCGAGGCTAAGATGAACGCGAACAACATCAGAAAAGTGCTG
>DAHUYF010000186.1 GCA_027315365.1 Rhodospirillales bacterium | reverse complement strand
CCGGCATCGCCGGCACGCGCCGCCTCGATCGTCGCGTTGAGCGCCAAGAGGTTGGTCTGGCTGGCGATGTCCTGGATCAGCTGCACCACCTGCCCGATCTTCTGCGCCGAATCCGCCAGCGTGTTCACCGTGCCGTTCGTCTGCTGCGCCTGGTCGACCGCTTGGCGCGCTATTCCCGAGGCCTGCGATACCTGCCGGCTGATCTCGCCGATCGAGCTCGACATCTCTTCCGACGACGCCGCCACCGTCTGCACATTGGCCGAGGTTTCCTCCGAAGCGACGGAAACCGCGCTCGCCTGGCGCTCCATCTCCTCGGCCGTGGCCGACATGCTCTCGGC
The DNA here is from genome assembly GCA_027315365.1 of Rhodospirillales bacterium. Lineage (GTDB taxonomy): Bacteria > Pseudomonadota > Alphaproteobacteria > ATCC43930 > CGMCC-115725 > DAHUYF01. The sequence goes on along the minus strand of DAHUYF010000186.1, from coordinate 1,797 downwards.
GGTGGCGCGCAGCTCGGTCGCCGCCGAGGCGAGAGTCTTGAGCGCGTCGCGTACCGAGTTATCGAAGGCGTCGATATAGGATTCGATTGCCTGCTGCCGTCGCTCCTTGCGCGTCTGCTCCGCGCGCTGCTCCGCCTCGAGCGCCCGTGCCTTGAGCGCGTTCTCCTTGAAGACCAGCAGCGCGCGCGCCAGCGTGCCGACCTCGTCGCCGCGATCGGCATCGGCGACTGCGATGGCAAGATCGCCCTCGGCCAGCCGATTCATCAGCCCGGCCATGCCGGTCAGCGGCCGCGACACGCCGCGCCCGATGAACCAGGCAAGCACCGCGACGACGATCGCGATGAACGCGATCCCTGCCGCGATCATGCGGGTGGTCTGCGCCGCAGCCGCTGCGGCAGCGGCCTTTTCCGTCGTCGCCGTTTCATGAACGGTCCTGTCCATGTCGTCGATCAGCGGTTGGGCGCCGGCATAAAGCTTCGACAGGGCGAGAATGGCATCGACGCGACCGAGGCTCGCCTCTGCCGCGGCTTTGAAGTCGTGCTGGTAGGCGACGAGCTTGGCCGTGATATCCGCCTTTTGCGCCGCAGGCAGCGGGGACTGAGCCAGCAATTCGCCGAAGCGAACCGCCGCCGCCGTCATCTGCTCGAGGTATTTGCGCTCGAGCCGGGCGAAAAAATCCTTCTCGTGGCGGCGCATCATCAGCATCGCCGCGTCGAGACGAGCGTCCTTGTCGTCGTCGATGGTGTGCTCGATGCCATGCACCGAGTCGCGCAGCGTGCCTTGCAGCCCGCTGTTCTCGTCGATGCCGACCTTGGCCGTATCGGCGACGACCACGCCGAACTGCGTTTCATACTCCGCCATGGCGGCGCCAACCTTCTCGATCAGCGCGCGATCCCGGGCGTCCACGAGCGCGCCGAGAGCCTTGCTGTCGCGACGAAATCGCGCCAGCGCCTCCGCCTGCTTCTTGGCGAACTCTTCGTTCCGCCGCAGCAGGTAATCCTTCTCGCTCCGTCGCGCCTCGAGCAGGTCGATCTTGACCTGGTCGAGGAGCGCAAGGCCGGCGTTCGTCCGTTCGAGCGCGCGGTTCGACGCGGCAACTTCGACCGTCCCGCCATAATACAACAGTCCGACCAGCACGAGGCCGACCACGCCGAGGCCGCCGACCAGACCGATCTGGTAGGCGACGCCGAACTTGCTCAACAGCTTCTTCATGGACGTGGTCCCGTTCCGGAATGACGACATTCACCGGTTCGGCAGCAGCGAGGCGCCGCCCGGTCTTCGCGGGGTACGCGCAGAACCTTCCCCGCTCTCTATCATCGGAACGTTAGCCCGGCATGTCTGAATAACTGGCTAATCATGCGCCGAATACCGACGCATGCGACGGCCGAAGGGGGCCGCGCCGATCTATCGAACAGCGGGACCAGGCCGTAATGCCGCCCTCAGGCGGCGCGGATCTTCTCGAGGAAGCGGCTGACCTCGGCGCGCAGCGTCTCGGACTGGCGGCCAAGCTGCTCGGCCGAGGACAGCACCTGGCTCGCCGCGGCGCCGGTCTCGCCGGCCGCGCGGTTGACCCCCGCGATGTTGGCCGAAACCTGCTCCGTCCCCCGCGCCGCCTCCTGGGTGTTGCGCGCGATCTCCTGCGTCGCCGCCCCCTGTTCCTCCACCGCACTGGCGATCGCCGTCGAGATCTCGCTGATCTGACCGATCGTGCCGCCGATCCCCTGGATCGCCGTCACCGCCTCGCCGGTCACCGACTGGATCGAGCCGATCTGCGCCGCGATGTCCTCCGTCGCCTTC
>DAHUYF010000175.1 GCA_027315365.1 Rhodospirillales bacterium | reverse complement strand
CTTCCCCCTTCCAACACCTCGAATCACTCATCCCTGGACGGTTCGCACAGCATGACGCAAGTTCAGACCTCCTGACATAGGGTGTCGCAAAAATGTCCGGTTTTGACACTGCTCAGGAGGGCGTGGCAGCAGCGGCGGCATGGCGCCCGGCCGGCGACCCGGGGAAGGCCAGCCCGATGCGTGGTGGCGGGCGCACCGCGAAGCGGATGCGCAGGCGAGAGCCAGGGAAGACCGTCGCCGTTTGATCGAGGGCTTGGCAGAGGGCCTGGGCGGCATGCGTTCGATGCGGCGAGCTAAGCGGATCCAAGGTGATGTGCAACTCGCCGTCGGTGATGCGGATATCGCCGGCGGTAGCGAACAGCTCATGCAGCAAGGTTCGTCCCTCCTGATCGGCGCGGGCGTAGTGAGGCCGCAGCAATGCGAGCAGGTCGCTTTCAGCCTGATAGGCAATCATCTTGATAATGTCGGTCAGGTGCTTGCGTTCGGTGGCGAGCTTGACCACGGCCGGCTCGCTGAGGTCGCGGATTTCGATGCGCTTGGGAAGCTCGCGGCGCTGCTCCAGCAACCGCGCCACACGGAGGCGGGCGGCCTGCAGCTGCTTACCGAGTTTGCGGTGCGCGATCTTGAAGCCACGCATGGTCGGGCGGCGCTGTTCGGTGTTCGCCGCGGCGGCGCCGTATTCACGTTCGCGGCTGCCGAGATCGGCACGCGCCGCTTTGATCTCCTTATCCAAGCTGCGGCGCTCGGGATTGGGGATCGTGCGGGTCGGGTCCTCCGGCTCGATCTGGTAATCGATAAGCGCATCGAGCAGAAACTCTTCTCGCATGTACTTGAAGAAGTTCTCCTGCCGCCAGCGCTCGAACATGCGGTAGGCGACCTCGATGTCGCGGAGGTCCCATCGACTGGTGATCACCTGCGTCTGATGACCGTTGTCGCACAAGCGTGTGATCTGCCGTAAGCGCAGCTTGCCCTTGAGAAAGCGCACCGGCTGTTCGTGCAGCAGATAATCCACCCAGTGCCCGTCGAACTCGGCACGACGTCGGATAAACCGCCGCTCATTGATACGACGGCACCGGCCGACGCGATAGGTCAGCAAGTCGAAGCCGTCCTTAAGCATCGTGCCAAACAATTTCGGGCTCCAGCCGCCGCGGTCGAAGACGATCGTCATCCGTCGTTCGCCGACCACATTCCGCACCTCGCGAAGCAGCCGCGGCAAGGCCTTCGTCAACGCCGCATTGACCTCCCCCGTCACCACGAACAAAGGTTCGCCGGAGCGATCGTTGATCCAGTAGTCGGTGCTGGCGGGCATGGCCAAATGACGGCGCGCCACATAGGCCCTTGATGCGATGGAGCGTTGGCCGTGGTAGGCGCGAACGTGACCGTCAATATACAGAAACCCCATGAGATGTCCGCGCTGATCGACGCGCAGGCGCGCCAGCTCCGCGCCAAGCTGCTCGGCGCAATGATGCGCCGCCAGGCGGGTGAGCCGACGCCGCAGCGTCTTCACTTCCGGCGCGCGGTCGAGGCCGAGCAGTCTGCCGAACGCGGCTGGGTCTCGTTCCTTCAGCTGCTCGGGCCGCTTGACCCGCAGCAGCGCCATGAACAGCAGCGTCAGCAACGTCGTGCGCAGGCCATAGAATGCCGGACCGATCTCACCGTAGAGCTTGCGGCTGAGCCGGAGCAGTCCGCTCTCGACCAAGCACGGAAGAGCCAGCAAAACGCCAACAGCGGGGACCGAAGATCCCTCACGAAAGAGCGGTGCCGCATCGTCAAGCAGCCCCAGATAGGCGAGTTGCCGATCGAAGGTCCGATCGCTCGCGTCGCGGTCGAGGCTCATCGGTAGGGGTTCAGCGTCATCAGGCGCGGCAAACGGATCGCAGGCCTCGACCTGATCCTGCGCCGATGGCGTGACGTCAGCCACAGCGTCGCCAATCGACGTTGCGGGCGGAGCCGGCGGCTCGCCGGCCGTCGCAGGCGTGATCCCAGCCAGCGCGAGTTGCCAGCCGTCGGCGGCCGGCGAAGGCCCAATCACCTTGCGGATGGCCTTCTCGCTCACGCCCAGCCGGTGCCCGATCGCCCGGTTGCTCAGCCCCTGGCTCTTGAGCACCTCGATGCTGTGCAGACGCTTGCTGGATATTCGCCGGCGACCTCGGCGCCAGCCCTCGGCGCGACCCAACGCCGCCATCCCACCCTGCGCGTAGCATCTTTGGTAACGCCGCACACTGCGCGCCGATCGGGCAAACGCCCGCGCCACGTCTATTTGCTCGGCAAAGCCCGACTCCACCAAGAACACCATCGCATAGGATTCGGCGACCGCGTCGTCAGCGCGATAGTGATGCACGGGCAGTCCGGCGACCACGATCACACGCTGATCCCCTTCGATCCGCAAGCTGCAGCGCGCATTGATCACAACCGTATTCGATGCTGCCGGCAACGGCAGCGGCAAGGCTTGTTGGGCGCTCATGCCCGCAAGCTGAAGCGGACAAGTTTGGGTCCGCAACGGCTCTCGCGAAAGCCGCGCTTCTTCAGGCGGTTATGCCTCGAAAATCAAAAAAGCGGACAGGTATTGGTCCGCACCTCCGCGCACAAAAACCCCGTGATTCCAATCGCCAAAATCGGCTATGTCAGGAGGTCTGATGTTAGGGGTCATTCGGATCGGCCGATTGACGCGCGCCGGTCGGTCGTCTGGCAGAACGGCATTTTGCTCCAGCTTCGAGGACAACTTTGCGAGGAAGTCCGCCGCGTCCTTGAGGCGCTTGGCTACTGACGACCGTTCCTCCTCAGGGATCTCTTCGATGAACTTGCGATGCGACGGCCTG
>DAHUYF010000164.1 GCA_027315365.1 Rhodospirillales bacterium | reverse complement strand
CGGCGGTGGCGGCGGCGCGCGCGCTCGGCCTCGCCGCGGCGCCCGCCGAGGACATCGCCGCGGCGCTGCGCCAGGCCTGCGCCGCCGGCGCGCCGGGACGCGTGCTGATCTGCGGCTCGCTCTACCTCGCCGGCCGCGTGCTGGCGGAGAACGACTCGCAACCTCTCGACTGAATCCGGTGTTTTCCGCGAGATACTTCGCCGCGGCCGCCGGCCGCCCGGCGAGCGCGCTGCGTCGACCCGCCTACGGCCTCAGAGGACGGATTCGACCCATTCGACCAGCTTGCTCTTCTGCAGCGCGCCGATCTTGGTGGCCGCCACCTGGCCGTTCTTGAACAGGATCAGCGTCGGGATGCCGCGCACGCCGTATTTCATCGGCGTCTGCGGGTTCTCGTCGATGTTGATCTTGGCCACGGTGACCTTGCCCTGCATGTCGCCGGCCAGCTGCTCGAGGAAGGGCGCGATCATCTTGCACGGGCCGCACCACTCCGCCCAGAAATCGACCAGCACCGGCCCGGGGGCGCGCAGCACGTCGGCGTCGAAAGAGGCGTCGGTGACCTTGGTGGGCGTGCTCATGAGGCTCTCCTGAAGCGGGCCGCGACGGACATTAGGGGATGGCCGAAACGAGCGTCAAGGCGGCGCCCCTGCCGGCGGCGCAGGGCTGGCCGGCAAGCGGCGGGCTTGACGAAAGGCCGGCCGGAACCATCCGCCGCGGCGCCGCGCGCCCTTGGAAATCCGCCACGCCCGCCTTTGACTCGGCCGGCGCCGCCGCCATAATCGCCGCCCGCGAGCACCTGGGACACGAAGGGGACCGGCGGATGCCGTCCGTGCGGAACTGGCTTTTGCGGCGGGGAGCGCGATGAACGCCGCCGGAGCGGTCGAGTCGCAGCCGGTGGTCGCGCCGCTGACGCGGGCGGCGATCTTCCTGGTGGCGACGGTGAACCCCGGCAGCGACAGCCGCGCCGCGGTGCGCGCGTTCTGCGGCGACATCGCGGGGCTGGTGCGGGCGGTCGGGTTCCGCGACCTCGACGGCCGCCTCTCCTGCGTCATGGGCGTCGGCTCCGACGCCTGGGACCGGCTGTTCGGCCCGAAGCGGCCGGCGGAGCTGCACCCCTTCCGCGAGATCCGGGCGGGATCGCGCCACGCCGTCGCCACCGCCGGCGACCTGCTGTTCCACATCCGCGCCGAGCGCATGGATCTCTGCTTCGAGCTGGCGACGCAGATCGTGACCCGGCTCGGCCCGGCGATCGCCTGCGTCGACGAGGTGCAGGGCTTCCGCTATTTCGAGGACCGCGATCTCCTCGGCTTCGTCGACGGCACCGAGAATCCCGCCGGCGCCGCGGCGCGCGAGGCCGCGCTGGTCGGCGCCGAGGACGCCGCTTTCGCCGGCGGCAGCTACGCCGTCACCCAGAAATACCTCCACGACCTCGCGGCGTGGAACGCGCTGCCGACCGAGGCGCAGGAGCGCATCATCGGGCGCACCAAGCTTTCCGACATCGAGCTGGACGACGCGACCAAGCCGAGTTCGGCGCACAACGCGCTGACCGTCATCGTCGAGAACGGCCAGGAGATGCAGATCCTGCGCGACAATATGCCGTTCGGCAGCCCCTCCAAGGGCGAGTTCGGCACCTATTTCATGGGCTATGCCCGCTCGCCGCGGATCATCGAGCAGATGCTGGAGAACATGTTCGTCGGCCGGCCGCCGGGCAATTACGACCGGCTGCTCGATTTCAGCCGCGCGGTCACCGGCGGCCTGTTCTTCGCACCCTCGCTCAGCTTCCTCGAAAGCCTCGCGCCCGAGGCGCCGGAGGCTGCGCCCACCCCGATGCCGCCGGCGCGCGACGGCTCGCTCCGCATCGGCTCGCTCAAGGGAGACCCCCGCCCATGAATAACCTGCACCGCGACCTTGCCCCGATCTCCGAGGCGGCCTGGGCCCAGATGGAAGAGGAGGCGGCGCGCACGCTGAAGCGCCACCTCGCGGCGCGGCGCGTGGTCGATGTGCGCGATCCCGGCGGCGCGGCGCTCGCCGCCGTCGCCACCGGCCATCAGCGCCGGCTCGAGGCGCCGGGCGACGGCATCACGGCGCATCAGCGCGAGGCCAGGGCGCTGGTCGAGCTGCGCGTGCCCTTCCAGCTCGACCGCCAGGCGATCGACGATGTCGAGCGCGGCGCCGATGACAGCGACTGGCAGCCGCTCAAGGACGCGGCACAGCGCCTCGCCTTTGCCGAGGATCGCGCCGTCTTCGAGGGCTACGCCGCCGCCGGCATCCAGGGCATCCGCCAGGGCACGAGCAATTCCCGGCTGACGCTGCCTGCCGATATCCGGGCATATCCCGGCGTCATCGCCGAGGCGCTGAAGGAACTGCGCATGGCCGGCGTCGACGGCCCCTATGCGGTGGCGCTGGGCGCCGAGGCCTACACCGCGGTGAGCGGCGCCGGCGATCACGGCTACCCGGTGATGCAGCACATCAAGCAGCTCGCCGGCGAGGAGATCATCTGGGCGCCGGCGATCGCCGGGGGCTTCGTCCTCAGCACCCGCGGCGGCGATTTCGCCCTGCATCTCGGGCAGGACGTCTCGATCGGCTATCTCGGCCACAGCGACGCCGCCGTCCGCCTCTATCTGCAGGAGAGCTTCACCTTCCTGCTGCTGACCACCGAGGCCGCCGTGGCGCTGGCGCCGGCGGGGTA
>DAHUYF010000110.1 GCA_027315365.1 Rhodospirillales bacterium | reverse complement strand
GCCCCGCCGCGACGCGTTCGTAGACCTGGCGGATTTCGACGGCGGCGCGGCCCTGCTCGCGGCTCAGCGTCTCGTTGGCGACCAGGCGCACGAGCGGATCGGCGCGCAACTTCGCCTGCGTCTGCGCCGTCGGCTTGACATGGCCGAGCTCGCGGCCGTCGAACACCAGGCTGTGGCGCGTGCGCTCGAAATGATCCTGCTCGGCGGCGCGCAGCCGCGCGCGCCGGCGCCGCTCGGCGAGATCGAGTGCGGCGCGCGCCGCGCCCGGACCGTCTCTGCTCATGGCCTGCTCCTCTCGCTCGACGGCCGCGCTCGGCCGGGTCCGCGGCGGCCCGGCACGGGATCGCCGAACACGGCGCGCGTCAGTTCCGCGCTCGTGGGCTTGCGCCGGGACCAGCCGGGAAGGCGCTCTTCGTGCCGGAGATCGGCGGCGCTCGCATCGGCGTAGCGGACCCCGTGACGCCGCATCAGCGCCGCCACGGCGGCTTCATCGGGAGGCCGGACGCTGCCGTCGCCGCGCAGCGCATAGTCGCGCCACCTGCCGCGCTCGGGTCGAAACGCCGGCGGGCTCGCCGCCGCGGCGTCGACCGCATCGCACGCCGGCGCACCATCCGCGGCGCCGGGCGGGGCGGCGCCGGCGAGGCGATATTTCCGGTGACGATCGACGCCGGTGAAGCTCGCGCGCCCGCTCTGCACGAGCGCGCGCAGCGCATGCCGGATGGTGGTCCGGTTCCACGCGCCGGGCACCCGCCCATGGACCTGCGAGGCCGCGATGCCGGCGCGATCCGGCGGCGGCAGCGCCGCCTCCACGGTGGCAAGAAGGCCGGGGCTGCACCTCATCGGCCCGCCCTCCCCGCCCTGCGCCGGCGCGCTGCGGATCCGGGAGCGTCGCGAGAGGATGAGCATCGTTCCATCGGTTTATTATGCATTTTGCATAGTTCAATGCAATACCAAATGCATAGTAACCTTATGCATACTGCATTCATGGATGGGGGACAGGCGCAGCGTCTGAAGATCGCCAGGATCCGTGCCGGCTATGGCGACGCCACCGCCGCCGCGCGGCGCTTCGGCTGGACGATCCCGACCTACCTCGCGCATGAGAACGGCTCGCGCGGCTTCAGCGTCGAGCGCGCCCAGGCCTATGCCACCGCCTTCAAGGTGAGCGCACTGTGGCTCTTGACCGGCGAAGGTTCTCCGGCGTCAAATGTGCGAATCCCCGTTTCAGGGTATGTAGGGGCAGGCGCCGTGATTTATCCGGTTGACGACAGCACCGGACCGGGAGGGATCGAAGAGGTCGATCTACCTCCCGGCGTATATGGCGATTACACCGCCTTCAAGGTGCGGGGCGACTCCAATTATCCCGCCTATCGCAACAACGAGATCATCTTCGTCCGGAAAGACGGCGGACCGCCTCAGGAGTACCTGAACCGCGAATGCGTCCTGCGCACCGAGGATGGGCGCCGGCTGCTCAAGACGCTCACCCCGGGCTCCAAGCGGGATCACTTCACCCTGATCTCCTTCAACGCCCCACCCATGCTCGACGAGCGCGTCGAATGGGCCGCCCCGGTGGAGTGGACGCGCAAGCCCTGAACAGGCGGGAGCGCTGCAATGCAATTTGCATTGCAAATTTCAGGTTACAATGCGATATGAATAGATAGCGTCGTGCCGAGGCGGCTGTCCCGGGCTCGCGGCCACGCTCGCCGGAGGGCGTCCTTCAATGCCTCGCGACACTCTCGCGCGCATCGCCGAACTCGAGCGGCGTTATGACGGGCCGATCCCGGAAACCTTGCGCCTGGCGGCGCATCTGGGTTCCGCCGACGCCGTCGCCCAACTCTTCGCCGCCGGGGAAGCCGCGTTCTACCGCTCCCTGGTCGCGCGCCAGATTGCGATCATCCGCCGGCGCAAGGCCGATGGCAGCTTCTATCCGGCGCTCCTCGACGATCTCCGCCTCTACCGCGAGGGCTGGCGCCAATGGCACCGAAGCGACTGCCGACTGCGCCAGGCGGCGGCGGGCCTGCCAGCGGTCCCGCCGCGGCTCAGAAGTTGAAGCCCATTCTGAGGCCGGCATTGTTGAGTCCGGGGTTGTGCGACGACAGATCGGCGTTGGAGAGGTGCGAGAGATAGGCCTCGACGCTGGTGATCCGCGTCAGCTGATAGCCGAGCGCGACGGCGAGATGGAAAAGCGCCCGGGTTCCCAGCGCCTTTTCCCCATCGCCCGGCGTGTCGAGGCGCCCGTCATGCACCGCGCCGCCGAGCGAGCCCATGACATAGGGCCCCTCCGCCGGCTCCGCTGCCGAGCGCCAGAGCCTGGCCGTCCAGGAAAGGTCGGCATAGGCGTAGCTGGTATCGCCGGCCGTATTGAGAGAGAGCCCGAGCACCGGCCGCGGCGAGCCGATGGCACTGAGGAATTCCGGCGATTTGAACAGGACTGCGCCCACGATGTCGGCGCCGCTTTCGAGGCTGTCGCCGAGGAAACCGACGTCGTGGGCGAGCGCCCCGACCTTCACCTCGTCGACCACCGAGGATTGCGCCCACGCCGGAACCGGCGCCGATGCCGGAACCAGGCACAAAGCCAGACACCATCCGCGCACGCGCCGGATGCGGGAACCCTTCATCCTATTCCTCTTCAGACCCCTCGCCGGCGCGGTTTGCCCTCGCTCGGCCGCGGACAACGCTACAGAGCCGGCGGCGTCGCTTCAATCGCCGACATTCTTTCGGTCACGAGGTCGTGAAGCGCGCGAGCGGCTGGCGAGCGCAGCCCGTCGCGTTCAGGCGAAACGACAGGTGATCGCGCCCAGCGGCCCGTAGTCGATATGGAACATGTCGCCGGCGCGCGCCGGGACGGTGCGCGTGAACGAGCCGCCGAGCACGACCTCCCCGGGCTCGAGCCTCACCCGATGGGGCGAGAGCTTGTTGGCGAGCCAGGCGACCCCGTTCGCGGGATGGTTCATCACCGCCGCCGCCACCCCCGATTCCTCGATCACGCCGTTGCGATAGCACAGCGCCGCCACCCAGCGCAGGTCGATATCGGTCGGCCTGACCGGCCGGCCGCCGAGCACCAGCGCGGCATTGGCGGCGTTGTCGGCGATGTTGTCCTGCACCTTGCGCGCCGCCTTCGTCTCGGGATCGACGTTGAGCGTGCGCAGATCGACGATCTCGACCGCCGGCACGACATAGTCGGTCGCGCTCAGCACGTCGAAGATGGTGCAGTTCGGGCCCGCCAGGGGCCGGCCGATGATGAAGGCGAGCTCGCATTCCAGCCGCGGCTCGATGAACCGGCCGATCGGCAGGTCGGCGCCGTCGGCGTAGAACATGTCGTCGAGCAGCGCGCCGTAATCCGGCTCGGTGATCCCCGACATGCTCTGCATCGCCCGCGAGGTCAGGCCGATCTTGTGGCCCCGGATGGTGCGTCCCTCGGCGAGCTTGAGCGCCACCCAGCGGCGCTGCGCCTCGTAGGCATCCTCGATCGTGAAGCCGGGATACTGCGCGCTCGGCGGCCGGACGCGGCGGCGCTCCTTCTCCGCCTGGTGATAGGCGTGCGCGATGGCGTCGAGCGTGCTCGCCTCGAGCATGTCAGATCAGCCCGGCATAGCTGCCGCCGTCGAGCTGCAGGTTCTGGCCGGAGATGAAGCCGGCCTGGGCGCTGCACAGGAAGGCGCAGGCATCGGCGAACTCCTCGGGCGTGCCCATGCGCCCGGCGGCCACGCCGCGGCCGATCTCCGCCCGCGCCTCCTCCATGCCGATGCCCTTCTGCTGCATCAGGCGCCGGGCGAAGAAACGCTGCCGGTCGGTGTCGATGCGGTAGGGCAGCAGGTTGTTGATCGTGACGTTGTCCGGCGCGCAGCTGCGCGACACCGACTTGGCCAGCGCGGTGAGCGCGGTGCGCGCCGCGGTCGAGAGCCCCATCTCCGGCCCGGGCGACTTCACCATGGCCGAGGTGATGTTGACGATGCGGCCGAACTTCCGCGCCTGCATGCCCGGCACCAGCGCGCGGATCAGCAGCGCCGGCGCCAGCATGTTGGCCTCGAGCGCGCCCAGCCACGCCGCATGGTCCCAATCGGCGAGCTTGCCCGGCGGCGGCCCGGCATTGTTGTTGACCAGGATGTCGGCCTCGGGACAGGCGGCGATCAGGCTGGCGCGGCCGGCCTCGGTATTGATGTCGGCGACCACCGGCCGGACGCGCGCGCCGGTCGCCCGCTCGATCTCAGCGGCCGCCTCGTCGAGCCCCGCCGCGCCGCGCGCGTTGATGACCACGGCGCAGCCCTCGCGCGCCAGCGCCGTGGCGCAGGCCTTGCCCAGCCCCTTGGAGGAGGCGCAGACGATCGCCTTGCGCCCTGTGATGCCGAGATCCATGGAAATGCCCCCTCGATCGACCGGATGTTCAGCCCAGAACCGCGGTGAAGTCGCAGGTCACGAGCGCGCCGCTCTCGGCCCCCAGCGGCAGGGTGTGGCGCGCCGGCCGCGAGTCCTTGTCCGGGAACATCTTCACCCATTCCTGGTTGAGCGCCTCGCGCTGCGCCACCGGCTCTTTCATCCAGACGGTGATCTTGATGATGTCGTCGACCGTCCCGCCGGCCGCCTCGACCGCGCTTTTGACATGCGCGAACATGTTGACGAGCTGCTGCGCCAGCTCCGGCGGCAGGTTCCGCGTGCCGGGATCCATGCCGTTGATCACGCTCGACATCACGATGTTGCCGATCCGGCTGGCATTGGGGATCGGGTTCAGGTGACGGAAGCCCGCGAAATCCACGCTCTGTCGCTTCGCCATGGCGCCGCCCCTCAGCCCTGCGGCGTTTGCGGGCGGAAGACCGGCAGCCCTTCCGTCTGGTCGACGAGCGCCGCCGCGCCTTCCGTCGGCAGCGGTTCGACCCAGTTCAGCGCCGCATCGATATCGCCTTCCCAGACCTCCCGCGGCAGATCGTAGAGCAGCTCGACGCCATAGCCGTTCGGGTCATGGATGTAGAGGCTGTGCGTCATGCCGTGGTTGACGCGGCGATCGAATTTGACGCCGCGGCTTTGCAGATAGGCGAGCTGGCTGAGCCAGGCCTCGCGGCTCGGCAGGGTGATGGCGATGTGATTCACCGCCAGCGCCACGCCGAACATGCTCCATTCCGTCGGCGGCGGCGGCAGGTCCCGGTTCTCCACCAGCGCGATGTCGTGATGATGCGCGTCGCCGCCGCGCTCGCCGCTGTAGAAGCGCATCTTCGGCGGATTGGGACGCTGCGGCGTCGCCCGCAGCTCGGCCACCTGGCGAAAGCCCAGAATCTCGGTCCAGAACCGGTGCGATTCTTCCAGGTCCCGCACGTTGAGCACGAGGTGATTGATCCCGATCGGCGTCACCGCCCCGCGCGGCGCGACCTTCTCGGCGGACTCGCTCGTTTCCATCCCGACGCTCCCTTCCGCCCGAGGCGGCCTTTCCAACGTTATAACATAGCATCACCTTGCCGGGGAGAGCGACCGGGTCGCCGCCCGTCGGGCGCGGCAAGGCGAGCGCCCTGGGCGGCTATCGCCCGATCTCCGGATCGAGCACGGTGATGCCGAGCAGCATATCGACGTCGCTTCCGTTCTGCGCGAAAGGCAGGATCAGCCGCTCGATCGTCTTCCATTTCGCGTCGATCACGTAGACCGGCGGGCCGCGATAGAAGGCGATCCGGCGCTGTTCGGCCACGGCGGTGAATTGCGCGAAGGCGGTCGACGATTCGAAACGCGGATGGACCTCGTCATACCAGCGGCCCGTAGTGTCCCGGCCGAGGGCATTGACATGCCTGGTGCCGACCAGCCGATAGCGGAAGCGCAGCGGCATGCGGTGAACCTCGGCGAGCCACAGCCATTGCAGCAGCGGCGGGACGGCCAACGGGCTGAAATGCCGTCGCCCCGGCAGCAGCCCGAGCCCGGGCCGAAGCGACAGCCAGTAGCGATAGAGCGCGGCGACGCGCCGGTCGCCCGGCGGCAGCTCGGCCCCCGGGGACAACACCAGATATTCCGCACGAGGATCGCCCTGCATCGCCGTGCCCCGAGCATCCGCGGCCGCGCACCTTGCCCTTGCCGCTCGTCGCTCGCTTGACCGGCAAGCGCCAACTCCGGGCGGTCGGACCGCGATCGGCGCCGGGGCAACTATAGGCCGGGCGGCGGGAAGCGGCCACGGCATCGACGAACGCCGCCGGTTCCGGGTGGCGATCACCACCAGAGCAGGGCCAGGAGCGGCACCAGCAACGCGGTCAACAAGCCGTTGAAGCCGATGCCCAGCGCCGCGAAGGCGGCGGCGAGCTCGCCGCGCCCCGCGACCTGCGCCGCGGCGATGCCGCTGCCGGCAACCCCCGCCGCAAGCCCCTGCGACCGCCGGTCATCGATCCTCATCTGTTGCAGCGTCCGCTCGCCGGCGATCGCGGCGACGATGCCGCCGAGGATGGCGAAAGCCGCGGTCAGCGCCGGCAGGCCGCCGATCTCCTGCGAGACCGCCATGGCGATCGGCGTGGTCGCCGCCTTGGGCGCCATGGACAGCGCCACCATCCGCGTTCCTCCCAGCAGCCAGACGATGGCGACGCCGCTGACGATCGAGGTCGCCGATCCCGCGAGCAGCGCCAGACCGGTGCCGGGCAGGCTGCGGCGCACATGATGGAGATTGCGCGCCAGCGGTATGGCAAGCGCGACGGTCGCCGGGCCGAGCAGGAAATGAATGAACCAGGCGCCGGCAAAATAGGTCGCGTAGGGCGTTCCGGTCGCGACCAGCACGGCTGCGATGACGATGATCGCGATCAGCACCGGGCTGGCATAGGCGACGCCGCAGCGGCGCTGCACCGCCCGGCCGATCAGATAGGCCGCCAGCGTCGCCGCAAGCCACGGCAGCGGCGCCGCCGGCGGGATCCATAGCCGGTGCAGAACCGCGCTCATGATCGGGCCTGCTTCCGGCAGAGGCCGGCGAGGGAGGCGTGCGGGACCGCGCGCGGCGCCTCGGCGCTCCGGCGCTTTTCGACGAGACGCGTGACCCGAGACATCACGAGACCGGTGACCGCAAGACCCAGCACGGTCGAGCCGAGCACCGCCGCCAGGATGGGAAGCCATTGCTGGCGCAGCAGATCGGCCTCGGCGATGACCCCGACGCCGGCGGGGACGAACAACAGCCCCATATGGCCGATCAAGGCGTCCGCGGCCCGCCTCAGCGCGGGCGGCACGGCCATCGCCTCGGGCGGCCGCTTCCGATTGACGGCGACCAGCGTCCCCGCAAGCAGGAACATGCCGACCACCGCGCCCGGAACGGGCAGATGAAAGGCCTGGCGCAGCAGCTCTCCGGCCAGTTCGCAGCCGAGCAGCCCGACCATCGCGGCGACCATCGCCGCCGCCCGCGACACCGGCCCGACCCGTCCTTGCCATTTTCGCAAAGATCGGAAAGCGGCAGTGCCGGAGACGGGGTGGAAGACGCGCGAATCCATGAATTTTCCCGCGAGGAACGGCCTCACCGCACGAGAAATGGCGCCCGCCTCTTGCCGTCGGAATGGCCTCGGCGGAAAATCATCTTTGCGCAACAGGGAAAGGTGGGCCGCCGATGGATTATCTGGCCGCGATCCGCGCCTTCGTCCGCTCGGTCGATCTCGGCAGCTTTTCCAGGGCCGCCGCCGAGGGCGGCGTCAAGGTCTCGACGGTCTCGCGCTACGTCAGCGCGCTCGAGGCGGATCTGGGAGCGGCCCTGCTCAACCGCTCGACCCGGCGCCTGCACCTGACCGAGGCGGGCGCGACATTCTACGAGCGCGCCGCGCAGATCCTGGCGGACGTCGAGGAGGCGCGCAGCGCGACCGCCTCCCTGAACGCGCGGCCGCAGGGGCTGCTGCGGCTCAACATCCCCGGCGCGTTCGGCCGGCGGCACGTCGTGCCGCACCTGAAGGATTTCCTCGCCGCTTATCCCGATATCCGCATCGACGCGACGCTGACCGACGCCACCGTCGACCTCATCGAGACCGGCGCGGATGTCGCGGTGCGCATCGGCGCGCTCGCGGATTCGACGCTGGTGGCGCGCCGCCTGGCATCGCATCGCCGCGCGCTGGTGGCGAGCCCCGACTACCTGGCGACGCGGCCGCCGCTCGAAACGCCCGACCAGTTGGCCGGGCACGACTGCCTGCTCTTCGCCCTGCAGCCGGCGAACGCCTGGTACTTCCGGCGCGGCGACCCGGCCGTCGCAGAACCGCGCGAGGTCAAGGTGGCGGGGCGGCTGCGCGCCAATGATTCCGAGGCCCTGCTCGAGGCTGCGCTCGCCGGTCTCGGCGTCGCTCTGCTGCCGACCTGGCTGATCGGCGAGGATCTTCGCGCCGGCCGTCTGCTCGCGCCGCTATCGGCGTGGGAGTGGCTCATCGCGCCCGGGCCGGAGCGGGCCATCTGGGGGGTCTATCCCCCCAAGAAGGTGGTATCGCCGAAGGTGAGGGCTTTCCTGACCTTCCTGTCGCAGCGCTTCGGCACCCCCGCCTATTGGGATCGCCGCCCGGAGAGCCCGCAGCCGTGCTGAACCGCGCCCGGAGCGCGGCTACCCGCCCCTGCGCCTGACCTGCTGCCAATGGCGGAGCATCCGGTTGAACGCGGTGCATGTGACGCCCAGCGCCGAGCAGATCCGGCGCATGTCGAGACCGATCGATCGCGCCGCGAAGACGCAGCTGCCGTATTGATCCACGGCCGCCGCTTCGGTCGTGTCGCTGTCGATCATCGATCGTTTCCAGGCGCGCGCGCTGTAGGCCGACGCCAACTCGGAAAAGGCGGAACAATAGATGCCAAGCTGAAACGGCATCGACGCGCGGTCCTCATCCATCGCCTTGGCCATAGCCTGGTCGATGCAGCTCGAATAATCCTCCGTGCTCCAAGCGACCGACTCGCATCGCGCGGCGGCTTCGACCCCGCGCGCGATCTCGCCATGGCTCGGCGCCGGCTTCGCTGCGCCGGCGCCAAACGCCGCCGATACGCCGCAGCACAGGCCGATGACCGTACCCACCACGACCAGCGCTCGCACTGCTTCCTCCCGCCGGCAGGCCCTCCCGATCGATCGGAAGCCGCCGCGAGCGCCAGACTATACCGGCGAGAGCACCTTTTCGAATGTCTTGGCCGGTTCGTCAGGATTGCCCCTGCCCTCAGCCGCCGCCGACGGCCGACCTCAGGACAGCGCCGGCTCCAGCCGGTCGAGCGCGTAGCTCTCCGCCATCCTGTCGAGGGCGATCGGCTTGATCCCGGCGGCGTGCCCGGCAGAGCCGAATGCCTCGAACCGCGTCCGGCAGATGTCGCTCGCGGCCTTGGTCGCCGCGGCGAGAAACTTGCGCGGGTCGAACTCGCCCGGCTGCTTCGCCATCAGCCGGCGCATGGCGCCGGTCATGGCCAGGCGAATGTCGGTATCGATGTTCACCTTGCGCACGCCATGCCTGATGCCCTCGCGGATCTCGTCGAGCGGAACGCCATAGGTCTCCTTGATCGCGCCGCCATGCTCGCGGATGACCGCGAGCCATTCCTGCGGCACCGAGGACGAGCCGTGCATGACCAGATGCGTGTTCGGCAGGCGCGCGTGGATTTCCCTGATGCGGTCGATCGCCAGGATCTCTCCGGTCGGCTGCCGCGAGAATTTGTACGCCCCATGGCTGGTGCCGATGGCGACGGCGAGCGCATCGACGCCGGTCTCGCGCACGAAATCCACCGCCTCGGCCGGATCGGTGAGGAGATCGCGGCGCGAGAGCTTGCCGGCGGCGCCGGAGCCGTCCTCCTCGCCGGCCTCCCCGGTCTCGAGCGAGCCCAGCACGCCGAGCTCGCCTTCGACGGAGACGCCGACGGCATGCGCCATCTGCACGACGGCCCGGGTCGCGCGGACGTTGTAGTCGTAGCTCGCCGGCGTCTTCATGTCCTCGCGCAGCGAGCCGTCCATCATCACGCTGGTGAAGCCGGAGCGGATCGAGCGCTGGCATACCGCCGGGCTGGCGCCGTGATCCTGATGCATCACCAGCGGGAGGTGCGGCCAGGTCTCCACCGCCGCCGCCGCCAGATGGCGCAGAAAGGCGTCGCCCGCGTAGCTCCGCGCGCCGGCCGAGGCCTGCAGGATCACCGGGCTGTCGCAGTCGTCGGCCGCCTGCATGATCGCCTGGATCTGCTCCATGTTGTTGACGTTGAAGGCCGGAACGCCGTAATCGTGCTCGGCGGCGTGATCGAGCAATTGTCTGAGCGAGACGAGGGCCATTCGTTCCTCCTCACCGGCCGTTGCGGTCGAAGCGGCGGTAGTACAGGGCGCGCCGGGCGCAGCGCGCGGCGGTCTCGGCGACGCGCTCGGCCGTGAAGCCGAAATGCGCGAAGAGCGCCTCGGCCGGCGCCGACTCGCCGAAGCGGTCGAGACCGACCACCGCGCCGTCGAGGCCGACATATTTGCGCCAGGGATCGCTGACGCCGGCCTCGACCGCGACGCGCGGCACGCCGTCCGGAAGCACGGCGCGCCGATAGGCGGCGTCCTGCCGGTCGAAGACGCCGGTCGACGGCATCGACACGACGCGCGCAGCGATGCGGCGCTCGGCGAGCAGCGCGCGCGCGGCTAGTGCCAGCGGCACTTCCGAACCGGTGGCGATCAGCACCACGTCGGCCGCGCCGCCGGGCGTCTCGGCGAGGACATAGCCGCCGCGGCCCGCCAGCGCCGCGCGCCGGTCGCCGCCCGGCTGCGCCGCCAGCGT
The DNA here is from genome assembly GCA_027315365.1 of Rhodospirillales bacterium. GTDB lineage: Bacteria > Pseudomonadota > Alphaproteobacteria > ATCC43930 > CGMCC-115725 > DAHUYF01. Next base: position 12,621 of record DAHUYF010000110.1, on the reverse strand, counting down.
CTGGCGCGACAGCAGCAGGCAGCTCGGTCCCTGCCGCTCGATCGCCGCCCGCCAGGCCACCGCGGTCTCCACGAGGTCGCAGGGTCGCCACACCTCCAGCCCCGGGATCAGGCGCAGCGCGGCCGCGTGCTCGACCGGCTGGTGCGTCGGCCCGTCCTCTCCGAGGCCGATCGAATCGTGGGTGAACACGAAAATCGTCCGCAGCTTCATCAGCGCGGCAAGGCGCAGCCCGTTGCGCGCATAATCGGAAAAGACGAGGAAGGTGCCGCCGAACGGGATCAAGCCGCCATGGAGCGCGACCCCGTTCATGATCGCGGCCATCGCGAACTCGCGCACGCCGTAATGCAGGTAATTGCCGCCGCGCCCGGGCGTCACGGCACGGCTCGCCCGCCACGCCGTCAGATTGGAGCCGGTAAGATCGGCCGAGCCGCCGAACAGTTCCGGCAGCCTGGCGGCAAACGCCTCGATCACGCGCTGCGACGCCTTGCGGGTGGCCAGAGCGGCGGGTTCGAGCGCGGCGATCCACTCCTCCGCCCAGGCGGCGAACCCGTCGGGAAGCGCGCCCGCCATCCGCCGCCGGAACTCCGCCGCCATCTCCGGATAGGCCTCGGCATAGGCGGCAAGCCGCCGCTCCCAGGCCTGTTGCGCGCGCCCCCCCTCCGCGCGCGCGTCCCAGAGAACGCGCAGCTCGGCCGGGACGTGGAAGGGAGGGGCGTCCCAGCCGAGCCCGGCGCGCGTCGCCGCCGCCTCGGCGGAGCCGAGCGGCGCGCCGTGGACCTCATGCGTGCCGGCGAGGTGCGGCGCGCCCCAGCCGATCACGGTCGTGCAGCAGATCAGCGTCGGCCGCCCGCAGGGCTCCAGCGCCTCGGCGATGGCGGCGTCGATCGCCGCGGCGTCGTGGCCGTCGACATCGCGGACAACGCGCCAGCCATAGGCCTCGAAGCGCTTGGGCGTATCGTCGGCAAACCACGTCTCGACCCGGCCGTCGATCGAGATGCCGTTGTCGTCGTAGAAGGCGACCAGCTTTTCGAGGCCGAGCGTGCCGGCAAGCGAGCACGCCTCGTGCGAGATGCCTTCCATCAGGCAGCCATCGCCCAGGAACACGAAGGTACGGTGGTCGACCACGGCGGCGCCGGGCCGGTTGAATTCCTCCGCCAGCAGCCTCTCCGCGAGCGCCATGCCGACGGCATTTGCCAGGCCCTGGCCGAGCGGCCCGGTGGTGGTTTCCACCCCCGGCGTGAGGCCGTATTCCGGGTGCCCCGGCGTCGTCGAGCCGAGCTGGCGGAAGCGCCGCAGCGCGTCGATCGGCAGGTCGTAGCCGGTGAGATGCAGCAGCGCGTAGAGCAGCATCGAGCCGTGGCCGTTCGACAGCACGAAGCGGTCGCGGTCGGGCCAGGTCGGGTCGGCGGGGTTGTGCTTGAGATAGCCGTTCCACAGCACCTCCGCGACATCCGCCATTCCCAGCGGCATTCCGGGATGCCCGGACTTGGCCGCTTCGACCGCGTCCACCGCCAGCACGCGCAGCACATTCGCCAGCCGTCGGCGATCGCTCGACGGCTCGGGCCCGGGCATGGCTTTCATGATCCTTCCTCCGATCGACGCGCGTCAGCGCGCGCGCTTCTTGCGGTCGATGAGCTGCCAGATCATCGGCGTGAAGATGAGCTGCATGGCGAGCGGCATCTTGCCGCCCGGGCAGACGATGGTGTTGGGCCGGGACATGAAGCTGTCGTGCAGCATCGAGAGCAGATACGGGAAGTCGATGCCGCGCGGATTGCGGAAGCGGATGACGAGCATGCTTTCGTCCGGGCTCGGCACGTCGCGCGCGATGAACGGATTCGACGTGTCGACGGTCGGCACCCGTTGGAAGTTGACATGGGTGCGCGAGAATTGCGGCACGATGTAGTTCACGTAATCCGGCATGCGGCGCAGGATGGTGTCGACGATCGCCTCTTGCGAGTAGCCGCGCACCTTCTTGTCGCGATGGAGCTTCTGGATCCATTCGAGATTGATGATCGGGACGACGCCGATGAGCAGGTCGGCGTGCTTGGCGACATCGACCGCGTCGGTGACGACCGCGCCGTGCAGACCCTCGTAGAACAGCAGGTCGGAGCCGGCCGGAATATCCTCCCACGGCGTGAAGGTGCCGGGGCGCTGCCCGTAGGGCCGTGCCTCCTCGTCATTGTGCAGGTACTTGCGCACCCTGCCGCCGCCGCTCTCCCCATAGCCCCGGAACAGCTCCTCGAGCTCCTCGAAGAGGTTGACCTCGGGACCGAAATGGCTGAAATGCTTCTCGCGCCGCTGCTGGATCTCGGCCAGCTTGGCCTGCATCTCGGCACGGTCGTAGCGATGGAACGCATCGCCCTCGACGATGATCGCCGTGACCTGCTCGCGCCGGAAGATCTGCTGGAAGGTATGGGTCACGGTCGTCGTCCCAGCGCCCGACGAGCCGGTGATGGCGATGATGGGATGCGCCGACGACATCGCTCACCTCGGCGCGAAGACGGCGTCGCCGCGGAACAGCGACCGCGTGTTGAAGAGCGGCGTATGGAACACCAGGTCTTCGCCGCGATCGAAGGCCTGGTGATACCGCACCAGCCGCTGGACCTCGTCTTTCGAGCCGAGAATGACCGGCACGCGCTGATGGATCGCGTCGGGGACGATGTCCAGGATGCGCTCGCGCCCGGTGCTCGCGGCGCCGCCGGCCTGCTCGACGATCATCGCCATCGGATTGGCCTCGTAGAGCAGGCGCAGGCGGCCCGGCTTCGCCGGCTCCTTCGTGTCGCGGGGATACATGAAGAGGCCGCCGCGGATCAGGATGCGATGGACCTCGGCCACCATCGAGGCGATCCAGCGCATGTTGAAGTCTTGGCCGCGCGGGCCGGCCTTGCCCTGGATGCACTCCTCGACATAGCGTCGCACCGGCGCCTCCCAGAAGCGCTCGTTCGAGGCGTTGATCGCGAACTCCTGCGCCGTCTCGGGGATGTGCATGTCGGGATGGGTCAGGACGAAGGCGCCGGGCTCGCGATCGAGGGTGAAGCCGTGCACCCCGGCGCCCAGGGTGATGATCAGCATCGTGGTCGGGCCGTAGACGGCGAAGCCGGCCGCAACCTGCTCGCGTCCCGGCCGCAGGAAGTGCTCGGGCCCGGGCTCGCTCACCCCCGGCGGCGCGGACAGCACCGAGAAAATGGTGCCGACGGTCATGTTGACGTCGATGTTGGACGAGCCGTCGAGGGGATCGAACGCCAGGAGATAGCGACCGCGCGGATATTCGCCCGGGATGCGGTAGACCTCCGCCATCTCCTCGGACACCATGCCGCAGAGCTGGCCGCCCCACTCGCAGGTCTTGATGACGATGTCGTTGGCGACGACGTCGATCGGCTTCTGCTGCTCCCCCTGCACGTTGGTCGCGGCCGCGGCGGCGGGACGTGCTCCGAGTCCGCCGCGCGACACGGCCGCCGCGACGAATTTGCAGGCCCGCTGCACGTCATTGAGCAGCCCCACGAGATCCGCGTCGGCGGCGCCGCTGCGGCGGCGGTCCTCGGCGACGAATTGGCTGAACGTGGTGCGCCTTTGCGGCATTGTTTCCTCCCGGGTACGCGTCGCCTTTTATGTCATGCGGCGAAGACGCGGCTAGCCCTGATATCGGCGGCGGTTATGGTCTCCAGCGCGGCGCGATCGAGCGGCCGGCCGCGCTCGGCGAAGAGCCGGCTGGCCTGCCGCAGCCGCGCCCGGTCGAGCGCGTTGCGGATCGAGCGCGCATTGGCGAAGCGCGGCTGCCGCATGCGGCGCGCGACATAATCCTGCATCGCGGCCGCGGCGTCGGCGTCGAGCCGGTAATGCATCCCCGCGACCATCAGCTCGGCGATGCGGAAAAGCTCGTCCGCGGCGTAATCGGGGAAATCGATGTGGTGGGCGATGCGCGAGGCCATGCCGGGATTGCTGCGGAAAAAGGTGTCCATGCGATCCCGGTAGCCGGCGAGGATCACCACGAGGTCGTCGCGGTTGTCCTCCATCACCTGCAGCAGGATCTCGATCGCCTCCTGGCCATAATCGCGCTCGTTCTCCGGCCGGTAGAGGTAATAGGCCTCGTCGATGAAGAGCACGCCGCCCATGGCGCGCTTCAGCACGTCCTTGGTCTTGGGCGCGGTATGGCCGATATACTGCCCGACGAGGTCGTCGCGGGTGACGCTGACCACGTGATCGCGGCGGAGATAGCCCAGCGCGTGCAGGATCTCGGCCATGCGCCGGGCCACCGTGGTTTTGCCCGTGCCGGGGTTGCCGGTGAAGCACATATGCAGCGACGGCGGCTCGGCGGCCAGGCCGACGGCGCGGCGGGCCCGCTCCACCAGCAGCAGCGCCGCGATCTCGCGGATGCGGTTCTTGACCGGCGCGAGGCCGACCAGCTCGCGGTCGAGGCGGTCGAGCGTCTCGCCGATATTGGTCTCGGCGTAGAGCGCGCCGAGATCGATCCGGCCGTTCTCGATCGCCGCCAGCGCGGTCATGAGCCGGCCCGCGCCGCGTAGCGCGCGGCCGGCGGTCTGGCGGTCGCGTAGCTGCGCAGGGCGTAGCCGATGCGGCGGCCGACGCCCTCGCTGCGCAGCAGCTCGAAGCCGGGCTCGTCCCTGGGGCGATTGACGATGAACGACATGCGTATCGTCTCGAAGCCCTTCGTCGCGTCGAAGGCGAGCAGCTTGACGTATTTATCGGCGTGCGCGTCGCGGCAGGCCGTCACTTCCATCATGATGCCGGCGGGGTCTTTGACGTCGAACATCGGCGTGCCCCACATCGTCCAGTAGGTGTTGCGGGGATGGGGATCGTCGGTGAACTCGATGCCGATCGCCCAGCCCTGCGCCAGCGCATAGTCGATCTGCGCCTTGATCTCGGCGTCGCCGAGATCGGGGAGGAACGAGAACTGGCCTTGGGTAAGACGCATCTTCCTGCCTCTTGCGGTCAGACAGCGAGGGTCGGCGTCGGCACGTAGTCGACGGAATCGGTGGAGGCGTAGTCGAAGGTGACATCGCGCCAGGTATCGAGCGCCGCGCGCAGCGGCTGGCACCACCGCGCCGCCTGCGCCAGGATCGCCGGGCCTTCGCGCCAGATGTCGCGCCCTTCGTTCCGCGCCTTCACCATGGTCTCGAGCGCGACGCGGTTGGCGGTGGCGCCGGCCGCGATGCCCATGGGGTGGCCGATGGTGCCGCCGCCGAACTGCAGCACCACGTCCTCGCCGAGATAGTTCAGCAGCTGATGCATCTGGCCGGCATGAATGCCGCCGGAGGCCACCGGCATGAGCTTCTTCAGGCTGGCCCAGGGCTGGTCGAAGAAGATGCCGTGCTCGAGATTGCGCGGCACATGGATCTCCCGGCAGGTGTCGTAATAGCCGCGCACCACGTTGGGGTCGCCTTCGAGCTTGCCGACCACCGTGCCGGCATGGAGGTGGTCGACCCCGGCCATGCGCATCCATTTGGCGATGACGCGGAAGGAGATGCCGTGGTTCTTCTGCCGCGTGTAGGTCGAGTGTCCGGCGCGGTGCAGGTGGAGGATCATGTCGTTCCGCCGCGCCCACTTCGCCATCGACTGGATCGCGGTGTAGCCGATGACGAGATCGATCATGACGATGACGCTGCCGAGGTCGCGGGCGAATTCGGCGCGCTCGTACATGTCCTCCATGGTGGCGGCGGTGACGTTGAGATATGTCCCTTTCATTTCGCCGGTCTCGGCCATCGCCTTGTTGACCGCTTCCATGCAGTAGAGATAGCGGTCGCGCCAATGCATGAAGGGCTGCGAGTTGATGTTCTCGTCGTCCTTGGTGAAATCGAGCCCGCCCTTCAGCGCCTCGTAGACGACGCGGCCGTAATTGCGCCCGGAGAGGCCGAGCTTCGGCTTCATCGTCGCGCCGAGCAGCGGGCGGCCGTAGACGTTCATGCGCTCGCGCTCGACGACGATGCCGGTGGCGGGACCCTGGAAGGTCTTGAGGTAATGCGCCGGGATGCGCATGTCCTCGAGCCGCAGCGCCTTGAGCGGCTTGAAGCCGAAGACGTTGCCGATGATCGAGGCGGTGAGGTTGGCGATCGAGCCTTCCTCGAAGAGGTCGAGATCGTAGGCGATGTAGGCGAACCATTGCCCCGGCGTGCCGGGCACCGGGTCGAGCCGATAGGCGCGCGCGCGATAGTACTCGCAGTCGGTCAGCCGGTCGGTCCAGACCACGGTCCAGGTCGCGGTCGAGGACTCGCCGGCCACTGCCGCCGCCGCCTCCTCGGGCTCGACGCCGTCCTGCGGCGTGATGCGGAAGACGGCCAGGATGTCGGTGTCCTTGGGCTCGTAATCGGGGTCCCAATAGCCCATCTGGCGGTACTTCAGGACGCCGGGTCGGTAGCGTTGCTTGAGGTCGGTGATCCCTGAGCCTGCCATCTCGTTCATGCGCCGTCTCGCCAGTGAGGAGCAATGCGACTGGGTATGACGGTAGGGGTGCCAGGTGACAAAGAAAAACAAAATGTACTACTCTGAACGTCAAGTGATCACTTGAGGATGATCCGATGCGGCACGTCACCGTCCGGCAGCTGCAGGTCTTCGTCGCCGCCGCGGAAACCCTGTCCTTCGCCCGCGCCGCCCAGCGAATGCACCTCACTCCGGCTGGAATATCCTTCCAGATCAAGCAAATAGAGGAGCACGCCGGTTTTCCCCTGTTCGAGCGCGTGGGCAAGCGGGCGGCGCTGACCGAAGCCGGCAAGGCGCTGCTCGGCTATGCCAAGCAGGTGCTGCAATCGCTGCGCGACGCCGAACAGGCGATGGCGGCGCTGAAGGGGCTTGCCGCGGGCGACGTGACGATCGGCCTGGTCTCGACGGCGAAATACCTGGTGCCCCACATGCTCGCCCGCTTCCAGGCGGACTACCCCGGGATCTCCATCCATCTCCTTGAACGGAACCGGCGGGAGATCAACGCGGCGCTGCTGCGGGGCGAGGTCGACCTTGCCGTGATGGGCGAACCGCTGGCCGGCGACGAGATCGCGGCCGAGCCTTTCGCGCCGCATCCCTCGGTGATCGTCGCGGCGCCGTCGCATCGTCTCGCCGGGGTGCGCCGCCTGGCGGCGACCGTACTGGCCGGCGAACCGCTGATCGTGCGCGAGGAGGGCTCCGGAACGCGCTCGCTGCTCGACCGCTTCTTCGAAGGCCGCGGGCTCGCGCCGCGGATCGCGATGTCCACCGGCAGCAACGAGACGATCAAGCAGGCGGTGATGGCCGGCATGGGCATCGCGCTGATTTCGCGCCATACCATCGGCCTCGAACTCGCCCTCGGCATGATCACGACACTGCCGGTCGAGGGCTTCCCGCTGATGCGCTCATGGTTCGTGGCGCATCGCCGCAACATGCCGCTGCTGCCGGTGCATGCGCGGCTCAAGGCCTTCCTGGTGGAAAGCGGACAGACGATCATCGACGAGATCGCCCGAGAGTACGAGCACCGCGCGGCGGCAACACGCCGCGCTGCCGGCAGACGCAAGCCGAAAAGGGCGTCGTCCGGTCGCTCGCTCGCCGGTTAGGCGGAACTTTGCCCGTGATTTTAGCAAGTGTCGGATTCTGCTCGACGATTTTTCGAGCCCCGACGACGGGCGGGATTTGACGCCAGGCCGTTCGAAGGCGCGGTGCTGGATCGGGGTTGGGGCTGCGAGAAGCGTTCGCGTCGAGAACAAGTTCGACGGTTCATCCCCGCATGCGCGGGGAACACTTGGTGCGGGAACGGTCGCATGATACATTTCCTCGGATGAAAGCCAAAGAGACCCGAGGAACTGTATCAACTGAGCCCCCGCCCCAGCGGGAGCAGCTCACTGCGTTTCTGCGCGAGCGCGGTATCGCCCGCCTGGCAGAAATCCGCCGGGCAGGCATCACGGCCGCGACAGTCTCCCGGCTTGAACGGGAGGGCTTCGTCACCAAGCTCGGCCGCGGACTCTATCAGCTCGCGGACGCCGCCCCCGACGGCAATCACAGCCTCGCCGAGGCCGCCAAGCGGGTGCCCAAGGGCGTAATCTGCCTCGTCTCGGCCCTCGCCTTCCACGGCATTACCGACCAGATGCCGCGGCGGGTATGGATCGCCATCGGTCCGAAGGACTGGAAGCCTCAGATTGACTACCCCCCGCTGCGCATCGTCCGCTTTGCCGACAAGTTTCTTCGCGACCGGGTCGAGACGCATGACATCGAAGGTGTCCCGGTGCCGATCTTCGGCGTGGCGAAGACCATCGCCGACGCTTTCCGCCACCGCCGTTCCGTTGGGATCGACGTCGCCGTCCCCGCGCTGAAGGAGGCGCTGCGCCAGCGCAAAGCCACCCCATCCGAAATCTCGGCGTGCGCGATGCGAGGCGGTGTCTGGAACGCGCTTCGCCCCTACCTCGAAGCGTTCACCGCCGATGGCTGAGCCGCCGACAAACATCGCCGCATCCGTCCGGGCGCGCCTGCTCAATCTCGCGCGGCAGACCAACCAGCCGTTCGACGTCCTCCTGACGCGCTTCGTTCACGAGCGCCTGCTCTACCGACTGAGCCGCTCGTCGCACGCTGACCGCTTTGTCCTGAAGGGCGCCATGCTGCTCACCATCTGGCTGCCGGAGACAGCCCGCGGCACGCGAGACCTTGACCTCTTGGGATTTGGCGATGCCAGCGAGCAGCGCATCCTCGGCATTTTCCGCGAGGTGCTGGCGATTACCGGCGATGATGGCGTCGCTTTCGATCTCGACGCGCTGCGGGTCGGACTCATCCGCGAGGAATTGGAGTATGGCGGCGTCCGCCTGCGCGGCGCGGCTTCGCTCTCTGGCGCACGCATTGCCGTCGTGGTCGATATCGGCTTCGGCGATTCCGTGGAGCCGGGCCTCGAGACGATTGACTATCCCGCGCTGCTCGACTTTCCGGCGCCAAGGCTGCGCGCTTACGCCGCCGAGACGGTCATTGCCGAGAAATTCCAGGCCATGGTTGCGCTCGGCCGCGCCAACAGCCGGATGAAGGACTTCTACGACATCTGGATCCTGACCAAGACCTTTGACTTCGCACAGGACCGGTTGGCGCGGGCCATCGCGGCGACCTTCGCGCGCCGGCAAACCGCGATTCCCACGGATCGGCCGGACGCGCTCACGCCAGATTTTGCTGATGATCCCCTGAAGCAACGGCAATGGGCAGCCTTCGTTGCCGATATCGATCATGCCCCCAGACAGCTTGCGCTGGTCGTGGACGATCTTACGCCTTTTCTCATGGATGCCGCGGCGAGGGCGCTCCGCCAGCCTCCGCCATGACGGCGCGCATCCTGAGAAAGTAGACGGACGGACGCATGTCATCTCTCGCCTGGATTGATTTCGACGAAGCCGAACGCCAGCGCGCACAGCGGATCATGGCGCTCTTTCAGGAACGCGAAAGCCGCGACGAGCTCCGCCTGGGCGCCATCCGCGATCCAATCGCCGATCACCTCTTTCCCGGAACGAGCACGATCCAAACCCGGCTGCGCTACATGCTCTTCATTCCCTGGCTGTTCCGCATGCTGGAAGGCAGGTGTGAAAATGCTCCCAACCGTGACCCCACCCTTAACTAAGCGCATACCATTGAATTTGCTCGTGAATCAAGTTATTGGGAGGGGTCGCGTTTCGCGCGAAACATGACCCCTCCCGTTCCAAGGTTCTACAGCAACATCAATGCGTGAGCCGATCCCGCGGCGGGGTCACGGTTGGGAGCGAATTCACAACCAGCGGCAAACCGGTGGCGGTGATCCTGCGCGAGGGCAAGACGCCCGCCAGCGTGGAGGTGCGGACCATTCTCAAGCACGTGATCGGGCGCATCCGCGGCCATTGGCCCAAGGTCCGTATCCTGGTGCGCGGCGACAGCCATTACGGCCGGGTGGAAGCCATGGAATGGTGCGAAGAACAAGGCGTGCACTACATTTTTGGCTTTGGCTCACTGATACCGGCCGGCTTCCCCAACAGCGGCCTTGGCCGCGCAACCCATTAGGAGAAAGAAAGCAAAATGGACAAGATACACGATATCGCCGTGCTCGTCGGCAGCCTCCGCAAAGACTCGATCAATCGCAAGGTGGCGAACGTCCTCGCAGAAGTCGCGCCGGAGGGGCTGAAACTCAGTATCATCGAAATAGGGCAGTTGCCGATCTACAACCAGGATGGCGATGAAAACCCGCCGGCGGAATGGACGGCCTTTCGCGAACGCATCAGATCTGCCGACGCCGTTCTCTTCGTTACCCCCGAGCATAACCGCTCGGTGCCGGCGGCCCTGAAGAACGCCCTCGATGTGGGCTCGCGGCCCTATGGCCAGAGCGCCTGGAGCGGCAAACCTGGCGCTGTCGTCAGCGCCTCGCCAGGCGGCATTGGCGGATTCGGGGCCAACCACCACCTGCGGCAGTCGCTGGTGTTCCTGAACGTCCCGGCGATGCCGCAGCCGGAAGCCTATATCGGCGGTGCCGACAAGCTGTTCGACGCACAGGGCAAGCTGGTCAACGACGGGACACGCAAATTTCTGCAGAACTTCATGGAGGCGTTTGGCTCGTGGATCGCGGCAAACGGAAAATCATAGCCGCGGAGTAGCGCGCGGGGAGGATACGCCGATGGACACGCAGTTGCTGAATTATACGGGCAAAGCCGTAATGATCACCGGGGCAGCGAGCGGTATTGGACGAGCGACGGGCATCGCCTTTGCGCGGCACGGCGCAAAGATCTCTATTGGGGATGTCAGTAGAGGCGTCTGAGGAGGAGGATATATGAACTCGACGACAACACCTGCATCGGAGCCCATTCTGAAAAATCTCGGCCGTCTACTGCCGGACCTTGAAGCCCTGTACAAGGACCTGCATTCCCACCCGGAGTTGTCTATGCAGGAGACCCGAACCGCGGGGCTGGCCGCAGACTCGCTTCGCAAGCTCGGTTACGAGGTGACAACCGGCGTCGGAAAGACAGGGGTAGTGGGTCTGCTCCGTAATGGGAATGGGCCGACGATCATGCTCCGTGCCGACATGGATGCGCTGCCCATCGAAGAGGCAACCGGTCTCCCTTACGCGAGCAAAGTGACCACGACAGACGCCGAAGGAAAGACGGTGCCCGTCGGCCATATGTGTGGCCATGATATCCATGTGACCTGGCTCGCCGGTGCCTCCACGCTGTTTGCTCAGGCGCGCGATTCCTGGCGGGGCACATTGATGGTGGTCTTCCAGCCCGGCGAGGAGACGGCGCAGGGCGCCCAAGCCATGATCGATGACAACCTCCTCAAACGTTTTCCAGAGCCGGTGGTCGTGCTTGGCCAGCACGTCATGCTCGGAAAGGCTGGTGACATCGCGGGAAGTGCCGGCCCAATCACCTCGGCGGCGGACAGCCTTCAGATCAGGCTATTCGGCCGTGGCGCGCACGGATCGATGCCACAGGCCGCCATTGATCCCGTTGTCATGGCCGCAGCGACGGTTATGCGGCTTCAGACCGTCGTTTCCCGGGAGGTGGCTGCGACCGAAGCGGCAGTCGTGACGGTGGGCGTCTTGCAAGCGGGCACAAAAGAGAACGTCATTCCGGACGATGCGATCATAAAGCTGAACGTCAGGACATTCGATGCCGAGGTCCGCAAGCGGGTGCTGGCAGCGATTGAGCGGATCGTCAACGCCGAGGCCGAGGCGTCCGGCGCTCCTCGGAAACCAGAGATCACGCCATTGGACCGGTATCCGCTCAATCTCAACGACGAGGCGGCGAGCAACCGGATCGCAGAGGCATTCCGCGCCCATTTCTCGCCGGCGCGCGTGCGCCACACAGGACCGGCCCCGGCGAGCGAGGACTTCGGCTGTTTCGGCACGGCCTGGCATGTTCCGTCGGTCTTCTGGTTCGTCGGCGGCACCGATCCGGAGACCTATGCCAAGGCAAAAGCAGCCGGAACGCTCAATAAGCTGCCGGTCAACCATAGTCCCCAGTTTGCCCCGGTGATCCATCCGACCTTGGAAACCGGCGTCGAGACATTGGTTGTCGCGGCCCTCGCGTGGCTGGCGCCATAAAGGTTAGCGAGGGTTGCCATGGGAGAGCCTAGACCCGAAACGCTGTTGCTGCTGGTGCTTGATCTCGTCGGTACTTTTGTGTTTGCAATCAGTGGGGCGACCGCCGGGGTGAAGCGCCAGCTCGATTTGTTCGGAATACTCGTGCTTTCGTTTGTCGCCGGAAATTTCGGTGGAATCACGCGTGACGTGTTAATCGGATCGGTACCGCCAGCCGCGATCAGCGATTGGCGGTATTTGGCGGTCTCGATCCTTGCCGGCGTGATCACGTTCTATTGGTTTTCGGCAGTCGACAGGCTGAGCAGCTCCGTACTCGTCTTCGACGCGGCGGGGCTGGCGCTTTTCGCTGTCTCAGGCACACAAAAGGCGCTCGCGTTCGGGCTAGACCCGGTCATGGCGGCGCTGCTCGGAATGCTAACCGGCATCGGCGGCGGGATGATGCGTGACATCCTTGTGGCCGAGATCCCCACTGTCCTGCGGTCCGATATTTATGCGCTGGCCGCCCTGGCGGCCGCTGCGGTGGTGGTGAGTGGGCAGTTCCTCCACATTCCCCCGACTGCCACAACGATCGTAGGTGCTCTCCTTTGCTTTGGACTGCGCCTTATGGCCATTCGCCGCGG
>DAHUYF010000043.1 GCA_027315365.1 Rhodospirillales bacterium | reverse complement strand
GCGGCCGAAGCGGCGCGGCGCGAACGTGCCGAGCGGCGGCTGGCGGCGAGCGTGGCCGCGCTGCGCGAGCGGGAGGCAGCCTGGCGCACGGCGGCCGACGAGCGCGACGCGCTGCGCGCCGAGCTGGACGCCGCCGAGGAGAACCTGCAGGCGCTGATCACGGAGCGGAGTGCGGCGGCATCGCCCGACATCGACGGCCTGTCGGTGCTCTATATCGGCGGCCGGCCGCAGCAGGTGAACCGGCTGCGCGCGCTGTCGGAGCGCGCCTCGGCCCGCTTCCTGCACCATGACGGCGGCATCGACGAGCGCAGCGGCCTGCTGCCCGGGCTGATCAGCCGCGCCGACGTCGCCCTCTTCCCTGTCGACTGCATCAGCCACGAGGCGGCGCTGATGGTGAAGCGGCTGTGCCGGCAATCGGGCAAGCCGTGGCTGCCGCTGCGCACGGCGAGCGTGACCGCCTTTCTCGCCGCCTTCGCGCCGATGCGCAGCGCGGTGGAGCGGGCGCGCCAGGCGGCGGCCGGCTGAGCCCGGGCGACTATTCCTCGTCGGGATCGGGGACGTTCTTGCGCGCCGGAGATCGCGCGCGGGCGCCGGCCGAGGCCGCCTGGAACGCCCGCAGATGCGGCGCCAGCGCGGCATGGGCCTCGCTCTCCATCTCGCGGTAGTGCTGCACCAGGCCCTTGCCGAAGGCGGTCAGCGCGGCGCCGCCGCCCGCCTCGCCGCCGAGCCGCGTCGCCACCAGCGGGTTCTTGAACTGGCGGTTCAGCTCGTCGATCAGCAGCCAGGCGCGGCGATAGGACATGTCCATCGCCCGGCCGGCGGCGGAGATCGAGCCGGTCTCGTCCACCAGCTCGAGCAGGCGGATCTTGCCCGGCCCGATCGAGCCGAGCGGCGCGAGGTCGATGCGGATGGTCAGCCTGGCCATGGCGTGATGGTAACAGCTTCCCGCGATAAGAGAAGATTCCGCAAGCCGCCCTCGTGACGGCAACGTGAAGTGACCGGAGGCAGGCGGGCGGGTAGAGATGAGACAGGCGCCCGCCGCGGCGCGCACGGGGCCGGCCCGCCGGCAACCTCGCCTTAACGAAACGCGCCTAGAACACCGCCGCAGAGACACCCATGCAACCCTGGCTCGACTACAGCGGCCGCCTCTCGCCGCTCAAGCTCCTGGTCTTCGCCGCGCTCTTCGTGCCCGGCGCCTGGATCGCGCTGGCGCTGGCGACGGGGCAGCTCGGCGCCGAGCCGGTCAAGGAGACGCTGCATCAGCTCGGCCTCTGGGCGGTCCGCCTGCTGCTGATCACGCTCGCCGTCACGCCGGCCCGCACCATCCTGCAGTGGCCGCGGCTGCTGCTGGTGCGGCGCATGCTGGGGGTCGCCGCCTTCGCCTATGCCGTCGCCCATCTGCTGCTCTACGTCGCCTTCGAGGCCTTCGACCTCGCCAAGGTGGCGAGCGAGATCGTGCTGCGCCTCTACCTCACTATCGGCCTGGCGGCGTTGCTGGGATTGGCGGCGCTGGCGGCGACCTCGACCGACGGCATGGTGCGGCGGCTCGGCGGCCGGCGCTGGCAGCGCCTGCACCGGCTGGTCTACCCGATCGCCGTGCTGGCGCTCGTCCACTACTTCATCCAGTCCAAACTGGAAGTCTACGAGCCGATGGTGATGGACGGCCTGTTCCTCTGGCTGATGGGCTACCGGCTGGCATCGGCGCGCCGGCGCGACCGGCGCGTGCCGCTGTGGACCTTGGCCGGGCTCGGGCTCGGCGCCGCCGCGCTCACGGCGCTGGGCGAAGCGGTCTATTACTGGCTCAAGACCGGGGTGGATCCGACGCGGCTGCTGGCGGTCAATTTTTCGCTGGCCACCGGCGTCCGGCCCGCTCTGGTGGTGCTCGCGGCGGCCGCCGCCGTCACCGCGCTGGCGGCGCTCAGCGCGCTGCGCGGCCGGCCGGCGCGGCCGGTCATGGCAGGACGGTGAAGCCCTGCTTCTCGAAGAAGGGGCTGGCCGCCGGCGATTCCAGGAACCGCAGCAACCGGAGCGCGGCGGGGTTCGCGCTGCCGGCGGTCAGCGCGATCGGATAGATGATCGGCGGATGGCTGTCGGCGGGAAAGACGCCGACCACCTTGACGCCGCGATCGGCGGCGGCGTCGGTCGCATAGACGATGCCGAGCGGCACCTCGCGGCGAGAGACGAAGAACAGCGCGCCGCGCACATCCGCCGCCCGCGCCAAATGATCGGCGACCGAAGACCAGACGCCGAGCTTCTCGAGCGCCGCCTTGGCGTATTTCCCGGCCGGCACGGCATCGCCGGCAAGCGAGAGGCGGCCACCCTGCAACAGGGCAGCCAAGGGAAAGCCCGGCCCGATCTCGACCGTGACGGCGCTGTCGGCCGGCGCGACCAGCACCAGGCGGTTGCCGAGCAGGTCCTTGCGCGTCGCCGGCCGGATCAGCTTGTGCTGCTGCGCGTAATCCATCCAGTCGAGATCGGCGGAGATGAACAGGTCGGCCGGCGCGCCGTTGTCGATCTGCCGCGCCAAGGCCGAACTCGCGGCATAGGAGACCGCGACGGCATCGCCCGCTTGCGCGCGGAAAGCGGCGACGGCGTCGTCGAGCGCGTTGCGCAGGCTTGCCGCGGCGAAGACCAGCACCGGCGGCTCGGCCGCTTTCGGCGCCGCGGTCCCGAGCGCCAGGACCAGAAACAGCGCCGCCGTCAGCCCGTGGCGCAGGCGACCGAGAACCGTCACCGTGCTGCTCCCCCCGATCCCGCCGCCGGGATCAATCCTTGAAGATGATCACGTCGGTCGATTTGATCACCGCCGTCACCTTGTCGCCCGGCTTC
This sequence comes from Rhodospirillales bacterium, assembly GCA_027315365.1. Classification (GTDB taxonomy): domain Bacteria; phylum Pseudomonadota; class Alphaproteobacteria; order ATCC43930; family CGMCC-115725; genus DAHUYF01. The sequence continues at coordinate 24,830 of DAHUYF010000043.1, read as the reverse complement.
AGCGCGAGATCATCGACGCTCTCGCTGAAGATCGCCGATTTGATGCGATGGCCGCCGCCGATATCGACGGTGACCTGGGCCATCACCTGGCCCTTCTTCACCTCCGCGACCGTGCCGGCGAAGTGATTGCGCGCACTCATCTTCATGGCGGTCTCCCCTGGGTCCCGGCGGGCTCGACGGGATCGAGCGTCCGGCTGTATTCAGATAGATATAACGATAGGCGATCGCGCGCGTCCCGTCCAGCCGCGCGGCTCACCGGCTCGGAAAATCGGCGCCGAGCGCGACCTTCTCCCAGGCATCGACCTCGCTGCCGAGCGCCGACAATTTCGTCCGGATCATGTCGAGCGCCGGCCGGCCGAGGACGAGGTGCAGCGGCGGCTTGGGCGCCGCGACGACGTCGATGATCGCCGCCGCGGCGCGCGCGGGGTCGCCGGGCTGCTGGCCGCTATAGCCCGCGATCTGCGCCCGGCGCGCACCGGCGCTCTCGGCATAGGCGGCGAGCGGACGGCGCGTCTGGCGCAGCGAGCGGCCGGCCCAGTCGGTGCGGAAGGGACCCGGCTCGACCAGCGTGACCCGGATGCCGAACGGCTCGACTTCCTTGGCGAGCGCCTCCGATAGCCCCTCCACCGCGAATTTGGTGGCGTTGTAATAGCCGGAGCCGGGATTGCCGACGAGGCCGCCGATCGAGGAGATGTTGACGATGTGGCCGTGCCGCCTCGCTCGCATGCCGGGAAGCACGGCCTTGGTGAGCGCGACGAGGCCGAAGAAATTGGTCTCGAACATGGCGCGGACCTCGTCATCCTCGCCTTCCTCGACCGCCGCCAGATAGCCGTAGCCGGCGTTGTTCACGAGCACGTCGATGCGGCCAAAGGCGCGCTCCGCCGCGGCGACCGCGGCCGCCGCCTCCCCGTCCCGGCTGACGTCGAGCGCCAGCGCCCGGGCGGTCTCGGGATAATCCGCGACGAAATCCCGGAGGCGCGCGGCGTCGCGTGCGGTGGCGACCACCCGATCTCCGCGCCGCAGTGCCAGGGCTGCCAGCTCGCGCCCGAAGCCCGACGAGCAGCCGGTGATCAACCAGACCGATTTCGTTCCTTCGCCTGTCGACACGGAATGGACCCTTTCCTGTAACGCGTTTCGCGGCCAGCCGGCCCGGCGGTTGCCGCATGGGGAAACAGATTGAGACGCACCCGTCCCTGCGCAAGGCAACGCGTCGCTCCGGATTTCGTTCTCGCCCGCGCGCGACCGGCGCAGGGCTCGGCGGCAATACCGCCGCGGGGTGCCATTGCCCGGGGCTGGCCTCGCCGCGGCGCTTTGTGCCAAGATCGCCGCCGCAACCAACCGGCCCGGACGCGATGAACACCGACACGGCCATCAACATCGACGATCTCCGGCGGATGGCGAAGCGCCACCTGCCGCGGCTCTGCTTCGACTTCATCGAGGGCGGGCTCGAGGACGAGCGCGGCCTCGCGCGCAACGAGAGCGCCTTCGACCGCCACGCGCTGGTGCCGCGCTACCTCGTCGACGTGACCCAGCGCGACGCGTCGACGAGCCTGTTCGGCCGCCGCTACGCGCTGCCCTTCGGCATCGCGCCCACCGGGCTCGCCGGGCTCTTTCGCCGTGGCGCCGATCTCATGCTGGCGGAGGCGGCGAAGGCGGCGAACGTTCCCTTCATCATGTCGGGCGTCAGCACCGCCTCGATCGAGGACGCGGCGCGGGTGGCGCCGGACCATGCCTGGTACCAGCTCTACGGCGCCCGCGACCGCAAGGTGTCGGAGGATCTGATCCGGCGCGCGCGCGATGCCGGGCTCTCGACCCTCGTGCTGACGGTGGACGTGCCGGTGGGATCGAAGCGCGAGCGCAATCTGCGCAACGGCTTCGTCCGGCCCTACCGGATCAAGCCGTCGATCGCGCTGGAGGCGCTGCGCCACCCCGCCTGGATCGCCGATTATTTCCGTCACGGCGGCATGCCCTATTTCGACAATTGGGTGCCCTATGCCGGCAAGGACGCGAGCGCCGAGCAGGTGGCGGATTACGTCTCCCGCCAGACGCCGTCGATCCAGACCTGGCAGGATCTCGAGACCTTCCGCCGGCTGTGGCCGCGCACCCTGGTGGTGAAGGGCGTCATGCATATCGACGACGCCCGGCGCGCGGCGGAGATGGGGGTCGACGGCATCACCGTCTCGAACCACGGCGGCAGGCAGCTCGACCGCGCACCCTCGCCGCTCGAAGTGCTGCTGCCGATCACCCAGGCGGTGGGCAGCAAGGTCGCGGTGATGTTCGACAGCGGCGTCCGCCGCGGCTCCGACATCGTCATCGCCCGCTGCCTCGGCGCGCGCTTCGCCTTCGTCGGCCGCGCTACGCTCTATGGCTGCGCCGCCGGCGGGGTCAAGGGCGCGCGGCGCGCCATCGACATCCTGCGCGACGAGATCGACCGCGTCATGGTGCAGATCGGCTGCGCCGCGTTCGACCGACTCGGGCCGGACTGGCTGATGGGGAGCGGCTGAGGCGGCGGCGAGTTCGCGCCGTCTCAGGCACCGCGTGACAGATTCAGGCGCGCGGCTTATATAGCGCGATATGCGCGGCAGGCAGTTCCTCAAGATGCACGGGCTCGGCAACGATTTCGTCGTGCTCGATGCGCGGCGCGACGCGCTGACGCTCGGCCCCGGGGCGGCGCGCGCCATCGCCGACCGGCACACCGGCGTCGGCTGCGATCAGCTGCTCATCCTGGAGCCGCCGCGCTCGCCCGAGGCCGACGTCTTCATGCGCATCCGCAACGCCGATGGCGGCGAGGTCGCGGCCTGCGGCAACGGCACGCGCTGCATCGCCGCGCTCGTCATGCGCGAGACCGGCAAGGACCGCGTCATGGTGGAGACCGCGGCGGGACTGCTCGAGGCGCGCGCCGCGGGCGACGACCGCGTTGCGGTCGATATGGGCCCGGCGCGGCTCGAATGGCGCGACATTCCGCTGTCGCATGCCTGCGACACGCTGCACGTGCCGCTGTCGCTGGGGCCGCTGGTCGACCCCGTCTGCACCAGCATGGGCAACCCGCACGCCACCTTCTTCGTCGCCGATGCCGAGGCGATCGACCTCGCCGTGCTCGGGCCGCGGCTGGAGCATGATCCGATCTTTCCCGAGCGCGCCAATATCGGCGTGGCGCAGGTGATGTCGCCGGAGCGGCTGCGCTTTCGCGTCTGGGAGCGCGGCGCCGGCATCACCGTCGCCTGCGGCACCGGCGCCTGCGCCGCGCTGGTGGCGGCGGCGCGGCGCGGACTCACCGGGCGCAAGGCCGAGATCGTGCTCGACGGCGGGCCGCTGGAGATCGAGTGGCGCACCGACGGGCGCGTGCTGATGACCGGAGCGGTGGCAACCAGCTTCGCCGGCGCGCTCGATCCGTCGCTGTCGGGCTGACGATGCTCGATATCATCACCTTCGGCTGCCGGCTCAACCGCCTCGAATCCGAGGTGATCCGCCGCCATGCCGCGGCGGCCGGGCTCGGCGACGCGGTCATCGTCAACACCTGCGCGGTGACATCCGAGGCCGAGCGCCAGGCGCGGCAGGCGATTCGCCGCGCGCGGCGCGAGCATCCGCACGCGCAGCTCGTCGTCACCGGCTGCGCCGCGCAGATCGCGCCCGAGCGCTATGCCGCCATGCCCGAGGTCGACCTCGTCCTCGGCAACGAAGAGAAGCTGCGGCGAGAGAGTTACGGCACGGCCGGCGCGCGCATCCGCGTCGCCGAGATCGGCGCGGCGCGCGAGACGGCGGCGCATCTCATCGACGGCGTCGACGCCCGCATCCGGGGATTCCTGCAGGTGCAGCGGGGCTGCGACCATCGCTGCACCTTCTGCGTCATCCCGCTGGGGCGCGGCGACAGCCGCTCGGCGGCGATCGGCGAGATCGTGGCGCAGGCGCGGCATCTGGTCGAGCGCGGCGTGCGCGAGATCGTGCTTACCGGCGTCGACCTCACCGGATATGGCGGCGACCTGCCGGGCCGGCCGGCGCTGGGGCAGATGGTGCGCCGGCTGCTGGCGCTGGTGCCGGGGCTCGAGCGGCTCCGGCTCTCCTCGCTCGATCCCGCGGAGATCGACGACGAGCTCTGGCGGTTGCTGGCGCAGGAGCCGCGCCTCATGCCGCACCTGCATCTCTCGCTGCAATCGGGCGACGATCTCGTGCTGAAGCGCATGAAGCGCCGGCACCGCCGCGACGAGGCGCTCGCCGCCTGCCGCCGCGCGCGCGAGCTGCGCCCGGGCATCGCGCTGGGCGCCGATCTCATCGCCGGATTCCCGACCGAGGACGAGGCGATGGCAGAGCGCTCGCGCTCGCTGATCGCCGAGGCGGGGATCGATTACGTCCACGTCTTCCCCTACAGCGCGCGGCCGGGCACGCCGGCGGCGCGCATGCCGCAGCTGCCGGGCGGGCTGGTCTACGAGCGCGCGGCGCGGCTGCGCGCGGCCGGCGAGGCGGCGCTGGCGCAAGCGCTCGCGGCGCGGGTCGGCGCCGAGGCCGCGGTGCTGATCGAGCGGCCGGGCTTCGGCCACAGCGAGCATTTCGCGCCGGTGCGCTTTGCCGGCGACGCTCCCCGCGGCAGCGTGCTGCGGCTCCGCATCGCCGCGGCGACGGCAAGCGAGCTGTGGGGAGCCGCAGCATGAGCGAGGAACGGCGCGGCTGGTTCCAGCGGCTGCGGGCCGGGCTCGGGCGCTCTTCCTCGCGCCTCACCGACGGCATCGCCGGCATCTTCGCCAAGCGGCGGCTCGACGAGGCGGCGCTCGCTGAGCTGGAGGAGCTGCTGATCGCCGCCGATCTCGGCACCGAGCTCGCCGAGGAGGTGACGGGGCGGCTCAGGCGCACGCGCTTCAACCAGGAGGTGGCGCCCGAGGAGATCCGCGCGGCGCTCGCCGAAGAGATGGCCAAGTCGCTGGCGCTGGTGGAGCGGCCGCTGCGCCTCGATCCCGCCACCAGGCCGCTGGTGGTGCTGGTGGTGGGGGTCAATGGCAGCGGCAAGACCACCACCATCGGCAAGCTCGCCAAGCAGTATCGCGACGACGGCAAGACGGTGCTGATCGCCGCCGGCGACACCTTCCGCGCCGCGGCGGTGGAGCAGCTCCGGGTGTGGGGCGAGCGCGCCGGGGCGGCGGTGGTGGCGCGCGAGACCGGCGCGGACGCCGCCGGGCTCGCCTTCGACGCCTATGAGCGGGCGCGGCGCGAGGGCGCCGACGTGCTGCTGATCGACACCGCCGGGCGGCTGCACAACCGCGCCGATCTGATGGCGGAGCTGCAGAAGATCGTGCGCGTGCTCAAAAAGGTCGACCCCAAGGCGCCGCATGCGGTGCTGCTGGTGCTGGACGCCACGGTCGGGCAGAACGCGCATCGCCAGGCCGAGATCTTCCGCGACATGGTCGGCGTCACCGGCATCGTCATGACCAAGCTCGACGGCACCGCGCGCGGCGGCGTGCTGGTCTCGCTCGCCGAGAAATACGGCATTCCCGTGCATTACATCGGCGTCGGCGAGAGCGCCGAGGACCTGCGCCCGTTCGAAGCCGAAGCGTTTGCCCGCAGCCTGGTCGGGCTGGAGAGGTAGAAGGGTCGGTGGCGGCGGCCGTCGAGGTCAGACGGTCTCCAGCTTCATCCACTTCATCATCGCGCTGGTCAGATCGCCGGAGATCTCGGCGAATTTGCCGCCTCTCGCCATGGCGTTCTGCGCCTGATCCTTGTGCCCGCCGAGCGCGAGCTTGAGGACGGTCGCTGCCTCCTGATGAAACGCCGCATGAAGCTGGCGGCAGGATTCATACTCCGGCTTGTGCTTGATCGCCGCGGCAACCGAAGGCCCGTACAGCCATTTGCCGAAGTCGCAGTTGTTGTCGTGGCGGATATGATCGGGAGCGAACTCCGACTTTCCGGTCTCGATCGCCGATTGCAGCCGGCTCTTCCACAGACCGTGGGCGCCGATCGCCTTTTTGATCTCCTCTTGCAGCGACACCGTCGTTTCCCCTTGAACGTTTCAAATGTGGGGATTTCCGATTCCAGCCTGTCTCGGCGAGATTAACATTTGGTTTGCCTCCCCGGCGCGCGGAGGGCAGCTACGGGGATAGCCCATACGGGGTGCGGTGCGGCGCAGCGCGGTGTCGCGCCGTGGCGCCAGCACCGCGGCCACTCTATGCTGGAGGGCAACCCCAGGGAGAGGACGATGAGGAACCACAGGCTGCTCCTGGCCGGCGCGATGCTGCTGCTCGGAATCGCCGTCGCGGCCGCCGCCGATCAGCCGCGCTTCACGCTGCGCGGCGACCGCTTCGCACCGCTCGCCTGGGACGCGATGACGCCCGAGCAGAAGGCGATGACCGAGCACGTGCTGGCGGGCAAGCGCGGCTCGCTGAACGGGCCCTACAACGTGCTGCTGCGCAGCCCGCAGATGGGCGATCTGGCGCAGCAATTCGGCGCCTATACCCGCTTCGACACCTCGATCCCGCACAAGCTCAACGAGCTCGCCATCCTGGTCACGGCGCGGTTCTGGAACGGGCAATACGAATGGTATGCGCATCGCAAATACGGGCTCGCGGCGGGGCTGAACCCCGATCTCATCGACGCCATCGCCGCGGGGCGCCGGCCCGCGGGCATGCCGCCCGACGAAGCCGCGGTCTATGATTTCTGCCACGAGCTGCTGGCGACCCGGCAGGTGAGCGACGCCACCTTCGCCGCGGCGAAGCAGCATTTCGGCGAGCGCGGCGTCGTCGATCTCATCGGCGTCGTGGGCTACTACAACATCGTTTCGATGGCGCTCAACGTCGACCGCTACCCCCTACCCGACGGCGCCAAGCCGGAGCTGCCGCCGCTGAAATAAAAAATCGCCGGTCGCCGCATCCGCCGGGGTCGGCGGCGCGTATCCCGGATGATGGGGAGAATCATCACCGAGATCGAGATCGCCCGGGCAGCGCCCGAGGTCTTCGATTACGTCACCACCCCGGCGGAATGGCCGCGCTGGCGGCTGGCGTCCCGCCGCGTGCACGGCAAGGCCGACCACCCGCTGCGCCTGGGCGAGCAGGTGACGGAGGAGTTCGTCGCCGCGGGACGGCGGGCGAGCGCGCTCTGGACGGTGGCCGAGCGTCAGCCGCCGCATCGCTGGATGATCCTGTCCACCCCGGCGCTCGGGCTGGCGGGCATGGTCGCCTATGAGCTGCGGGACGCGCCGGGCGGATGCACGCGGCTCCGATGCGAGGCGACCTATACGCTGCCCTCGCCGGGGCAGGCGCTGGTCGACTGGCTGGTGGTGCGGCCGCGCCTGCGCCGGGAAGCGGACGCGGCGATGGCGCGGCTCAAGGCGCTGCTCGAGGCGGCAAGCCGACCGGGTTAGGCTTCAGCCGAGCGCACGATCGAGGACGATCGCCGGGTGAACGGCGCGCCGCCCGGCGCCGTCGGCGATCTGCTGGCGGCAGCTGATGCCCGAGGCCACCAGCAACGCCTCCTGCGGCGCGGCGCGCATCCGAGGCAGCACGCCGAGCTCGCCGATCGCCAGGGACAGATCATAATGCTCGGCCTCGTAGCCGAAGGCGCCGGCCATGCCGCAGCAGGTGGAATCGAAGGTCTCGACCTCGAGTCCCGGCACCAGCTTCAGTGCCGCCACGCCGGCGCGCGCGATGTCGAACGCCTTCTGATGGCAGTGTGCGTGCAGCACCGCCCGGCCCGAGAGCGGCGCCAGGTCGAGCGCAAGCCGCCCGGCGGCGCTTTCGGCGGCAATGAACTCATCGAACAGGACGGCGCGCTGCGCCAGCGCCGCGGTCTCGGCGCCGGGCAGCATCGCCGGAAACTCGTCGCGCAAGGTGAGCAGGCAGGAGGGCTCGAGGCCGACGATCGGCAGGCCCCGCGCCAGGAACGGCGCGAGCGCCGCCAGCATGCGCCGCGCTTCGGCCTTGGCGGCATCGACGAGGCCGACCGCGAGCAGGGTGCGGCCGCAGCAGAGCGGCCGCGCGCCGGGCGGCGTGGCGCCCTGCACGGCATAGCCGGCGCGGCCGAGCACGCGCGCCGCCGCGCGGGCGTTCTCGGGCTCGAACCAGCGATTGAAGGTGTCGACCAGCAGCACGACGTCGCGCGCGCCGGGCGCGGCGGCGGGCGGGTCGCGCCAGGGTTCGGCGTGCCAGCGCGGCAGCTTCCGGCGGGCGCTGAAGCCCGCCAGCCGCTCGCCCAGCGCCCCGAGCACGGGCAGGCGGTTGCGCAGATCGAGCAGCGGCGCGAGGCGCGAGGCGACGGGCGCGTAGCGCGGCAGATAGGCCACCAGCCGCTCGCGCAGGCCGAGCGGGCGGCGCTGGCGGTAGCGATGCAGGAACTCGATCTTCATCCGCGCCATGTCGACGCCGGTCGGGCATTCGCGCTTGCAGCCCTTGCAGGAAAGACACAATGACATGGTCTCGCGCATGGCGTCCGAGGCGAGCGCATCGGGTCCGAGCTGGCCGCTCAGCGCCAGGCGCAGCGTGTTGGCGCGGCCGCGGGTCAGGTGCTGCTCGTCGGAGGTGGCGCGATAGGAGGGACACATCACGCCGGGGTCGGATTTGCGGCAGGCGCCGTTGTTGTTGCACATCTCGACCGCGCCGGCGAAGCCGCCCCAAGCCGACCAGTCGAGCGCGGTTGCGAGCGGCGGCGTGCGATAGCCCTCCTTGAAGCGAAAGAGCGAGCGGTCGTCCATGCGCGCCGCCCGCACGATCTTGCCGGGATTCATCAGGCCCTGGGGATCGAAGCCCTCCTTGACCTCTTCGAAGGCGCGCACGATGCGCGGGCCGAACATCGCCGCGTGGAACTCCGAGCGCACCAGCCCGTCGCCATGCTCGCCGGAATGCGAGCCCTTGTACTCGCGCACCATGGCGAAGGCCTCTTCGGCGATGGCGCGCATCTTGCGGACGTCGATCTCCTGCTTGAGGTTGAGCACCGGGCGCACATGCAGGCAGCCGACCGAGGCGTGAGCGTACCAGGTGCCGTGCGTGCCGTGCTTGTCGAAGACGGCGGTGAGGCGCGCCGTGTAGTCGGCGAGGTCATCAAGCGACACCGCGCAATCCTCGATGAAGGAGATCGGCTTGCCGTCGCCCTTCATCGACATCATGATGTTGAGGCCCTGCTTCCTCACCTCCCAGACCGCGCTCTGAAAGGCCGGATCGGTCGCCTCGACGACGCCGCCGGGCAGGCCCAGATCGCCCATCAGCTCGACCAGCGCGCGCAGCCGGCGCAGATTGTCCGCGGCGTCCTCGCCGGCGAACTCGACCAGCAGCAGCGCCTCGGGCTCGCCGCGGACGAAGCGGTCGACGGCAGCGCGGAAGATCGGGATGTCGCGCGACAGCTCGATCATGGTGCGGTCGACCAGCTCGACTGCGGTCGGCGCCAGCGCGACGATCGCCTTGGTCGAGGACATCGCCTGATAGAAGCTGGGGAAATGACAAATCCCGAGCACGCGGTGCGGCGGGATCGGCTGCAGATCGAGCTCGACGGCATTGAAGAAGGCGAGCGTGCCCTCCGAGCCCACCAGCAGCCGCGCCATGTTGTGGCCGGCATCGTCGATCGTGTCGATGTTGTAGCCGCCGACCCGGCGCAGCAGCTTGGGCAGGCGGCGCTCGATCTCGTCGGCTTCGCGCCGGTGCAGCGCGCGCATCCGCCGCACCAGGTCGCGATAGCGCTCGGGCAGGGCGTCGTCGGCGAAGTTGCCTGGCACCTCGCCCATGCGGATGGCCGTGCCGTCGGCGAGCAGCGCGTCGATGGCGCGGACGTTGTGCACCATGTTGCCGTAGCGCAGCGAGCGCGCGCCGCAGCTGTTGTTGGCGGTCATGCCGCCGATGGTCGCGCGGTCGCCGGTCGAGACGTCGACCGGGAAGAACAGGCCATGCGGCTTCAGCGCCTTGTTGAGGCGGTCGAGCACCACGCCGGGCTGCACCAGCGCGCGCCGCCGCGCGACGTCGACCGCCAGCACCTTGTCCATGTGCTTGCTGCAATCGAGCACCAGGGCGCGGCCTACCGTCTGGCCGCATTGCGAGGTGCCGCCGCCGCGCGGCAGCAGCGGCACGCCGGCGTCGCGCGCGACGGCAAAGGCGGCGGCGACATCCTCGGCGTCGCGCGGCACTACCACGCCGAGCGGCTCGATCTGGTAGATCGAGGCATCGGTGCTGTAGCGGCCGCGGCTGGCCGCGTCGAACAGCACCTCGCCGCGCAGGCTGCGGCCGAGCCGCGCCGCCAGGACGGGGTCGCCGGGGCCGATCGATGGTTTCAGCGCCATTTCGCTCATGGGGTGGCGATTAGAGGGGATTGCCCAACAAAACGCCAGGGTAGTGGCGCGGCCTTGCGCAACACCCTCCGTCCGGGCTAAGCCCGCGCGTTCCGCACGCCAAGAGGAAGCATGGCATGACCTCGCGCACCGGCAGGCATTTTCTGCAGATTCCCGGCCCGACCAACGTTCCGGACCGGATCCTGCGCGCCATCGACCAGCCGACGATCGACCATCGAGGTCCGGAATTCGCGGCGCTCGCCAAATCCGTCCTCGCCGGCATGAAACGCCTGTTCCGCACCAAGGGCGATGTCGCGGTCTTCCCCTCATCGGGCACCGGGGCCTGGGAGGCGGCGCTGGTCAATACGCTGTCGCCCGGCGACAAGGTGCTGGCGGTCGAAACCGGCCAGTTCGCTTCGCTGTGGCGCGTCATGGCGACGCGGCTGGGCCTGGAGGTCGAGATCATCCCGACCGATTGGCGCCACCCGGCCGATGCCGGGGCGGTCGAAGCGCGGCTCGCCGCCGACAAGGCGCATGCCATCAAGGCGGTGATGATCGTCCAGAACGAGACCTCGACCGGGGTCGCCAGCGACGTGGCGGCGATTCGCCGCGCCATCGACCGGGCGCGCCATCCCGCACTCTACCTGGTCGACGCCATCTCTTCGCTCGGCGCCATGGAGCTGCGCCAGGACGATTGGGGCATCGACGTCGCCATCGCCGGGTCGCAGAAAGGGCTGATGCTGCCGCCGGGACTGGGCTTCAACGCCATCTCCGCCAAGGCGCTGGATGCCAGCCGCGGCGCCAAGCTGCCGCGCGCCTATTGGGAGTGGCAGCCGATGATCGCCGCGGCCGAGACCGGCTTCTTTCCCTTCACCCCGGCGACCAACCTGCTGTTCGGGCTGCGCGAGGCGATGGCGATGCTGGAGGAGGAAGGGCTCGAGCGGGTGTTCGCCCGCCACGACCGGCTCGCCGCGGCGACGCGGCGCGCGGTGGCGGCGTGGGGGCTGGAGCCGCTCTGCGCCGATCCGGCCGCGCATTCGAGCGCGCTCACCGCGGTGCTGCTGCCCGCCGGCCATGACGCCGACGCGTTCCGCCGCACCGTGCTCGAGCGCTTCGACATGTCGCTCGGCGCCGGGCTCGGCAAGGTGGCCGGCAAGGTGTTCCGCATCGGCCATCTCGGCTGGCTCAACGAGCTGATGCTGATGGGGACGCTGGCCGGCATCGAGATGGGCCTCGCCGCCGCCGGCGTGCCTTACCGCAAGGGCGGCGTCGACGCGGCCATGGAGCATCTCGCCGGCGCCGCCGGCGCCAGCCCGGCGCGAGTCGCGGCGGCGCGGTGACCGAGCCGGGCGCGCTTCTGGCGCGGCGGCTGCTGGAAGCGCGCGCCGGCGGCCGGCCCATCGCCGATCTGCCGCGCACACTGGTGCCGGTCGACGAAGCGGCTGCCTATGCGGTGCAGGAGAGCGTGGCACGCGCGCTCGGCCGGATTGCCGGCTGGAAGGTGGGCGCCGCGACTCCCGAAACCGAGCCGAGTTGCGCGCCGCTCCTCGCCGCGACGGTGGCGCCGAGCCCGGCGCGCTTCGCCGCGGCACGGTTTCCGCTGGGCGGCATCGAAGGCGAGCTCGCCTTCCGCTTCGCCCGCGACCTGCCGACGCGGGCCGAACCCTATGGCGAGGAGGAGGTGTGGCAGGCGGTCGCCACGCTGCATCCGGCGATCGAGCTGGTCCAATCGCGCTTCGCCGATTTCCGCGCCCAGGACATGCGGGCGCTGCTCGCCGACAACCTGTCCAACGGCGCCTTCTGCTACGGCGAGGCGGCCGCGGACTGGCGGCGGGTCGATTTCCTGGCGCAGCCCGCGAGCCTCGCGCTTGACGGCGTCGAGGTCGCCCGCGCCGTCGGCGGCAACGCCGCGGGACATCCGCGACGCCTGCTCGCGTGGCTGGCCAATCATCTCGCGCGCCGCGGCGGCGGACTTGCCGCCGGCGACATCGTCACCACCGGCACGCATACCGGGCTGGTCTTCGCCGGTGCCGGCGTGACGGCCCGCGTGCGGTTTCCCGGGATCGGTGAGGCGGCGCTGACTCTGACAGCGTGAGCGGGCGCCGCGCGCCCGGGCGGCGGCGCTTGCCGCTGCAATTAACAAATGCCTGATGACTCCGTCTCGAAGTACTATGATGCATCAGTGCAGCGTCGCACGCACCGCGCAAGCGCGGCGCGGCGACGCCGCCGGGGGAACGGAATTGCGGAACAGCGCTTGAGACGCCAGACCGTCGCGATCGTCGACGACAGGATCACCAACCTGAAGATCCTCGAACGGCTCGCCGCGTCGCTCGGCGAGCGAGTCGAGGTGCGGACCTTCGACCATCCGCGCCGCGCGCTCGACGACGCCGCGATAGAGGCACCCGATCTCGTCATCACCGATTTCAAGATGCCCGAGCTCGACGGCGCCGAGTTCATCCGGCGCCTGCGCGCGGTGCCGTCCTGCGCCGATGTGCCGGTGATGGTGATCACCGCCTATGAGGACCGCGACCTGCGCTACCAGGCGCTCGAGGCGGGCGCGACCGACTTCCTGCTGAGCCCGGTCGACCACCACGAGTTTCGCGTCCGGTCGCGCAACCTGCTGACCTTGCGCCGCCAGCAGCTGCTGCTCAAGGAGCGCGCCTCCTCGCTGGAGGAGCAGATGGCGGCCGAGGAGCAGCGCCACCGCCACGCGCTGCGCCACAGCCACGAGCTGCTGATGCGCGTCATGGACGCCGTGCCGGTGCTGGTGAGCGCCACCGACCGCGAGGGGCGCTACGTCTTCGTCAACGACTTCTACGCCCGGCACATCGGCCGTCCGGTCCCGGCGATCGTCGGCTTGACGCCGATGGCGGTGACCGACGGACCGGAGGCGCGCGCGGCGATGGAGCGCGACCAGCGCATCGTCGCCGGGCTCGATCCCGCGGATGCGTTCGAGGAAACGATCGCGCTGCCGTCCGGCGAGAGCCGGGTGCTGCTCACCACCAAGGCGCTGCTGCGCGACCACGACGGGCGGCCGTCGCTGGTCGTCACCGCCTCGCTCGACATCACCGACCGCAAGGAGGTCGAGCTCGCCCTGCTCGCCGCCAAGGAGGAGGCCGAGCTGGCGAGCCGCAGCAAGACCGAGTTCCTGGCCAATATGAGCCATGAACTGCGCACCCCGCTCAACGCCATCATCGGCTTCTCGCAGGTGATGGCGGACGAGGTGCTGGGGCCGATGGGCAGCGAACGCTATGCCGGCTACGCCCGCGACATCGCCACCTCGGCGCAGCATCTCCTCGGCATCATCAGCGACATCCTCGACGTCTCCAAGCTCGAGGCCGGCCGGGTCGAGATCGAAGACGACGAGATCGAGATCGGGCAGATGGCGCGCGACGTGCTCCATCTGGTGGTGGAACGTGCACGCTCGCTGCACGTCGCCGTCGACGTCGAGGTGCCCGCCGACCTGCCGCGGCTGAAGGCGGACGGGCTCAAGCTCAAGCAGGTGCTGCTCAACCTCATCACCAACGCCATCAAGTTCAGCCATCCCGGCGGCCGCGTGCTGATCCGCGGCCACATGGCCGAGGACGGCTTGCGCGTCGACGTCGTCGATCACGGCATCGGCATGGACGCGGCCGAGATCGAGACCGCCGTCACCCGCTTCGGGCAGGTCGCCAGCACCTGGAACCGCAAGCATCCCGGCACCGGCCTCGGCCTGCCGCTGGCCATCGGCCTGGTCGAGCTGCATGGCGGCCGCATCCTGATCGCCAGCGAGAAGGGCGCCGGCACGACGGTGACGATATGCCTGCCGCACCAGCGCATCGTGCGGCCGGACGTGGCTATCAGGAAGTGAATTCACAGATATATCTGCTATTTTTGTTACCATATTTTGTCGGATCGCAATTTTGGGTATCTAGCTGTAGATTTTTTCGTTAACCATCGTCACACTCTCAAGCTGCTGTAGCGATCTCCCGGCACGTCCGTCCGGGCATCGTCTCGCGCCGGACGAGCGCAGCGAGGGGGGCCCGACACGGCCGCATGAGAGGACCCAGCCGGGCAAAGAGCGGAACCGGAGGCGGCCTCGCCAGCCGCAAGGCGCGACTCGTTGCGGTCGCCATGGCCGCCTATGCCGTCGCGGTTCCCTTGACCTTGTCGATCCTGCTGGAGACCGTCGCCGGTCCGGCATCTCGGCTGCTCTCGACCCTGTGGCTCGCCATGGCCATCCTCGGACCGGCCGGCGCGGTCGTCGTCGCCGCCCTGCGCGGCCCCGGACACATCGCGCAGGAACTCGCCGAGCAGGCCGACCGGGAACCGCAGCAGGTCATCATCCGGCTGTTCTTTCCGGGCTTCGCGCTCGCCTATCTCGCCGGCCTCGGCGTCATCGGCATCGGCGGCGACCGGCTCCTGCCGCTGCTGGCGATCGTCATCGCCGGCGTGCTGTGCGAGTGGCTGCTGCTCGTCGGCCTGATCAGCCGCCCCGGGAGATCGCTGGCGCGCCGCAGCGCCGCGATGCTGAGCGACGTCGCCTTCATCTCGACCTTCCTGCACATCGGCGGCGCGCTCACCGTGCCCTGGTTCCCGATCTATCTCTGGATGGTGTTCGGCTTCGGCTTCCGCTTCGGCCGGCGCGCGCTGGTCGCGGCGGCACTGACGAGCCTCGCCGGGTTTGCCGCGGTCTGGGCGACCACGCCCTATTGGCACGACCAGCCGATGTTCGCCGGCGGCGTGGCGGTGGCGCTGGTGCTGCTGCCCGGCTACGCCGCGAGCCTGATCCGCTCGCTGACCCTCGCCACGGCGCAAGCCGAAGCCGCCAACGCGGCCAAGAGCCGGTTCCTGGCGGTCATGAGCCACGAGCTCCGGACGCCGCTCAACAGCATGATCGGCATGGGCACGCTGCTCGGCCGCACCAGCCTCGACGCCGAGCAGCGCGACATGCTCGCCACCATCCAGCTCTCGGCGCGCACGCTGCTGAGCCTGATCAACGACATTCTCGACTTCTCCAGGATCGAAGCGGGCAAGCTGCAGCCGGAGGTCGAGAGCTTCGTGCTGCACCAGCTGCTGGGCGGCGCGGCGGCGATGCTGCGCCCGCAGGCCGAGGCGAAAGGGCTGACGCTGGCGCTCACCGTCGATCCGCGCCTGCCGCATGCCTATCGCGGCCTGCCGCTGCAGCTGCGGCAGATCCTGCTCAACCTGATCGCCAACGCCATCAAGTTCACGCCGCGGGGCCGCATCGAGATCTCGGCGCGACTCGCCGGGCGCGACGGCCATCTCGTGCAGGTGCGGCTCGCGGTGCGCGACGAGGGCCCGGGCATACCGCCCGAAGCGCGCGACGCGATCTTCGACGTCTTCAGCCAGGCCGACAGCGCGGTGACGCGGCGCTATGGCGGCGCCGGGCTGGGCCTTGCCATCGCCCGGCAGCTGACGCAGCTGATGGGCGGCACCATCGCGGTGGAGAGCGAGCCCGGCAAGGGCAGCACCTTCACCGTCGACCTGCCGCTGCAGCAGGATGCCGGGGCGCGGCCGCCCGACCTCGCCGGCCGCGATGCCGCCATCGTCACCGCCGACGCCGAACTTGCGGCATCGCTGCAGGCCAAGCTCGGCGCCTGGCGGGCGCAGGCGCGCTGGATCGCCGACGGCGAGGCGGCGCTGCGGCAGACCGGCGAGGCGGGCGGCGGACTTCCTCGCGCGATCGTGCTCATCGATGGGCGCGCCGATCCGCTCGCCGCGCTGAGCCTCGCCCACCGCCTCGCGACCGCCGGGCCGCGACCGCCGCTCGCGCTCTTCCTGGCGGCGCCGGGCGACGCCGGATCGGTCGCCGGGCTCGGCGCCGCGCAGCTCGCCGCCATCCTCGAGGCGCCGTTCGACGACGGGGCGCTGGCGGGTGCGCTGCACGCGGCGATCGCCGGCGACCTGCGGGCGGCCGAGGCCGAGACGCCGCGCGAGACCGCGGCGATCGCCGGCGCGGCGGCGCTGCCGGCGCCGGCGCGCAAGCTCAGGATCCTCATCGCCGAGGACGACGGCGCCAACCACAAGATCCTGCGGCGCATCCTCGAGATGGCCGGCCACCAGACCGCGGTGGTCAATGACGGCGAGGCGGCGCTGGCGCTGCTCGATCGCGACCGCTTCGACCTCGCGCTGCTCGACATCAACATGCCCGAGATGAGCGGCTACGAGGTGACCAGGCTCTACCGCATGGAGCATCTCGGCGAGGGCCGGCTGCCGATCATCGCGCTGACCGCCGACGCCACCGGCGACACCGAACGCCAGTGCCGCGAGTCCGGCATGGATGCGGTGCTGACCAAGCCGGTCGAGGCGGCGCAGCTCCTGGCCACGATCGACGACACCTTCGCGCGCATGGCCGGCCCCGGAAATGCCGTGACCGCCTCGCCGGTGGTGACGCCGATCTCCGCCCATCCGCGGTACTTCGCCGACGCCGGCGCCGTGGTCGACGAGGCGACGATCGAGGCGCTGCGCATGCTCGGCGGCGGCAGCGATTTCTTCGACGACGTCATCGAGACCTTCTGCGCCGATGCGAGACGGCTGCTGGAACTGATGCGCCGCGCCGCGGCGGAGGGCGATCTGCGCGCCTTCAAGGAACTCGGCCATTCGCTGCGCAGCGGCGCCGCCAATGTCGGGGCCGCACGACTCTGCCAGACGCTCACCGGCCTGCGCGACATCACCGCCAAGGATCTGCGCCAGAACGGCGGCATCCATGTCGAGCGGCTGCAATCGGAATTCGCCAAGCTCGAGACGACGCTGACCCGGATGATCCGCGAGGCGCGGATCGGCTGAGCCGGCGGCGGCGCGCCGCGGATGGTTGTTCGCGGCGGGCCTCTGCTCGATTGCCTTGGGCCGTCGCGCGTCCTAAACCTCGCTTCCGTCCGGAACGGCAGTGAGCGCGCGGCATGGCGCATCGGATCGGCATCATCGGCCTCGGCGTCATGGGCGAGCGCATGCTGCGCCAGATGGCGCAGCATCAAGGCTTCAGCGTAGCGGCGGCCTGGGATCCGGCCGAGGACGCGGCCGGGCGGCTCGCCGCCGCCGCTCCGGCGGCGCGCTTTGCGCGCGACGCGGCCGAACTGGCCGGCGACGGCGGCATCGACTGCGTCTACATCGCCTCCCCGCCGGCGAGCCATCTCGCCTACGCCGATCTCGCCTTCGATCACGGCAAGAAGGTGTTCTGCGAGAAGCCGCTGGCGGTCGACCTCGCCGCGGCGCGGCGCAGTCTGGCGCGCATCGAGCGCGAAGGGCGCATCGCGGCGATCAACTTTCCCTTGGCTTCGGCGCCGGCGGTGCGCGCGGTGGCCGCGGCGCTCAGATCCGGCGAACTCGGTGCGATCGAGCGCGTCGAGATCGAGGTCGCCTTCGCCCGCTGGCCGCGGCCGTGGCAGGCGACGGCGCGCTGGCTGGCGCGGCGCGGCGAGGGCGGCTTCGTGCGCGAGGTGCTGTCGCATTTCCTGTTCCTGACGCAGCGGCTGATCGGCCCGCTGCGGCTGCGCCAATGCCAGGTCGACTTCCCCGCCGGGACCGCCGCGGCGGAGAGCGCCGTGACCGCGCGGTTCGAGGCAGGCGGCGTGCCGGTGAGCATCGCCGGCCGCGTCGGCGGCGAGGCGCCCGACCACAACCGCTGGATCCTCACCGGCCGCCAGGGCGCCTTCGAGCTGCATGACTGGTACCGGCTGAAGCGGCGCATCAACGGCGGCTGGCTCGATGTCGATTTCGGCGAAGGCTCGCCCGCGGCGATGACATATCGGGCGCAGCTCGATGGGTTGAGCGCGATGCTGAGCGGCGAGCGGCACGGCCTGCCAAGCGTCCGCGAGGCGATCGGCGTGCAGGAATGCGTCGAGGCGATGCTGCGCGGCGGCTAGTATTGCGGGGATCGGCATGGCGTGGATCACCGGCGTCGGCGACACCGCATTCGGGCGGCTCGAGGGCGAGACCGCGCTCAGCCTGATGGCGCGGGCGGCCGGCGCTGCGCTCGCCGAGGCCGGCCTCGAGCGCAAGGAGGTCGACGGGCTGATCTGCGGCTATTCCGGAACGCTGCCGCATCTCATGCTGGCCACCGTCTTTGCCGAATATTTCGGCCTCGCGCCACGCTATGCCCACGCGGTGCAGGCGGGCGGCGCCACCGGCGCCGCCATGGCGATGCTGGGGCAGCGCCTGGTCGATGCCGGCGAATGCCGCCACCTGCTGATCGTCGCCGGCGACAACCGTCTCACCGGTCAGGGGCGCGACAGCGCGGTGGCGATGCTGGCGCAGGTCGGCGAGCGCGACTACGAAGTGCCGTTCGGCCCGACCATCCCCGCCTATTACGCGCTGGTCGCCTCGCGCTACATGCACGTCCACGGATTGGGCGAGGCCGATCTCGCCGAATTCGCGGTGCTGATGCGCCGCCACGCGGCACTCCATCCCGGCGCGCAGTTCAAAGACGCGATCACCGTGGCCGAGGTGCTGGCATCGCGGCCGATCGCCACGCCGCTGAAGCTGCTGGATTGCTGCCCGGTATCCGACGGCGCCGCGGCGCTGGTGGTGAGCGCCGCGCCCGGCGAGACCCGGCTGCGCATCGCCGGCGCGGCGCAGCTCCATCGGCACCAGCATGTCAGCGCCGCCGCCGACCTCGCCGATTTCGGCCTCGCGGATTGCGCCGGACGCGCCCGGGCGGAGGCGGGCATCGGCGTCGAGCAGGTCGACCTCCTGGCGCTCTACGACAGCTTCACCATCACGCTGCTGATCCTGTTGGAAGAGACCGGCTTCGCGCCGCGCGGGCAAGCGGCGGCGCTGGCGCGCGCCGGCGTCTTCGCGCGCGACGGGCGCTGGCCGCTCAACACTCATGGCGGCCTGCTCTCCTTCGGCCACAGCGGCGTGGCGGGCGGATTGGCGCATCTGGTCGAGGCGGCGCGCCAGCTCGCGGGCCGGGCCGGCGCGCGGCAGCTGCGGCAGCCGGAGACCGCCTTCGTGCATGGCGATGGCGGCGTGCTCTCGGCGCATGTCAGCCTGGTGCTGCGGCGCGAATGACCATGGCAGAGCCGCTCGCCGCCGAATTCTGGCAGGGCTGCGCGCAAGGCGAGCTGCGCTACCGGCGCTGCGAGGGCTGCGGTGCCACGCAGTTCCCTCCCCGTCCCTTCTGCACGCGCTGCGGCGGCGCCACGCGCTGGGCGGTGTCGCGCGGGCTCGGGACGGTCTATGCCGTGACCCGCGTCGAGCGCGCGCCGACGCCGGACTTCGCAGCACTCGCACCCTATGACATCCTGCTGGTGGATCTCGACGAGGGCTTCCGCATGATGGCGCAGGGCGCGCCCGGGCTCGGCATCGGCGAACGCGTGCGCATTGCCTTCCACCGGCAGGGCGAGCGCGCCCTGCCGCGCTTCGACCGCCACGGGGAGGACGCATGACGAAGCCGCCCGACCAGCTGCGCCGGGCGCTCGATCCCGGCTCGATCGCGCTCATCGGCGCCTCGGAAAACCCCAACAAGGTCGGCGGCCGGCCGCTGCTCTATCTCCAGCGCTTCGGCTATCGCGGGCGGATCTATCCGATCAACCCGAACCGCGGCGAGGTGCAGGGGGTGAAGGCCTATCCCGACCTCGCCAGCCTGCCCGAGGCGCCCGACCTCGCCATCGTCATGGTGGCGGGCGAGGCCGCGGCGGCGGCGGTCGAGGCCTGCGCGCGGCGCGGCGTCAAGCTCGCCATCTGCATGGCCTCGGGCTTCGGCGAGACCGGCGCGCCGGGCAAGGCGGCGGAGCAGGCGATGGCCGCGACGGCGCGCGCCCACGGCATGCGCCTGGTCGGCCCCAACTCGCAAGGCCTGGTCAATTTCGGCACCGGCACGGTGGCGAGCTTCTCCACCATGTTTCTCGAGGCGGCGCCGGCGGACGGCCCGGTCGCGATCGTCAGCCAGAGCGGCGCGATGAGCGCGGTCGCCTACGGGCTGTTGCGCGGGCGCGGCATCGGCGTCCGCCATTGCCACGCCACCGGCAACGACGCCGATGTCGGCGTCGCCGAGCTGGCGCGCGCGGTGATCGAGGACGAGGGCGTCCGGCTGATGCTGCTCTATCTCGAGACGATCCCGGACGCGGCGATGCTGGCCGCGGTCGCCGCGCGCGCCCGCCAGCGCGGCGTGCCGATCGTCGCGCTCAAGACCGGGCGCACCGCACAAGGCCAGCGCGCCGCCCAATCGCATACCGGCGCGCTTGCCAACGAGGACCGTACCGTCGACGCCTTCCTGCGGCAGCACGGCATCTGGCGCGCGCGCGACATGGCGGGCCTGGTCGGCGCCGCCGAGCTCTATCTCAAGGGGTGGCGGCCGCAGGGGCGCCGCCTCGTCGCCATCAGCAATTCCGGCGCAAGCTGCGTCATGGCCGCCGATCTGGCATCCGATCTCGCCCTGCCGCTCGCGGTCTTCGCCGAGGCGACGCGGCGCGATCTCGCCGCGGCGCTGCCGGGCTTCGCCACGACGCGCAATCCGATCGACATCACCGCGGCGCTGCTCTCCAACAACCGGCTGTTCGGCGCCATCCTGCCGATCGTCGCCAAGGACCCGGCGGCCGACCTCTTTTTCATCGCCATCCCGGTCGCCGGCCAAGGCTACGACGTCGACGCCTTCGCCCGCGACACCGCCGATTTCGCCGCCGCCACCGGCAAGCCGGTCGCGGTGGCGGCGCCGCAGGCGGCGGTGGCCGAACGCTTTCGCGCCGCCGGCCTCCCGACCTTCGCCGACGAGACCGACGCGGTGCTGGCGCTCGATCAGCTGGCGCGCCATTGGGCGCTGCTGCGCCGCCCCGCGCCGCCGGCGCTGGCGCATCACGCCGTCGCCGTTCCGGCGGGACGCGGGCGCTTCCTCAACGAGGCGGAGAGCCTGGCGCTGCTGGCGGCGCACGGGCTGCCGGTGGTGCCGCACCGTCTCTGCCGCAGCGAGGCGGAGGCGCGCATCGCCTTTCGCGATCTCGGCAGCCCGGTGGCGGTCAAGGCCTGCTCGGCCGACGTGCCGCATAAATCGGAGCTCGGCCTGGTGGCGCTCGGCCTGGTCTCCGAGGCGGCGGTGGTGGAAGCCTTTGCCGCGCAGCTGGCCAAGCTCGAGGAGATCGGCGCCGAGCCCGACGGCATCATCGTGGCATCCATGGCCCAGGGGCAGCGCGAACTGGTGCTCGGCGCACGGCTCGATCCGGTCTTCGGGCCGGTGGTGATGATCGGCGACGGCGGCAAATACGTCGAGGCGCTCCCCGACATCGAGCTGCTGCTGCCGCCCTTCGCGCCGGAAGAGGCGGTCGAGGCGATCCTCCGCCTGCGCATCGCGCCGATCCTCAGGGGAGTGCGCGGCGAGCCCGCTTGCGACATCGAGGCGCTGGCGCAGGCGGTAGCGCGGCTCGGCGCCATCATCGCCGCCGCCCGCGGCCGCATCGCCGCGATCGACCTCAACCCGGTGCTGGTCGGCGCCGCCGGCCAGGGACTGACCGTCCTCGACGCGCTGGTCGAGCGCGCGGAACCGGCGGCGATCTAGACCGTCCCCACCGGCGTCGCCGGGGAGCCCACGGCGCCGGGCAGGCGCAGCGGCGGCGCGGTGAGGAGAAAGCGGCTGCGGCCGGCGGCGCGCAGATGGTCGGCGAGTTCCGAGAGATGCCAGAGCTCGCCGAGATTGACCCCCAGCTTGAACAGGCAATGCGCGTGCAGCGGCAGCGCGGCGCAGCGGTCCTCGGCGCAAGGCCGTGAGGGAAAGGCCTCGACCGCGTAATTATCGGCGATCAGCGCGGCAAGACCGCTGCGGGTGATCCAGTTGAGCAGCCGCTCGTCGCGGCCGTCGAGCGCGGCGCAGGCGCCGTGCAGCAGCGCCTCGTCGGGATCGCGCTTCATGTCCAGCACCATCTGGGCGAAGCCGGTGCGCAGGCACACCATGTCGCCCTGCTCGATCTCGACCCTGTCCTGCTCGAGGACGTGCATCAGATCCTCGTAGCCCACGAGCTTGCGCGCGCGGCCGTAATGCGCTTCGAGGTCGATCATCACCGCACGGCCCTGGATCGCCTTTGCCGCCATGTTCTCGACGCCGAGCGCCCGCGCGCCGGCATGCGTCGCCGCCTCCTGGCCGGTCGCCCAGTCCAGCGGCCCGACGATGTGCTCGCCGGCGCGATAGCCGTTGTAGAACACCATCTCGGGGGTGCCGTCGCCATCGGCGTCGAACATCTGCCCGACATGGGCCAGCGTGTCCCACTGCGTCGAATATTGCAGCGTCAGCAGCACGACGTCGTCGCAGATGACGTCGGTGAATTTGGCATCCTCGCGCGAGACCGGATAGTTGAAATTGGGCTTGCCGCCGCGCACCGTCGGCCGCAGCTCCGGCGGATGGCGGCGCGGATTGAGCTTGTTGCCGCCGGGATAGTCCAGCGGCAGCGACAGGCAGAAGCTCAAGCCCTCCTTCACCTCGGCGATGCCCTGCAGCACCTTTGCCGGCGTGATCAGATTGAGGCGGCCGAGCTGGTCGTCCTCGCCGAAATCGCCCCAGGTCGAGCCGGGCGGCCGACGCTTCCAGCGCTTGCTCTCGGTCATGCCATCTCCTCCCGCGGCCCCGCTTCGCCGACCAGCTTCGTCAACAGGGGGCCGCTGCGCAAGAGCGCGGGTCCGCGCCGCGGCATGTCGACGGCAGGCTTCTTGAACCGGCGCCGCCGGTTCATCCCGCGCGGCGGCGGCGCGGCGTGCGGCGTCCCGGGCTTGCCGCCTTTTCGTCCTCTTCGAACAGCTCGGCGAGCTTTTCGAGCATGGTGCCGCCCAGCTGCTCGGCATCGACGATGGTGACGGCGCGCCGGTAGTAGCGGGTCACGTCGTGGCCGATCCCGATCGCGATCAGCTCCACCGCCTCCCGCCCCTCGATCTCGCGGATCACG
Organism: Rhodospirillales bacterium; assembly: GCA_027315365.1. Classification (GTDB taxonomy): domain Bacteria; phylum Pseudomonadota; class Alphaproteobacteria; order ATCC43930; family CGMCC-115725; genus DAHUYF01. Next base: position 1,736 of record DAHUYF010000043.1, on the reverse strand, counting down.
TCGCGCAGGTGCTTTTCCAGGTAGTTGCCCGCGTTGACCGACAGGGTGGAATCATCGACCGGCGCGCCGTCGGAGATCACCATCAGGATGCGCCGGTGCTCGGGGCGGGCGAGCAGGCGGCGATAGGCGAACAGCAAGGCCTCGCCGTCGATGTTCTCCTTGAGCAGCCCCTCGCGCAGCATCAGCCCCAGGTTCTTGCGCGCCCGCCGCCAGGGCGAATCGGCCGACTTGTAGATGATGTGGCGCAGGTCGTTCAGCCGTCCGGGATTGCGCGGCTTCCCCTCGGCCACCCAGCGCTCGCGCGACTGGCCGCCCTTCCAGGCGCGGGTGGTGAAGCCCAGCACCTCCACCTTCACCGCGCAGCGTTCCAGCGTGCGCGCCAGGATGTCGCCGCACATCGCCGCAACCGTGATCGGCCGGCCGCGCATCGAGCCGGAATTGTCGATCAGCAGCGTCACCACCGTGTCGCGGAATTCGGTGTCGCGCTCGCGCTTGTAGGACAGCGCCTGCAGCGGGTTGACCACGACGCGCGCCAGCCGCCCGGCGTCCAGGATCCCTTCCTCCAGGTCGAAATCCCACGCCCGCGTCTGCTGCGCGAGCAGCCGCCGCTGCAGCCGGTTGGCGAGTTTGGAAACCACGCCCTGCAGGTGCTGCAACTGCTGGTCGAGCTGCTGGCGCAGCCGGTTCAGCTCCTCGGGATCGACCAGGTCCTCGGCGGCGATTTCCTCGTCGAAGGCGCGGGAGAAGGCGCGATAGCCGCCCTCGGTCTCGCCGCCCGGCCGGTCGCGGCGCGGCTGCGGGCCGCTCGGCTTGTCCTCGCCCTGGGCGGCGGCGGCCTCGTCCTCGGTGCCCTCGCTGTCGTCCTCGGCCGCCTCGCCTTCCATCTCCTGCGGCTCGGCGCCGAGCATCGACTCGGTTTCGCTCTTGCTGTCGCCCTCGCTTTCCTGGCTCGCGTCCTGCGGGCCGGACTGTTCGGCGCCGGCCTCGGATTCCTCCTCGCCCTGTTCCGGCTCCGCCTCCGCCTCGGCTTCCGCGAGGTCCATCGCGGCGAGCAGTTTTCGCGCGGCGCGGGCGAAGGCGCCCTGGTCGTCCTGCGCGCGGGCCATCTCGTCCAGCGCCATCTCGGCCTTCGGGCCGAGCGTGTCGCGCCACATGTCGAGCACGCGCGCGGCGGCCTCGGGCGTGTGCTCGCCCGACATGCGCTCGCGCGCCAGCAGCGACAGGGCGGCGGCGACCGGCAACTGGTCGCGCCGCGTCATGCGGTCGTAGCCCTCGGCCTCGCAGGTCTCGGCCAGATGCGCGTGGATATTGGCGGCGACGCCGGCCATGTGGCGCGCGCCGACCACCTCCACGCGCGCCTGTTCCAGCGCGTCATAGGCGTCGCGCGCGTCGCGCTGCGCCGGCATGCGCGCGGCATGCACCGCGTCGTCGTGGTGGCGCAGCCGCAGCGCGAGGCTGTCGGCGACCCCGCGCAGCCGCGCCATCTCGGCCGCCGGCAGCGCGCGCGTGGGCAGCGGCAGGCGCGCGCGCTTGCCGGTCAGGCCGGAGGGGCCGGGCTGGAACGCGACCTGCACCTCGTTGCTCTGCGCGATCGCGCGCAGGGCGCCGGCGGTGGCGCGCTTGAATTCTTCGCTGCGGGGGTTGTCCTTGCTGCTGCCGCTCATGGAACCTTACGCGACCCGCCGCGCCAGCGCGCCGGTCGGGATCTCCTCGTTGAAGCAACGCTGATAGTATTC
>DAHUYF010000036.1 GCA_027315365.1 Rhodospirillales bacterium | reverse complement strand
GCGCCGCCGCGCGGCGACGAGATTTTCCCGCCCTGGCAGCACGGCGCCAACAACGGCGCGCTCGACAAGGGGCTCGACTTCACCATCCCGGAGATCGACGTCCTCGCCGATTTCCACGGCGACGTCATGAACCCCGCCCTGGTGCTCTATGTCGGAGGCAACTACTATTTCGCCATGGCGCCGCTGGTCGCCGCCTTCGAGCAGGCGAATCCCGACTATCGCGGGCATATCTACTACGAGACCATCCCGCCGGGCCTGCTGGCGAAGCAGATGGAAGCCGGCGGCACCATCACCTCGGGCAACATGACCTGGACGGCCAAGCCCGATGTCTATCTCGCCGGCTTGAAGCGGGTGAAGCAGCTGGTCGACAGCGGCGCTCTGGAAGGGCCGCCGGTCATCTATGCGACCAACACGCTGACCATCATGGTGCCGAAGGGCAATCCGGCCCATGTCTCCGGTCTCGCCGATCTCGGACGGCCCGACATTCGCCTCGTCATGCCGAACCCCGCCTTCGAGGGCATCGGGCGGCAGATCGAGAGCGCGCTCCGGAAGGCCGGCGGCGAGGCGCTGGTGACCCAGGTCTATACGACCAAGGTCAAGGACGGCACCACCATCCTGACGCACATCCATCACCGCCAGTCGCCGCTCCTGCTGATGCAGGGGCGCGCGGAAGCCGGCGTCACCTGGCAGTCCGAGGCGATCTTCCAGGAGCAGGCGCAGCATCCGATCTCTCACATCGACATTCCCGCCGACATGAACGCGACCGGGATCTACGCCGGCGCCGCCGTGAAAGGGGCCGCGCATCCCGCCGCGGCGCAGGCCTGGCTGAGCTTCATCCGCTCGCCGCAGGCGCTTCTGATCTTCGAGCGCTATGGCTTCAAGCCCTATCAGGGCGGAGAGACCGGGGCCGTACATTAGGCGGGCTTCGCATCGGAGGACGAATCAGATGGCGACAATGGCAGCTACCCCCCTGCGCGCGGCGCCACGTTCGGCGGAGCGCGCGATCGCCGATCATGGCTGGCGCGCCGCCGCGATCGCGCTGCTGGCGGTACGCTTCATCCAGGGCTGGATCTATTGGGGCGGCGGCTCGCGCCGCTTCATCTACGGGCCGCAGAAGCTGGACCCGACCGCCCATCAATGGATGGCCCACAAATTCCAGTCCGCCATGCCCGGCGCCATTCTCGGCACCGAGCACCTCATCGCCTACCTGCTGCAGCATTTCTGGCTGCTCTACGCCGCCATCATCCTGTTCAGCGCCGCCGAGCTGCTCTTCGGCCTCTTCCTGATGGCCGGATTCCTGTCGCGGCTTTCCGCGGCCCTGACCGGCGTCTTCTCGATCGCGCTCATGCTCATGTTCGGCTGGCAGGGCGCCACCTGCATCGACGAGTGGACCATGGCGGCGGCAAATCTCGGCATGGCCGCGACGCTGTTCCTGGCCGGCGCCGGCGCCTATTCCGTCGACAACACGCTGCTCGCGCGCCGCCCGTCGCTGGCGCAGAACCGCTGGTTCCGCTGGTTCGGCGGCAGCCTGCCCCTGCCCTTGTCCGACGGCGGCTTCAACCGGCTCGCCTTTCTCCTGCTGGCCTTCGTGGTCGCGTTCGACGTCGGCACCTACCACTACTATCGCGGCTCGGTGGTGACGCCCTTCCACGGCGGCCCGGTCAGCCCGTCGGAGCATCATCTGTCGATGGATCGCGGGCTGGTGCGGCCCGACGGCTCCGTGCAAGTGCATGCCTATATCGATGGCGGCACCCCCGACGTGCCTGCCTACATCGTCGCCGCCGCGCTCGAGCAGAACGGGCGCGCCGTCGAGCAGTGGACGACCGCGGCGCTGAGCAAGCTTCCCAAATCGGCCTTCGGGAACGACTTCGACTATCGGCAGATCAAGGCCGGGCCCTACGGCATCGTCGGCGCGGTCGGGGCCGAGGCGACCATCGCGCTGCCGCCTGCCGGCGGCGCTCCGGCGCTGAGCGGCGCGGGCTACGTGCTGCGCCTCACCATGGTGAACGGCAAGAGCTTCAGCCTGCCGCTTGCCGCGGTCCTCGCGCCGTCGTGACGGCGCGCGGGCGAAGCGCGGACCAGGCGTCTCGACGGCGTGCGAGCGCCGTTCCCGGGAGCATGTGACGGCGGAGACCGACGGTGTGCGAGCTTTTCTGTCTGTCGAGCCGCGTACCGACGCCGGCCACCTTCTCGCTTCACGCCTTCGCCCAGCGCGGCGGCTATGGCGGGCACACCGTCGATGGCTGGGGCCTCGCCCTTTATGACGGGCGCGACGTCCGGCTCTGCAAGGAGCCGGAGCCGGCCGGCGACAGCGCGTGGCTGGCCTTCATCGAAGCGCGCCGCCTGCCCAGCCGCCTCGTCCTGTCGCATATTCGCCGCGCCACAAAGGGCGGCATATCCCTCGCCAACACCCAGCCCTTCGCCCGCGAACTCGGCGGCCGCATGCATGTCTTTGCCCATAATGGCCGGCTCGACGCCATCGAGCGCCGCCACGCCGGCGGCTGGCAGCGCTTCCAGCCCCTCGGAGAGACGGATTCGGAAATCGCCTTCTGCCTGCTGCTCGAGCGGCTTTCGCCGCTGTGGCGCGACGGGACGGCGCCCCCGCTCGAGGCGCGGCTGGCGGTCGTCACCCGCTTTGCCGCCGAGATGCGCGAGCTCGGGCCGGCCAATTTTCTCTATGCCGATGGCGAGGTGCTTTTCGCGCATGGGCACCGGCGGATACAGGCGGATGGCGCGATCGCGCCGCCCGGCCTGTGGCGCCTGCATCGGGAATGCGCGCCCGACGCCGATGCGCTTGCGATGCCGGGGCTGGTCATCGACGCCGGCCCGCAGCCCCAGGAGATCACGCTGCTTGCGAGCGTGCCTTTGACCGGCGAGGAATGGCGGCCCCTGGATGAAGGCGAGGTGATCGTCGTCGAGGCGGGACGGCTGCACCGCGGCTTCGGCTGAGCGGCCGGGCCGCCCGCCGCGCCGGTCGACGCACGCCATGCCCTGCTTTGCGCCATGAACCTCTTCCGGTAGGCCACTGACGATGCAAAGCGCCCTCGCCGTTCTCTCGGGCTTGATGGTGGGATTTTCGCTGGGCCTGATCGGCGGCGGCGGCTCGATCCTGGCCGTGCCGCTGCTGCTCTATGTCGTCGGCGTCACCGATGCCCATGTCGCGATCGGCACCAGCTCGCTCGCCGTGGCGGTCAACGCCTTCGCCAACCTCCTCCCGCATGCGCGCTCGGGCCACGTGCGGTGGCGCAGCGCCCTGCTCTTCGCGATCGTCGGCATTGCCGGGGCGGCGCTCGGCTCGAGCCTCGGCAAGAGCCTCGACGGCAACAAGCTGCTCGCCCTCTTCTCCCTGCTCATGATCGTCATCGCCGCGCTGATGCAGCGCGGCAGGCCGGTCGTCCCGGCGCCCTCCGGCCCGGCCTCGCGCGCCGCCTCGGCGAAGATCGCCGGCACCGGGTTCGCGGTGGGCGCCCTGTCGGGATTCTTCGGCATCGGCGGCGGCTTCCTGATCGTGCCCGGCCTGGTCTTCGCCGCCGGCATGCCGCTGATCGACGCCATCGGCTCGTCGCTGGTCGCAGTCGGCACCTTCGGCCTCACCACGGCGGTCAACTATGCGGCCTCGGGACTTGTCGACTGGCGGATCGCCCTCGAATACATCGTCGGCGGCATCGCCGGCGGCTGGGGCGGCGCGCATCTGGCGGCGCACCTGTCGCGCGAACGCATGGTGCTCAACCGCGTCTTCGGCGCCGTCCTGGTGATCGTCGCCGTCTACATGCTGGCGCGCAGCCTCGCCGCGACCGGCTGACGGTCGCCGGCGGCGCGCAGGAGCCGGACATTGATACATTCCGGCCGATGCATATATTACGCGGCAGCGGTCGCCGGCGGCCGTCCCCTTGCCGCGTGGAGGTTCGGATGAAGTCTTTGCTCAACGTCTTTTCCCTGCTGGGCCAGACCGGCGACCCGCCGCTGCGCGAGATCGACGCCGCAACGGCACGCGCGTGGCACGAGCGCGGCGACTGCCTGCTGATCGATGTGCGCGAGGATGCCGAGCACCGGGCGGAACGCATCGGCGGCGCGCGCCTGGCGCCCTTGTCCCGGCTGGAGCAGGCGCTCCCTTCCCCGGCCGCCGGCGCGAAAGCCGTATTCCTCTGCCGGAGCGGCGCCCGCACCCGGGCGCAGGCGGGCCGCCTCGCGCGCTGCGGCTTTGGCGAAGCCTACATCCTCGCCGGCGGCATCGCCGCCTGGAAGGCTTGCGGCTTCCCCGTCGAGCGGGACTGATGGCGCGAGCCGCGGCCGATATCGCCGATCGCGCATGCGCAACCTGAGGAGAACGACACAGTGACAGGCACGCCGGAGCTGGATCGGTGGAACGCGCGGTTCGGGGCGGAAGGCTATCTCTTCGGCACCGAGCCCAACTCTTTCCTGGCCTCGCAGAGGCACCTTCTGCGGCCGGGCCAGGCGGCGCTGGCGATCGCCGATGGCGAGGGACGCAACGGCGTCTGGCTGGCGGAACAGGGCCTGGACGTGCTTTCCATCGACTTCTCGCCGATCGCGCTGGCGAAGGCGCGGCAGCTCGCCGAGCGCCGCGGCGTCGCGCTCAAGACCGAGGTGGTCGACGTCGCCGCCTGGGAGTGGGGCGCCGCACGCTTCGATGTCGTCGCCGCGATCTTCGTCCAGTTCGCCGCGCCGCCGCTGCGCCGGCTGATGTTCCAGCGCATCCGCGACGTGCTGCGCCCCGGCGGAGCGCTCATCCTGCAAGGCTATCGGCCGGAGCAGATCGAGTACAAGACCGGCGGCCCCTCGCACCGCGAGAACATGTACACCGCGGCGCTGCTGCGCGAGGCCTTCGACGGCTTCGAGATCCTGCATCTGCGCGAGCACGACGACGCGATCCGCGAGGGAACGGCGCATGTCGGCATGTCGGCGCTGATCGACTTCGCCGCGCGCAAGCCGGCGGCGGCAGGGTAGACCACAGGCGGCCGCATCAGACTTCGCCATCTCCGGATGGGCAACCGCGCTTCGCGGCTGCCGGGCGACATTCCCTGAGACCTGGATCCGCTCCGATCACCGTTGTCGAGACGCCGGAGTTCCTGTCGGCAACGCGGAAGCTCCTGACCGAGGAGGAACGGGCGGTGCTGGTGGACTACCTGGCCCACAATCCGGCCGCGGGCGTGCTGGTCCCAGGCACCGGTGGCGTGCGCAAGCTGCGATGGGTGTGAAAACGCTCCCAACCGTGACCCCACCGCGGGATCGGCT
>DAHUYF010000031.1 GCA_027315365.1 Rhodospirillales bacterium | reverse complement strand
GCGCTTCGTTAGGCCGGCCGCTTGCGCGACCGGATTGCGATCGGTTTTGCCGAAGAATATCTGCTCGAAACCGAGATCGATCTTGCCGGCGAAATACGGGATCATGCCGCCCATGTGATGGGTGATGATCTTGAGGCCGGGAAGCTCGTCGAACAGGCCGGAATAGATGAGCCGGGTCACGCAGGCCGTCGTCTCGTAGGGCCAACCGAAAGTGAACCAGATCTCGTTCTCCGACCGCTGCTCCGTCGCATAGTCGGCGAATTGCGCGCCGCGGATCGGATGGATCCAGACCGGCAGGTCGTGCTTTGCCATCGCCTGGAAGAGCGGCCGGAATTCTGGCGCGCTCAGCGGCTTCCCAAGCACGTTGGAGAAGATCTGAATGCCCTTGGCGCCGAGCTCGCCGATCGCGCGGTCGGCTTCCTTGATCGAGGCCTCGATATTGTTCATCGGCATGGAGGCGATGAAGCACGGAAAGCGATCCGGATGGCGGCGCACGATTGCCGCCAGGCCGTCATTGGCAATCCGCGCCAGTTCCGGCGTCAGCGACGGCGGGCCGAGGGCCTCGATGGGCGGATTGGCGAGGGAGAGAACCTGCTGGAGCCCGTCGAACTCGTCCATCAGCCGCAACCGCGCATCGACGTCGCACAGCGTCGGCAGCTCGGGAAACGCCTTGAGCGCGACATGGCCGGGGACCAGCTCCGTGAGCCGGTCGAAAATCGCCCTGGGCATGAAATGGTTGAACACGTCGATGATCATGGCACTACCGCTCTGCTGTGGTGATCGAGACCGGACGAGACCGAGCGACCGGAAAGGCGGGAGGGAGGCGGATGCGGCTTTTGCCTATGCATGGCGCAGCTCTTCCTCTCAAATCACGCCGCGAGACGCGAGCGAGTCGACCTCGTCGCCGCTCATGCCGACGAGGCCGGTCAGCACTTCGCGCGTATGCTGGCCCAGAAGCGGCGGCGCGGAGCGGTATTCGACCGGCGTCTCGGACAGGCGGATCGGGTTGGCGACCAGCGGAACGCTGCCGGCCAGCGGATGCGGCAGTTCGATCCTCAAGCCGCGTGCCTTGATCTGCGGGTCGTCGAACACCTGGTCGAGCCGGTTGATCGGCCCACAGGGCACGCCCGCCGGTTCGAGGGCGGCGATCCACTCCTGCGTGGTGCGCATCACCGAGCTCTGTCGCAGCAGCGGCACCAGCACGCCGCGATTGGCGACGCGGGCCGTGTTCGTGGCGAAGCGCTCGTCAACCGCCCATTCCGGGTGGCCCATGGCGCGGCAGAGTCTGGCGAACTGACCGTCATTGCCCACCGCCAGGATCATGTCTCCGTCGGCGGTCGGGAAATCCTCATAGGGAACGATGTTCGGATGCGCGTTTCCCATGCGCCTGGGCGGTACCCCGGTCGTGAGGTAATTGGCGTGCTGATTGGCGAGGCTCGCCACCTGAACGTCGAGCAGCGCCATGTCGATATATTGCCCGGCGCCGCTGATGTCCCGATGGGCGAGCGCCGCCAGGATGGCGGCGCTCGCATAGAGGCCGGTGAGAATATCGGTGAGCGCGACGCCCACCTTCTGCGGCCCGGCGCCCGCCTCGTCGTCTCTGCGGCCGGTGATGCTCATCAGGCCACCCATGCCCTGGATGAGGAAATCATAGCCGGCGCGCGGTGCGTAGGGGCCGGTCTGGCCGAAACCGGTGATCGAGCAATAGACGAGTCGCGGATTGACGCTCCGCAGCGATGCGTAGTCGAGACCATAATGCTCGAGGCCGCCGACCTTGAAGTTCTCCAGCAGCACGTCGGATTGCCGGGCCAGCGCGCGAATGACGGCCTGTCCGTCGGGATGGCTGATGTCGAGCGTGACGGATTTCTTGTTGCGGTTCGCGCAGAGGAAATAAGCGGATTCCGAGGTGTCGCGGCCGTCGGCGTCCTTGAGACGGGGCGGCGCCCAGGCGCGCGTCTCGTCGCCGGTCCCCGGGCGTTCCACCTTGATGATCTCGGCGCCGAGATCGCCCAGAAGCTGTCCCGCCCAGGGGCCGGCCAGCACACGGGAGAGATCGAGGACGCGGATATGGGAAAGGGCGCCGGGCATCGCGATTACGGCCGCTTCGGAGGAATGACGGGCAGCAGAAGAAAGGCCTGCCGCTCCGCATCGATATGCAACGTGTTCGCGCCGCCGAAGATCTCGCCCGGCCGATCCTGCGGATGATCGTGAAGGAATGGCCCGACGCCGGTCAGGGTGTATTTGACGCCGGGGATGCTGAGCGGCCGGCCTGCATGCTCGTAATCCCTGCCGCGAATCCAGAGGCCGAGCCGGTACCCGGCCGGCGCCACGATCGAGGTGGGCCAGATTTCGACGTCGAGTTCGACCGGCTCGCCCGGCGTCAGCGGCCACACCTCATCATGGCTGTGATAGGGGCGGTAGGGCAGGCTCAGCGCGCGGTCGAGCTTGCGATGGGACGCGCGCAGCCAGCCGAGACCGATCGGTGTCCGCGGATCGTTGGAGCCCTGAAATACGACCTCCTTCCCGTCGGGCGCAAAGACCTGCAGCACCAGGAAGAGGTCGGCGTCGATCGTGGTCGACGAGAGAAAGAGCTTCGCCGCCACCGGACCGGTAATCTCCACCTCCTCGGCGAGCGGCGGCGTCAGGAAGCGCACGCCGTCGCCGAGCGGCTCGTAGGTGATCGTCCCGCCTCGACCGGACGGCAGGGGGCTCAAGCTCCTGTCGGCGGGATCGAGGTAGAATTTCGTCCACCGGGTGCGGGCGATCGGCCATTCGTCCTCGTGTCGTTCCACGAAGCGATCGACGTGGCGGATCTGCAGTTGCACGCGCGGCTGCTCGGTCCAGCCTGTATCCTCGCCCTTGAGAAAATGGCCGAAGAAGCGCTTCTGCAGCCGTTCGCCATAGTCGGTGTGAAATTCCTCCCAATGGGCGCCGCCATGCGCCTCGAGCCATTTCTGCGGCGACGCCGCCCGCATGAAGGCCTCGAAATTGCCGCGCGGATGCAGCCCCTGTCCGCCCCAATTGGCAGCGGAGAGAAACGGTGTGGTCACCTCGTTCCACACCGCCGAGCGCGCCCGCGTGTCCCGGCCGTCGAGCGGATGGTCCAGCATCCAGCGTTCGACGTCGATCCTGTTTCGCGCGAGGGTTTCCTCCGGCAGGGTCTCCGGCCCCGACACCCAGTCACCCGTGACCGCGCTGCGCAGGCCGTGTTCACCCAGCCCGTGCTGGGCCCTGAGCACGGCGCGCGGATAGAGGTTCGGCAGGAACTGGCAGAAGATGCCGCCATGCCGGATCACGTCGCGGTAATAGTCGGCGGCTCCCTCCCAGGCGGACATCGCGACGAGGTGAGACGGATGAAGGCCCGCGACCCACCACTGGTTCATGGCGTAATAGGAGATGCCGTTGAGCCCGACCTTGCCGTTGCTCCAGGCTTGCGTGCCCGCCCATTCGATGCAGGCATAGAGGTCCTGCGTCTCGCGGGGCGACCATACGTCGAGGAAGCCCGGCGAGCGGCCGGCCCCGCGGCCGTCGACCCGCATCGTCACGTAGCCGTCGGGGACCCACTTCTCGGGGTCGACCACTTCCCAGTTCTGATATTTGTTGCTGGAGCCGGCCAGGACTTCCGGATGCGCCGCCGTCAGCCGCTCCCACGCCGCCTTGTTGCCTTCCTGAAAGGCGAGTCCTTTGCCATAGGGGCCGTAGGTCAGGATCACCGGATAGCGCCCGGTCTCGACCGGCCGGAAGATGTCGGTGCGCAGGACGATGCCGTCATCCATCGGGATCGGCGCGTCCCAGTCGATCCTCATCCCGTCGCAGATCTCGCTTCTCTCGTTACTCATTCCGTCACGCTTTCCCTGATGGACCCGACGCTTCCGCCCCTCGCGCGCCCGGCGCGCGGACGTCTCCCATGACCCGACCGCGTCGCGGGCGCTGCTACCGGACGGCCGGAGCGACCAGCGGCGCGCGGCCCATTGGCGGATCGGCCTCGGCGATCTCCTCGAGGACCTTCCCCTTGGTCTCTATGCCCACGAAGAAGACGGCGATGGATCCGATCAGGAAAGCGAGGGCGAAGGTGTGGAGCACATAGTGGCCGAGATGCAGGGCGAGCATGAGGCCCACCACCGCGGGCGCGAGGAAGGAGCCGACGCGGCCGATCCCGAAGAACCATCCGACGGCGGTCGCCCGGAGATGCGTCGGATAGAGCTCGCCCGCATAGATGGCGCTCGGCCCGTAGACGCCGGGATTGACCCAGCCGACGAGTGCGATGGCGACATACATCCAGAAGCCGGTCGCCATCGCGAACCACAGATGGAATCCGGCGCCGACGAAATAATAGAGGAACAGGACCGGACGCCGGCCATACCAGTCGATGAGGAAGGCGCAGGCGGAGTAGCCGAAGATCGCGAAGAACGCCTGCACCAGCTGGAAGCTGATGGCCTGGCTCAACGGGATGCCCCGCTGCGTCAGGATCGTCGGCAGCATGAAGAGGATGCCGTTCGACGACCACAGAAAGCAGAAGGACACGATCCACAGAAGGATGGTGCGGCGCCGCCGGCCGGGCGCCAGCAGCTGGAGAACGGTGATCCCTCGCGCCGCCGGCGCGGCGGCCTCGGCGTCGATGCGCGTCTCCGGCGTCGGATGCCCGTGCGGACCGAGGGCGCGCTTCTCGATCTCTGAAACGGCCCGCGCAGCCTCGGCGATGTTTCCCCGGCTCAGCGAATAGCGGATGGATTCCGGCATGTGGCGCCGCACGAAGTACAAGAGGGCCGCCGGGAGGACGCCGATCAGGAACAACGCCCGCCAACCAAAGCGCGGCAGGATGGCGAGGCTGATGCCCGCGGCGACAAGGAGTCCGACCGGAAACGCCGCCATCATGTTGCCCGTCACGCGACCGCGGATGGTGCTGGGCATGAATTCCGCGGTGATTGTCGTCGCCACCGGCACCTCGCCGCCCAGGCCGAAATTCGACAGGAAGCGGAAGGCGATCAGCGATCCGAGGTTCCACGAGACGGCGACGAGGCCGGTGAAGATCGCGAAGATCCCGACGGTCGCCTGGAATGCGGTGCGGCGCCCGATATAGTCGGAAATCGTCCCCCAGAAGAGCGCGCCCAGGAACGCTCCGACCAGGCCGATCGTGGCGAGCAGGCCCGCTTGCGCCGGCCCCAATCCGAATTCATGCGCGATCAGCGGCAATGCGCCGCCGAACAGCGCGAAATCCGCCGCGTCGAAGAGGGTGCCGAAGAAGGCGACCATGAAGAGCGAGCGATGCCAGCGCGAAAACGGCAAAGCCTCGAGACGGGCCATCAATCGCGCCGACTGAGCTGCAGCTTCCGTCATCGCGCGCTTCTCCCTTGACGCTTTCGTTTTGGACGGCGCCGCGACAGCGTCGATGACGCGGCACCCGAGCTTCGTCGCCGCCCGCCAATCCGCTTCGGATCGGTTTCGCGACCGCTTTGCGGTGGAAATCTGGGCGGATTCCCTCTATAGGTAAAGTGGAATTTTTCTATTACTTGCATAGATGATTTCTATGATCCAGATGGCGATCAAGTTCCGGCAGCTGCAGTATTTCCTGGCGGCCGCGGAAACGCTTCGGTTTACCACGGCGGCGGAACAGCTGTTCGTGACCCAGCCGACGCTGTCGCACCAGATCGCTCAGCTCGAAAGCACCGTCGGCACGCCGCTCTTCGATCGCATCGGAAAGAACATGCGCCTCACGGAAGCCGGCCGTCTTTTCAAGGTCTATGCCGCGCGCGCCCTCAACGAGCTGGAAGCGGGACAAACCGCTCTGGCCGAGCTCGACGGGCTTGTCCGCGGGACCCTCACCATCGGCGTGATCCAGTCCTTCAGCCGCAGGCTGTTGCCGCCGGTGCTGGGAGAGTTCCTCGGCCGCTATCCGAATATCCGGCTGCGCGTCGAAGAGATGACCGCTTCTGTCATCGAGCATCGACTGGCCGAAGGCGCGCTCGATCTCGGCATCGCTTTCGCGCCCGCGGTGACGGAGGACACCGAGCTCGAACCCATCCTGGAGGAGCGCCTGCTGCTCGTGGTCGGGCGCGATCATCCGCTGGCGCGCCGGCGCATGGTGCGGCTGGCGGAGCTCGACCGGCGCCCGATGGCGCTGCTCGGCACGGAGTTCTCGACGCGCCGGCTCGTCGATCGATACTTCGCCGAGGCGGAGGTGCAGCCTGAGGTGATCTGCGAAACCAACTCTATCGAAGTGATGCTTGGCGCGGTCATGCAAAGCCGGCTCGCTACCATCATCCCCGAGAAGGCACTCAGCGGCGACAAGGGGGCGAATTTCCGCGTCCTGCCCTTGGGCAGCCCCACCCCGGTACGAACCTCGGCGCTGCTGTGGCCCCGGCATCGGTTCCGCACCCTGGCGGCCCGCACCTTCGCCGGCATGGTCCGCGAGCGGCTTCTGGGGCGTGCCGCCGACGCCTAGGCGGCGCGCTGAACGTCAGACCGGGACACCCCTGCTGGCGTTCAAAACTTGATGTCGACGGTGAGGTCGAGCGAGCCGTAATGGTCGGGGCCAGCCTGGTGGACGAATTGCGGGCTGCGCCAGATGTAGCTGTAGGCGAGGCGGAAATGGTCGTAGAAGACGGCCAGGCCCGCCTCGAGATCGCCCACCGCCGGGTATTTGTCGACGCTTGGGCTCGCCTTGAAGTCGTTGCCGTCGAGGAAGATGTCGTGCGCCACCGCGCGCGCCTCGCTGCCGATGAAGCTGTAGAAGCCCCAATTGCCGACCATCCGGCTCGGGTTGATATAGTCGGCGCCGGTGTTCATGCCGATATGCGGCGGCCCGTAATCCGCCCGCAGGTTGCGGCCGAGGCGCAGCATGCCGCCGGCGCCGGCGTAGTCGTAGACATTGCCCACCCGCAGATCCCATTGCGGGATCGCGTCCCAGCCCCAGGCCTGCTCGGTCTCGCCGTGAAAGCGCCATTTGTGCTGGTAGAAGAGATCGAGCGTCGGCTCGTCATGGAGCTGCGCATGCCAGCCGGCGAAGGGCGAGACGTCGATCAGCAGGTGGTAGCGGGTCTGCGTCGCATTGGCGAGCGAGCCCGGCCCGACCAGGCCGAGCTTCGCCTCGACGTCGTCGAAGCGGTCGATGCCGTCGCTGTCGCCGGGCGTGTCCTGCATCAGCCCGGCGCCGCCATAGAGCCAGCCGGCATAGGGCCGATCGCGCGGATCCGGGGTGACCAGGGTCGGGTTGTCCGGCGTGTACATGTTCTGGCCGAGCGGGATCAGATGGTAGCGGCGCGACGCATCGGCCGCGGCGGGGAAGGCGGGCGACAGGCCGCTCAGCCAATTGAACGGCTGCAGCCAGAAGGGATCATGCACATCGCCCGATGTGCCGGAGAACTGGATGCCGTGGGTGTAGTGCCGGTCATGATTGTGCGGCGCCCAGAAATCATCCTCCTCGAGGATGGTCTCGGTCCAGTCGTTGTCGGGCGTCGCCTGCTGCGCGCGCGCCGAGGCCGGCGCCAGCAGCGCTGCGACGGCGAGAAAGACGGCAAGGCGGGAACGCGGCACGGCTTCCTCTCGGCAGGACGGCGACGCAAGCGTCGCCCGCGTCTCAAACGTGCACGATCTTGCCGGGGTTCATGATGTTGTCGGGATCGAGCGCCTGTTTCAGGGTGCGCATCACCGAGACCGCCTCGCCATGCTCGGCAATGAGGAAATCCATCTTGCCGTAGCCCACGCCATGCTCGCCGGTGCAGGTGCCGTCCATGGCTATCGCGCGCTGCACCAGCCGGTCGTTGAGCCGGCCCGCCTCGGCGATCTCCTCGCGGCGCGCGGGGTCGACCAGGATGGCGACGTGGAAATTGCCGTCGCCGACATGGCCGACCATGGCGCCGGTGAGGCTCGAGCGGTCGAGATCGGCGCGGGTCTCGGCGATGCATTGGGCGAGCCGCGAGATCGGCACGCAGACATCGGTGGCCCAGACGCGCGCGCCCGGCCGGCTCGCCATCGCCGCGTAATGCGCGTCGTGGCGCGCCTGCCACAGCTTGGAGCGCTCCTCCTGCGTCGAGGCCCAGCGGAATTGCGTGCCGCCCTGCTCGGCCGCGAACGCCTTCACCTGCGCAACCTGCTCCGCCACCCCCTGCGGCGTGCCGTGGAACTCGAAGAAGAGATGCGGCGCGGCGCGGAAGCCCTCGAGCCGGGAATAGGCCGCGACCGCCGCCATGCCCGCCTCGTCCAGCAGCTCGATGCGCGCCACCGGCACGCCGGCCTGGATGGTGGCGACCACCGTGTCGACCGCCGCCTCGACCGAGGGGAAGGGACAGACCGCCGCCATGATCGCCTCGGGAATGCCGTAGAGCCGCAGCGTCACCT
>DAHUYF010000021.1 GCA_027315365.1 Rhodospirillales bacterium | reverse complement strand
GCGGTCGACCTCAAATACCCCGAATTCGCCGAGACGGCGGCCGACGACTTCATCGTCGCCGATCTGCGCGACGCGCAGGAATGCCGCGACGCCATCGACCGGCCCTTCACCGAGATCTATCAGCTCGCCGCCGATATGGGCGGCGCCGGCTTCATCTTCACCGGCGAGCATGACGCCGACATCATGCACAATTCCGCCACCATCAACCTCAACATCCTCGAGGCCTGCCGCCGGCGCAACCAGAAGCGCATCTTCTATTCCTCCTCGGCCTGCATCTATCCCGAGCACAACCAGCTCGACCCCGACGCGCCGGTCACCCGCGAGAGCAGCGCCTACCCCGCCAATCCCGACAGCGAGTACGGCTGGGAGAAGCTGTTCAGCGAGCGGCTCTACCTCGCCTATGCCCGCAACCACGGCATCACCGCCCGGGTCGCCCGCTACCACAACATCTTCGGCCCCGAGGGCACCTGGGAGGGCGGCCGCG
This sequence comes from Rhodospirillales bacterium, assembly GCA_027315365.1. Taxonomy (GTDB): domain Bacteria; phylum Pseudomonadota; class Alphaproteobacteria; order ATCC43930; family CGMCC-115725; genus DAHUYF01. The sequence goes on along the minus strand of DAHUYF010000021.1, from coordinate 70,817 downwards.
AGAAGGCGCCGGCGGCGCTCTGCCGCAAGGTGGCCGAGGCCAGGGACGGCGGCACCATCGAGATGTGGGGCGACGGCCGGCAGACGCGCTCCTTCCTCTATATCGACGAATGCGTCGAGGGTACGCTGCGCCTGATGCGCTCGGACTTCGCCGGGCCGGTCAACATCGGCTCGGACGAGATGGTGAGCATCAACGATCTCGCCGGCATGATCATCGACATCGCCGGCAAGCGGCTCACCATCGAGCACATCCCCGGCCCGCTGGGCGTGCGCGGGCGCAACTCCGACAACGCGCTCATCCGCGAGAAGCTCGGCTGGCAGCCCTCGGAGCCGCTGAAGCGCGGCCTCGCCAGGACCTATCCCTGGATCGCCGAGCAGGTGAAGCGCCGCCACAACGCACGCTGACCGCCATGCGCATCGTGATCTGCGACTATGCCGGCCATCCGTTCCAGGTAGAACTCAGCCGCTGTCTGGCGCGGCGCGGCCATGCCGTGCTGCACCTGCATTTTGCCGATCTCCAGGCGCCCAAAGGCGAGCTCACCGTGCTGGCCGGCGACTCGCCGAATTTTCATATCGAGGGGATTCGAACCGGCGCGCCCTTCGACAAGGGCCGGTTCCTGCGCCGGCGGTTTCTCGAGGCGCGGGTCGGCGAGCTCATGGCCGCGCGAGTGGCCGCGTTTTCTCCCGATGTGGTCGCCGGCTGCAACATGCCGCTCGACGCCCAGAAGAATCTCCGGAAGGCTTGCGCGGCGCGCGGGATCGCGTTCGTTTTCTGGGTCCAGGATCTGGTTTCCAAGGCCACATACCACTTCCTCAACGAAAAGCTCGGCCTGCTCGGCCGCGCCATCGGCCGGCACTACATGCGGCTCGAGGGGACGCTGCTGAAATCGAGCGATGCGATCGTCGCGATCTCCGACAAGTTTCTCCAGCCTCTGGAGCAGTGGGGCGTCGATGCGCGCAAGGTCCGCGTGGTGCCGAACTGGGCGCCGCTTTCCCAGATCCGCCCCGTCGGGAAGGACAACCCCTGGGCGCGCCGACACGGACTGGCCGACAAGCTGGTCGCGCTCTACAGCGGAACCTTGGGACTGAAGCACGACCCGGCATTGCTGCTGGGGCTGGCACGCGCCGGCGCGGGATCCGGCCTGCAGGTCGTCGTGGTGTCCGAGGGTGCCGGCGCCGATTGGCTGGAGCAACGCCGGCGGGAAGCGACGCTCGACAACCTCGTGCTGATGCCGTTTCAGCCCATGGAGCTCTATTCCGAAGTTCTCGGCGCAAGCGACATCCTGCTTGCCATGATCGGCCGCGAAGCCGCCGGCTTCAGCGTCCCATCCAAGATCCTGAGCTATTTGGCGGCGGGCCGGCCGGTCGTCGCCTCGATCGCGGCCGACAACGATGCCGCGGCCACGATCAGGGATGCCCAGGCGGGGCTCGTCATCGAGCCCGGCGACGAGACGGCATTCTACGATGGCGTCCTCCGCCTCGCCTCGGACCCGGAGCAGCGTCGTCGTCTCGGCCGACGGGCGCGCCTTTTTGCCGAGCAGTCGTTCGACGTCGAAGCCAAGGCTGCCAAGTTCGAGGAAACATTCGCGGCGATTCCGCGGCCCTCGGCCCGGCGCGCGGGAGTGGCGGCATTGAAGCCCGCCTCGCAAAGCTGAGCCGTTCGCCATGACCCCGTCCGTCGCCGCGAAACCGCCATCGGATGTGTCGGAGCGGCCCAACTCGTTGGGCGCGTCCATCGTGTTCGGCGGCAGCGGCTTTATTGGAACGCATCTACTCCGGACGCTGGTGGCGTCGGGCGCACAGCAGGTGATCTCGGTCGATATCCGGGATCCGAAGACCGGCGTTCCCGGCGTCGACTACCTGCGCGCCGATGTGCGCGATCTCGGCGGCTTCGTCGCCCCAGGCCCGGTTTCGACGATTTACAACCTGGCGGCCGTCCATACCACGCCAGGGCACCCGGACCATGAGTATTACGAGACCAACGTGCTGGGAGCGCTGGAGGTCACGGCGCTTGCGCGGCGGATGGAGGTGAAGGAGATCGTCTTCACCAGCTCCATTTCCGTCTACGGCCCTGGCGAGGAGACGAAATCGGAAATCTCGCCGCTTGCGCCGATATCGCCTTATGGCCGTTCCAAGGCGCTGGCGGAGCGGATACATCGGGCCTGGCTCGACGAGCGCGCCGACCGTCGTCTGGTGATCGCCAGGCCGGCCGTCATCTTCGGCCCGGGCGAAGGCGGCAACTTCACGCGCATGGCGAGGTTGCTGAAGGCAGGCGTGTTCATCTATCCGGGACGACGGAACACCATCAAGGCGTGCTTCTACGTCGACGACCTGCTCGACGCCATCATGCTTGCCAGAAGCGCCCGGGATCGTTTCGTGCTGTTCAATGCCTGCTATCCCGACCGCTATACGCTCGAGGAGATCGTCGAGGCTTTTCGGGCAGAGCATTTCCCCAGGGCGAAGACATTCGAGATTCCGCTTGGCCTGGTCATGGCGGTGGCCAAGATGCTGCGCCCGACCTCGGCGATGGGGCTGGGCATTCACCCGGACCGCGTCATGAAGCTGGTACGTTCGACCGACATCGCCCCCGGCTGGCTGGAGAGCCACAACGCGTCGATGCGCGGGAAAATCGCATCCGCGTTGGACCGGTGGGCAGACTATTCGAACGGCAGCTTCACATGATGCGCTGGATGCATATCTGACGTCGGGTATGCGGTTCAGCGCCGGAGCATGGCAGCGGGCCGGCACCGGCTGACTTGACGCCTGGCGCGGAGCGTTCGCCAGCATGTCGTCATCGCCGGCATTCCCGGCCAAGCCGCGCTCCACCCTTCCGACCGACCCGTGTTGCCGCGGCCTCCCGCGCGGTTTTGTCGCGATCAGTGAATGGCCTGGACCTGCGGCGGCGCCGCCTGCACGTCCGATAAGGCCTGCCGGCCGCGCAGGATCGCCCAGATGCGCTCGATCTCGTCGGTCTCGATGAAGAGATCGCGGCTCAGTTCGGCGATCGCCCGACGCTTCGCCTCGTACTCATCGACAGTGAGGTCGCGCGCGAAGTCGATCACCGCCGTCTCCACCGGCTGATCCAAACACCAGCCGGAGCCCCAGCTCTCCACCGTCCGGCCGACGGCGGTGTCCCGAAGCGCCAGGACCGGCTTGCCGAAATAGCCGGCTTCGTAGAGGCCGTTCGTCAGCAGCCATTTCGAGTTGCTGGTGGGAAAGTTGAAATCCATCGACCAGACGATGTCGACCGCGCCGTAGACCTCGGCGAGATCCTCCGGGTTGCGATAGGGCCCGCCATAGGTGACGTTGTCGAGCCGGGCGACGTCGGCGAGGAAGCGGTTGACGTCGAAATTGGTATAGGGCGTGCCGCGCACGCAGACCGTGACATGGTCGGGAAGCGCCTGCGCCAGCCGGCGCAGAATGTCCCAGCTTTTCTCGTCGTCGAGATAGCCGAAAAGGCCGATGCGCCAGCGACGTTTGCCGCCGGGCGGAATGATCTCCGCCGGCGCAGCGGCGGCGCGCCGCGCGAGCGACGAAGCGCCGACCCATTTCGGGATCTTGTTCTCGAACAGGAACCACGGCCGCCGGTAATGCAGGCGCGCCTGGTAGTAGTCGGTCGCGAAGTAAGGCGAGCTGACCACCAGCAGGTCGGCGCAGGCGAGCACCCAGCGCTCGAGGCGGCGGACCAGGGCGCCGCGCCAGCCCGGCTCGGTGCAGGAAATGTTGATGTCGAGCACCTCGTAGATCATCGGCGCGCTGGAACCGCACGCCCAGCGCGCGAACAGCGCCAGCAGCGCGATGTCCAGGTTGCGCGCGACGAACAGGTCGGCGCCGGCCAGCATCTTGCGCCGCGCCGCCAGCCGACACGCGGCCAGCGTCAGCGGGATGACGCGGCGCGCGCGCGATTGCGGCATGACCTGCCCGAGAGCGACGAACTCCTCGACCATGCGATGGGGAACCGGGGAGCGGGAGAACGCCAGCGGCAACACCTTGAAACCGGCCTCGCGCCACTGGGCGACACGCCGGCGGACGACGGAATCGCCGAGATCCGGGCCGAAATACGCAATCACGCCGCCCCGCTCGACGGCGATCCCCGCGCTTTCGGCGATCGTCTCCGGCGCAAGGACGGAGCCGATTTTCTCCGGCAGGTTCGTGAGTCCCCTGGCAGCCCACACGCGTCTTGCCACGGCGCCCTCAGCCCATGGAGATTTATTCAACGAGGGTAAACGAGCCGGACGGTCAAAGGTTGCTCAACGGCTGAAATCTGCGCCATCTACTCTCTTGCAGCGCACAACCGGACGCCGCGCCTGCGTCGGTCAGGACCGCGCCCGCTCGCCGGAAGCAGCGAAGGAGGACAGGACCTGGCCGACCGCCTCGACGAAGAGGCCGGTATCGGCCGCCGCGTCGAAGCGCCGCGCGCCGCGCGCCAGCCTCGCCCACTCCTCGCGATCCCGGTCAAGCAGCTGCATGAAATGGGCCAGACCCGGGACATTGTCGGGCTCGAAGATGTAGCCGTTGACGGCGCTCCGGACGAGCAGGTCGCGAGCGCCGCAATTGTCCGAGGCGAGCACCGGCACGCCCATGGCGATCGCCTCGTTGATGACCAGGCCGTGCTGCTCCTCGACGCTCGGCAGGATGAGCGCCAGCGAGGAACCGAGCACCTGGGCGATCTCGCGCTCCTGGAGGTAGCCGCGGAAATGCACGCCTTCGAGGCCGAGCCGCGCGACCTGCTCGCGCAATGCCGGCTCGAGCTCGCCGGAGCCGCAGAGATGGAGGGGGCGCGGCGTGCCGGGAGCCTGTGCCACATAAGCGGCGTAGGCGTCGATCGCCAAGCCCAGATTCTTTTTCGGCACGAAGCGCGCCACGACGGTGAAGTGGCGCTCGGCATGCGGAACGCCGCCCGGCGCCGGCGCGGATCCGGCGCATTCCCGGATGCGCGCCGTCGACACGGTGTCATAGCCGATGAAGATGCGCCGCTCGGGGATGCCGAGAAAGGCAAGATAGCTCTTCGTGCGCTGCCCGGCCACCAGCGCCGCCTGATAGGGGCGGTAGAGCAGGCTTTTGAGCGCCTCCTTGGCGAGATAGCGCTGCTTATCGTCGAATTTCGAGTCCTGCATGATGACGAGGCGCCGTCCCAGCAGGCGCAACGCCACGGCGGCGAAGAAGATCGCCGGCGCATCGTAGTTGCACAGGAAAACGTACTTCGCCCGCAGCCTCAGGCAGGTGGCAAGAACCCGCAGAAAGCAGCGCCAAGTGCGGATTTCCTGTCGGACCACGCCGGGAAAGAGCGTGATTTTGGCGAAAGCGTCGGCACCGATGCTGCCACGCCACTGGTAGTTCGCGTCGAAGGTGGCGATCTCCACGCCGCAGATCTCGTAGCGGTCGCCGAATTCGGCGACGCACGCTTCGCAACGATCGACGTGGTGCGGGCCGAAGCTCTCCCACAGGAAGAGCACGCGCGGCCGCCGCCGATTGCCGTCGCGCGCGACGGCACGACGTGATGCGGCCGACGGCGCCGCGCCGGGACGCTCCGCCCGGGATGGCCGAGGTGCGTGCCGATAGCGAGCAGGCGGAGCATCGTCGTAGGGTTTGGCTTGTTGACTCAAGAGCCTCCGAGGCCCCGCAGGTTGTCGATCGCGCCTGCTAACGAGGCCCCGCCCTGGCAAGTTCCTGGGGCATTTTTGGTCGGGCGAAAGGACGGTCGGTTGCCTCGCGCCGATCGGACGAAACTTGTGGTTTTTGACGGCCCTCGCTCGAAAGGGGCGCCAGTGAGGACGGTCTTGCCGGACAGGCCCTGGTCCGCGGCTGTCGCCGCCGCTCTTTCCGGACCTCAGCGTTGCGCCGGCGTCAGCAGCACGTCCGTGACGGTGCAGCCCTCCCCGCGCGCATGCACGATCACCGGATTGAGCTCCACTTCCTGCACGAGGTCGCGATATGCCGCGGCGAACTCCGAGACCTGCGCTACCAGCCGCGCCAGCGCCTCGATATCGAGCGGCGCCGCGCCGCGGTAGCCGTCGAGCAGCGGCGCCGCGCGCAGCCCGCGCAGCATGGCCAGCGCCTCGCCGGCATCGACCGGCGCCAGGCGATAGCACACATCCTTGAACAGCTCGGTCATGACGCCGCCGGCGCCGACCATCACCAGCGGACCGAAGCCAGGATCGCGGATGCTGCCGACGATCATCTCGACCCCGGGCGACGCCATGGGCTGCAGCAGCACACCGTCGAGCCGCGCCTGCGGCCGGAGCCGCCGCGCCGCGGCAATGACCTCGTCATAGGCCTGGCGCAGCGCCGCCGGCGTCGCGAGCCCGAGGCGCACGCCGCCGATCTCCGTCTTGTGCGGGATGTCCGGCGACTGGATCTTGAGCGCGAGCGGCAGGCCGAGGCTTTCGGCCGCGGCGTCAAGCGCCTCGCGCCGCCTCACCAGTCGCTGCGGCGGCATCGCCACCCCGGCCCGGGCGAGGAGCACCCCTGCCGCATGCTCGGAAAGCCCGTCGGTCGCAGCGCGCAGCGCGGCGGCGACCGCAGCCGCCGGCTGCGGCGGCCGGGCCGCCGCCGGCGGAGTGAAGCGCCCGCGCTCGGCGAGGGCGCGCATGGCACCGGCGAGCGGCGCCAGGGCGGTATGGAGCGTGAGGCCGGCACCCGCCAGCAGCTTGCGGCCCAGCGGCGAAGGCAGCGTATAACTGTAAAACTGGAGCGGCTTCGCCCGCCGCGCGACGATGCGCTGCAGCGCCGCGGCGTCGACGCGGATGCGCGTCTCGCTGGCCAGCGACAACACGACGACGATCGCGTCGACTTCGTCGGTCTCGCTCAACAGCTCGATCGCGCGCAGCAGCCCACCGGTCTGTACCGCCTGGGCCGTGATGTCGACGGGGTTGCGTGCCGAGCCATAGGCGGGAATGAAGCTGCCGATCGCCTGCTGCAATGCCGGCGACAGCTCGGGCAGGGAGAGGCCGGCGCCGGCCAGCGCGTCCGCCGTCCAGGCCCCGGCGCCGCCGGACGTTGTCACCACCGCCACCCGGTTGCCGCGCGGCAGCGGGCAGGTGACGAGAGCCGCGGCGATCGCCACCGCCTCGTCGGGATCCGCGGCGGCAAGGAGACCGTATCTGTGGAAGACGGCATCGTAAGCGGCGTTCCAACCCGCCATGCTCGCGGTATGGGAGGCGGCGGCGCGCTCGCCGGCCTTGGTGCGGCCCATCTTGGCGACGACCACCGGCTTCCCCTGCCGGGCGGCTGCCTCCGCGGCGGCGATGAACCGCGCGGGATCGCGCACGCCTTCGATGAAGAGCAGGATCGCCGCGGTCTCGGCGTCATGCGCCATATAGTCGAAAAAATCGCCGGCGGTGAGATCGGCTTCATTGCCGGTGCTGACCACATGGCTGAAGCTCAGCCCGTGGGCGCGCCCGCGATTATAGAGCGCGAAGCCCATCCCGCCGCTTTGCGCGACGACGCCGATGCGGCACTCGCCGACGACGAGCGGTTCCTCGCCCGGCCGCGGCTCGACCGCCGGGCTGAAGGTGGCGGCAACGCGCGCCTTGGCGCTGTAGAAGCCCTCGGCATTGGGGCCGGAGATACGCAATCCGGTACGCTTGCTCAGCGCCGCGATCTCGTCCTGCAGCCCGCGCCGCGCGCCGCCCTGTTCGGCAAAGCCGGACGAGATGATCACCGCGTGCTTGACGCCGCTCGCGGCGCATTCCTCCAGCGCCGCCAGCACCGCCTCGGCCGGAATGGCGATGAGCGCGAGGTCGACCGGCGCGCCGATCGCCGCGAGCGAGGGATAGCACGCCAGGCCGTCGATCTCGGCATAGCTGGGATTGACGGGATAGAGCCGTCCGGGATAGCCGTTGCCGCGCAGCAGCGGCAGCAACAGGCCGCGGATCCGGCCGCGCTCCGGCGACGCACCGATCACGGCGATGGCCTCGGGCGCGAAAAAACGGTCGAGCGAGCGGGCAGTATCCACCAGGCGTTCCCTCCCCAGAGAAAACGTCCGGTCAGACTAGCGGAAGCGCCGCCGATCCGGAAACCGCCGCCGGTTTTGCCGCCGCCCGCGCCGGTCGCCATCGGCCACTTCACCGCCGCCGGCTTTGCCGCTAATAGTCACCCCATGGGATTGCTGATCGACGGGCAGTGGCGCGACGACTGGTACAACACCGAGCGCACCGGCGGCGCGTTCGAGCGGCCGGCGACGACCTTCCGCCGCTGGGTCACGGCCGATGGCAGTTCGGGCTTTCCCGCCGCCGCCGGGCGCTATCATCTCTTTCTCGCGCTCGCCTGTCCCTGGTGCCACCGCACGCTCCTCTTCCGCCGGCTCAAGCGACTGCAAGACGTGATCTCGATCAGCTTCGTCGAGCCGCTGATGCTGGAGCATGGCTGGACCTTCGCCGCACCCGACCCGCTGACCGGGGCGCGCTATGCCTATGAGATCTATCAACGGGCGGATGCCCGCTACAGCGGGCGCGCCAGCGTGCCGATCCTCTGGGACAAGCAGACGCAGACGATCGTCAGCAACGAATCCGCCGATATCATCCGCATGCTCAACGGCGCCTTCGATGCTTTCACCAGCGACCGCACCGATTATTATCCCGCGGCGCTCGCCGGGGAGATCGACGCGCTCAACGCGCGCATCTACGACACCGTCAACAACGGCGTCTACCGGGCCGGCTTCGCCACCAGGCAAGAGCCTTACGAAGCGGCGGTGAGAGCGCTGTTCGATACGCTCAACTGGCTCGAAGACCGTCTGTCGCACCGCCGCTATCTTCTTGGCGACGGCCTCACCGAAGCGGATTGGCGGCTCTTCCCCACATTGGTGCGGTTCGATGCCGTCTATTACGGCCACTTCAAATGCAATCTGCGCCACCTCTACGACTTCCCCGCGCTATGGGACTATACGCGGGCGCTGTATCAGAAGCCGGGCGTGGCCGAGACGATCGATCTGCAAAATTTCAAGACGCACTATTACGGCAGTCAGCGCACGATCAACCCGAGCGGGGTGATCCCGCTCGGGCCGACGATCGATTTCGCCGCCCCGGCGACGCCCGACCGAGCGGTCGGCTGATCGCCGTCACTCCCCCCTGTAAGCAAGCGCCGCCGCGCCCCGGGCGGGACGATCCCGCCCGGGTCGGGGATCGAGTTCGGCTTACACGCGGCGCGCCGGTGAGCGAGGACTATTTGGCCAGCCCGCCGGCCTCGTCGGCGCCCGTTTGCCCGCCCGCGCCGCGGCTCGCTCCAGTGCCGCCGGGCGAGGTCGAAGGAGGCGTCGAGGTGCCGGAGCCGCGCATGCCGTCCATCGTGCCAGCCCGGCCCTGGCCGGCCGCCGCCCTGCCCGTATCATAATCGCCGCCGGCCGGTCCGGCCCCCGTCATCGTCCCGCCGCCAGCGGCACCGGCACCAGCACCGCCAGCACCAGCGCCAGCGCCGCCAGCACCGCCGCCGCCAGCACCAGCACCCTGCGCGAAGGCGACGGGCGCCGCCGCCGCGAGCATGGCCGCAACCGCCGCCACCATCAGAAGCTCTCTTGTCGTCCTTGTCGTCTTCATGCGAATTTCCCTCGGGTTCGTTGAAACCGATACGGCAGCAGCCGCCGCCGCCTTCTCTCGTCAACCCGAGGGCTCAGGCGCTCGTTCCGCTGTCATCCGGGAGCGCGCATGGCGGCGCCCCGGTTTCGCCCCACGCGAGTCCGCCAAGCGCCAGACCGGCGCGGTTACCGGGTTTTCCATGGCACGAGCCAGCGCTCGAGCACGTTCAGGACATGGGTGAAAAAAAAGCCGAGGAGGGCAATCGTGAACAGCCCGACATACATGGCATTGACGTCGAGGATCTCCCAGGCGTTCCAGATGAGATATCCCAGCCCGCTCTTCGCCCCAAGCATCTCGGAGATGGCGATCAGTACCAGCCCCAGACCGACGCCGAGCTTGATGCCGGTCATGATGAACGGCAGCGCTCCCGGCAGCGCGATGGTGCGGAACACCTGCCATCGGCTCGCCCGGTAGTTCCGGCCGACATCGAGATAGATCCGGTTGATCTCGAGCACGCCGGTGACCGCGTTCATCGCCACCGGAAAGAAAACGCCGATCGCCACCATCGCCACCTTGGAGGCCTCGCCCAGGCCGAAGACGAGCAGGAGGAGCGGCATGATTGCGCTTTTCGGGATCGGATAGGTGGCGGCGATCAGCGGTTCGACGAGGGCGCGCAGCAGCGACGACAGCCCCATGGCGATGCCGAGCGCGAGCGCCGGAATGCCGCCGACGAGAAATCCGCAGAGCAGGCGCAGCAGGCTCGCCTCGGTGTGCAGCCAGAGCTCGCCGGAACGCGCCATGCTCCAGAACGTCTCTGCCACGCCGCTCGGCGCCGGAAAGAAGCGCGCGTCGACGACGCCGAGGCGCGCCGACGCCTCCCAGAGGCCGAGCAGCGCCAGCGGCGAAGCGACGCTGAGGAGCTCATAGAAATGGCGGCCGAGCAGGCTTTCCGCGTCGAGCGCCTCGACGACAGGCGCGGGTAGCTCGGGCGTGGCGGCGCCTTCGACGCTCATTGGTGCGCCTCGGCTCGGGCGCGCTGAACCTCCTCGCGCAGATCGCCCCAGATGCGGTGAACGAGCGCGCCGTAGCGCGGGTCCGCGCGGAGATCGAGGACGCTGCGCGGGCGCGCGAAAGGCACGTCGATCATCGCCTTGGCTCGGCCGGGCTGCGCCGTCATGATCATGATGCGGTCGCCCAGCGTCACCGCCTCGTCGACGCTGTGGGTGATGAAGACCACGGTCTTCTTGTGCTCCTCCCAGATGCGCAGCAGCTCCTGCTGCAGCAGCGTCTTGTTCTGCTCGTCAAGCGCCGAGAATGGCTCGTCCATCAGCAGGATCTCGGGGTCGTTGGCGAAAGCGCGGGCGATCGCCACGCGCTGCTTCATGCCGCCGGAAAGCTGATGCGGATAGGCGTCGGCGAAGCGCGTGAGCCCGGTACGCTCGAGATAGTGGCCGACGACCTCGCGGATCTGGGACCGGGCGACGCCGCGCAGTACCAGCCCGTAAGCGGCATTGTCCCACACTGTCATCCAGGGAAATATCGAATCGCCCTGGAAGATCATCGAATTGACCGGCTTGGCCCGATCCCGGCGCAGGACCTCGACGCTGCCGGCGCTGGGCTGTTCGAGCCCGGCGATGATGCGCAGCAGCGTGGTCTTGCCGCAGCCGCTGGGGCCGACGATCATGAAGAAGCAGCCGGCGGCGATCTCGACCGAGACATCGTCGATCGCGGTGACCATGCCGGGCCTGCTGCGAAAGCGCTTGGCGAGATGGCGCAGCCTGATCTTGGCCGGCGCGCCGCTCGCGGCGTCGCTCACTGCTGCACGCCGCCATATTGCCGGATGCCGTCCGCCAGCGCCCATTCGGCGAACCATTCCGGCGATTGCGGCATCTCGCGCGGCTGCCAAGCGTCGGTTAGCGAATCCATATCGGCGAAATATTCGACCGAGCCGCCGCACGGGCTCCTGAAATACCAGAAATAGCAGGAAGAGATGACGTGCCGGCCGGGACCGATATGCGTCTCCCAGCCCCGCTTGGCGAAGGCCAAGCCGCCGCCGAAAACCTCATGGACGTCGTGCACCTCGAAAGCGAGATGATGGAAATGGGCGGCGCCGTCGGCGCTCTGCAGCAGGAAGAGCTGGTGGTGATCCGCCTCGGCACGACCGCGCAGGAAGACGCCGCGCCCGGGATAACGGTCGGAGACCCGGAAGCCCAGCACGTCGCAATAGAAGCCTTCCACCGCCGCGATATCGGGCACCTGCAGCACCACGTGGCCGAGACGCCGCGGTGCCGCCTGTCGATAGAACGCGCCCACCCTGTCGAGCCGGGCGCGCCGCTCCGGCGTATTGACCGCAATCTCCACCGCGGCGAGCGGACGCCGCTCGGTCTCTGCCAACGCCACGCCGAAGCCGGCCGGGTCGGTGAAGGCGATGCCGCCGCCGCTGCCGCGACGCAGCGTGGTCTTGCCCTCGAGCCTGGCGGCCAGGCCGTCGAGCGCGGCGCGGTTTTCGACGCCCCAGACGATCTCGCGTACGGTCGATCCCGGCTCGACCGCCGCCGGCAGGGCCGGATCGTCCTTCGCGCGCAGCTCGACGCCGGTACCGTCGCCGGCGCGGAGGAGATCCCCCTCCGGCCACAATCCCCATTCGGCGAAGAAGCGGCGCGCCAGCACCAAATCCTCGACGCCGTAGACGACGCGCTCCAGCCCGACCACGCTCATCTCGCCCCCTGCTCCTTTCGGTGATAGGGGCCGAGCGCCGCCACCGCCGCATCGGCAAAGGAGAGATCGACCAGATCCTTCACCTGCGACGTGCCCTTGAGCAGGCCGAGCGCGCGGAAGAGATCGTGGTCCTCCTGCAGGCTCACCAGATTCACCCTTCCGTCGGGATCGACGCCGTTCGGCACCATGTCGCGATAGACCCTGGCCTCCTTGACCTTGCCGTAGCGGACCATGATGTCGATGATCGCCGCGGCGCCGGTGCCGGCGAGATGGCCGTCATCGAGCGCGTCGTTGTAGTCGCGCACCGCACGCAGATAAGCCTGCATGAAGCGCTTGGCCGTCTCCGGCCGCCGACGGATGAACTCGCCGCCATAGACCACGACCGACAGCTGCTGGTCGGGATAGATCTCGTCGCCCCCGGCAAAGCGCACCGCCTTGCCGTCATCGACCGCCAGCGTGGCATTGGGCTCGGTGACCAGCGCGGCATCGAGCGCCTTGTTCTCCAGCGCGAGCGCCAGCTCGAGCTGGCCCAGATAGACGATGGTGACATCGCCGAAGGCGAGGCCGCCTTTTTTCAGCGCTTCGTTCAAGGTCGACATGTTGGCGCCGCCCGGCGAGGTGGTTCCGACCCGGAGTCCCTTGAGGTCGGCGAACTGCCTGAACCTGCCGCCGTCGATCAGATCCTTGCGCACCAGCAGCGGCATGAAGCCGTAGCCCCTGCGCATCGAGCCCTTGTCGGCGACGATCTTGATGTCGATGCCGCGCGCCGCCGCGTTGTAGAGTCCCGCCGAAGGCGAGCCGGAGCCGACATCGAGATCGCCGGTGCCGAGCGGCGCCACCAGCTGCGCCGGGTTGGTGGCGTTGACGAACTTGGCCTCGATGCCGGCGGCGCGGAAATAGCCCCTGGCATCGGCGATGAAATAGGGCGCGTCACTGACCGCGCCAAGCACGCCGATCCGCACCTCGTCGGCATGCGCCGACCCCGCCGCGAAGAGCAGCGCCAGCGCCGGCAACAGGCGCCGCAGCGGCCGCAACGCTATCGACCAGGTCACCGAAAAGCCCCCTCCCTGCCGCGCCGCGCCCGGTCTGTCGCCGGTCTTCGCCTTTGCCGCGGTGATCGGGGAATTACGGGCACCGCAGCCGGTCGCGTCAAGCGCTTTCGGCCGCCCGGGCTTGACGCGCGGCCCCGCCGCGGAGGACAGTCACGCCAAGATGCCGGAACGCCGGGAAAGCATCGGGGAGAGCCGCGTGATCACGGTCCATCATCTCAGCAACTCCCGCTCGCAGCGCGTGCTGTGGCTGCTGGAGGAACTGGGCGTTCCTTACGAGATCAAGCGCTACGAGCGCGATCCCGTCACCATGCTGGCACCCCCCGCGCTGCGCGCGGTGCATCCCCTCGGCAAGGCGCCGGTGATCACCGATGACGGCCCGGCCATCGCCGAATCCGGCGCCATCGTCGACTATCTCGTCGAGCGCTATGGCGCCGGCCGGCTCGTGCCGGCGCCGGGCACGCCGGAGCGGCTGCGCTATACTTACTGGCTGCACTATGCCGAGGGCTCTGCGATGCCGCCCCTGCTCATGAAGCTGATCTTCACCCGCCTCAAAAGCAGCAAGATGCCGTTCTTCGCCCGGCCGGTCGCGCGCGCCATCGCCGACCGGGCGCTCGCCGGCTTCGTCGAGCCGCAGATCGAGCTGCATCTCGATTATCTCGAGGCCGAGCTCGGCAAGAGCGCCTGGTTCGCCGGGCCGGAGTTCAGCGCCGCCGACATCCAGATGAGCTTCCCGCTCGAAGCCGCCGCCTCGCGCGGCGGCCTCGACGAGCGCCGGCCGCGGCTGACGGATTTCTTGCAGCGCATCCACGCGCGCCCTGCCTACCAGCGCGCGCTCGAGCGCGGGGGAAAGTACGAGCTGCTGCGATAGCGGGTGCCTACTCCGCCTGGCCCGTATCCCTCACCTTGGGGAATTCGAATATCTCGCGGTTGACCAGTTCGCCGTCCCCCCGTTCGACGCGGCGGATATAGACGCTCTCGACGATGTCGCGGGTCGCAGGATCGATCTCGATCGGGCCGCGCGGGCTGAGGAAGCGGATTGACTTGAACGCGGCCATCGCCTTGTCGGGGTCCATCCGGCCGTGCAGCGCGTCGATCACCTCGACAATGGCGTGCATGCCGTCATAGCCCGCCACCGACATGAAATTGGGCTGCGGATGCGCGCCGAAGGCGGCGGTCCAGTCGGCCAGGTACTTCTTGTTCTCGGTGCTCTGATGCGCCGCCGAGTAGTTCTGCGCGCTGATCACGCCCAAGGCCTTGTCGCCGAGCGTGTCGATCACGGTCTCGTCGATGATCTCGGTGCCGCCGAGCAGCGTCACGCCGGCAGCGCCGAGACCGAGATCGACGAAGGCCTTCATGAAGGCGATCGGCTGCTCGCCCGAGGGCACAAAGAGAAAGACGCCTTGCGGGCGAACATCCTTGATGCGCTGCACATAGGCGGAGAAGTCGAGGCCGTTGAGCGGCACACGCACGCTGCCGATCACCTCGCCGCCGCCCGCGGTGAAGGCCTTGGTGAAGGCGGCCTCGGCCTCGTAGCCCGGCGCGTAATCGGCGACGACGACATAGACCCGCCTGATCCCGTGCGTCGCCGCCCATTCGCCCAAGGGCGAGACGATCTGCGAGAGGGTGAAGGAGAAGCGCACGAAATAGGGCGATTTCCGGGTGATCACCGAGGTCGCGGCATTCATGATCACCATCGGCATTCTGGCCTCGGTGGCGATCGGCGCCACCGCCAGCGCCTCGGGCGTCAGGCCGAATCCGGCGATCATGTCGACCTTGTCGCGGGTGATGAGCTCCTCCGCCAGACGCTTGGCCAGATCCGGCTTCGCCCCGCCGCTGTCCTTGCGGATGAGCTCGATCCGCCGGCCGGCCGCGACGTCGCCGTGCTGCTTCAGGTAGAGCGCCATGCCGTTGCCGATCTGCCTGCCGAAATCGGCGAAGGGTCCGGAGAAGGGCAGCAGCACGCCGATGCGCACGGGATCCTCGGCCTGCGCGCTGCCGAGGGCCGCGAGGAGCAGGAAAAGAGCGCCGAGCACCGCCTTCATGCTGCTGCCCTAAAGCGGCATCGCCAGCAGCGTGTCGATGCGCCGGCTGTCGAAGACCACGAGCTTCTCGACGAAGAGCGGCTCCCTCCCGCCGAGGCTGATGCGGTCGAGATAGCGCCCGGTGCTGAAGAGCGCGGTGGCGCCGTCATGCATGATGCGCACCACCATATAGTTGGACTGCGCCGTCACCAGCCCGTCGGCCTCGTCGAGGATCAGGGTCGAGGAGACGAGATGGCGGTAGCGCTGCGGCTCGTAGACGTTGGCCTGGCGCAGCGCCGAGACGCGATCGCGCAGCATGCCGCGGCTATCCGCGAAGAAGACGCCGATCGGCAGGCCCTGCTCGTAATTCTCGGCGGAGATGATCTGGTAGCGGCACGTCTCGGCGAAGTGGTTCGGCCATTCTTCCAGCCGGTCCTCATCGATGCTGGCGACGTAGCGCGCCAGCAGGCGCTCGACCGCGAATTGCGTGGCGATGTCGGCCGGCATCAGATGCCCATATGGCGGCGATAGACTTGCCAGAAGCCGCGCACCGCCGTCTCGGTCGCGCGCGTGTCCTGCGAGCCCACGCCATTGCCGCCCATCTGCACGATCGAGGCATCGTCCTCGGCGCCGGGCAGAGCGCGCTGGATGAAGCCGCCGACCGCGCCGTCCTCCATCGAGATATAGCCGCCGGGTCCGACCAGGTTCGACTGCTTCTGGCGGATGGTCAGCATCGCCGCGTCGTCGTCCGCGTAGCCGAGATAGGTCCAGAGCAGCTCGGTCTCGCCGACGCCGCGCGGCACGATCTGGCGCACGGCGAGGCTGTTCTGGATCTGCTGCACGACGAAGGCGGGGAAGACGGTGAGGATCTGTAACGTGATGCCGTCGCCGAACTCGTCGGTCCCGGCGAGGATCGAGGGATCGGCGAGGCGGTAGTCCTCGCGCTTGGCGCGCAGATCGGCGCTGTCGTACTCGGCGCTGGGCTTGTCGGTGGCGCGCTTGGAATAGCTGACGTGATGGCCGCCGCTGTCGTCGACGATGATGCCGCCTTCCTGCGACAGGCGGTTCACGCGGAAGGTAGTGAAGAAGGCGTGCAGCAGGCTGGCGTGGTAGGAATCCTTGTTGTTCTCGACATAGATCTTCCAGTTGTTGGGCAGGATCTGGCTGTTGTAGCCCAGCACCTTGACCGGCTTGCGCATCACGCGGCGGATGCGCTGGGTGATCTCGGGGCCGAGATAGGCTTCCACCGGCGGCGTGGCCTCGTCGAAGGTGCCGAAGACGATGCCGGCGAGGCTTTCGACGCGCAGCCGGCGCAGCGCGTGGGCGGCGCGATCGAAGTCGGGTGGCATGCCGCCCTTGCGGTTGATGCCGCGCTGGAAAGTGACGCCGGTGAGATTGCCGCGGAGATCGTAGGTCCAGTTGTGGTAGACGCAGCTGATCTCGCGGCCATGGCCGCCACGCTTGAAGCAGAGCAGCGCGCCGCGATGCGCGCAGCGGTTCTCGAAGGCGTGGAGGCTGCCGTCGAGATCGCGGGCAACGACCACCGGCACGTCGCCGACGAAGCTCGCGCGGTAGTCGCCGGGGTTCGCCAGCTCCGCCTCCAGGCAGAGAAAACTCCAGACCGGCCCCAGGAAGATGCGCCGGCGCTCCTCGTCATAGACGTCGGCGCGGCTGTAAAGGGGATAGGGAACGCGCGTCAGCCCCTCGCGCGGCCAGGCCAGATCGAGCGTGTTGCGCATCACCGTTCCCTCCCCTAGAGGACGGCAGTTTAACCCATAATCGGCCCATGGGAGAGCCTCTATCGGCACATCCGACGCCATTCTCTACGACGAGAAGCGCCGCCGGGGGGGCCGCCTCGGTCGGCGGATCGCGGCGGTGCTGGCGATCCTGCTGCTGCTGCCGGCGGCGGTGATCGCGTTCTATCGCGTCGTGCCGCCGCCGGTGACGCCGCTGATGCTGATCCGCGCCGCCGGAGGCGCGCCGATCGACAAGGACTGGGTGCCGCTTGCACGCATCTCGCCGGCACTGGCGCGCGCGGTGATCGCCTCGGAGGACGCGCGCTTCTGCTGGCATCACGGTTTCGACTGGGTCGAGATCGACAAGGCCTATCGCGGCTGGCGCGACGGCGAGAGGCTACGCGGCGCCAGCACCATCAGCCAGCAGCTCGCCCGCAACCTGCTGCTGTGGCCCGGCGGGGGATATCTGCGCAAGGGTGCGGAAGCCTATGTCACGGTGTTGATCGAGGCGCTCATGAGCAAGGCACGCATCCTCGAACTCTATTTGAACCTGGTCGAATGGGGCCGCGGCGTCTATGGCGCCGAGGCGGCGGCGCGGGCGCATTTCACCCGGCACGCGGCGCAGCTGACGCCGCGCGAGGCGGCGCTGCTCGCCGCCGTGCTGCCGGACCCGCGGCAATGGCACCCGGAGCGCCCGACCGCCTATCTCGAGGAGCGCGCCGGCACCATCCTCGCGCGCATGCCGGACGTGGCCGTACCCTCGGCGAAGGGCTGCCGCTGAGCCTGCTCAGAGCACCTCGAAGACGTCGTAGATCGGCCCGTCCGCCTTGCGGTCGCCGATGCCGATGGCGACGGCGCGATTGAGCCAGCCATACTTCTCGGAGCCGGTCTCGAAGAACGGGGCAATGCGGAAGTAATACTCCGCGGGATCGACCTTCTCGCCCCGGTTGAGCCGCTCGAGCACCGCCGCCGGCCCATGGCGATAGCCCCGATAGGTCATGGCGATGATGTGGTCGTCATGGGTCCTCAGGGTGAGGCGGACATCGAGCTGGAGCGCGCCGTCGGCGCGGCCGAGGATCCAATCGGTGCCGCCCTTCAGCACCGTGCCCTTGAGCCGCGCGCCCTCGAAGCTGCCGCCTTCGACGATGGCGACGCGCCGGTCGCCGAACGGCGTCTTGCCCAGGGCCTGTATCTCGGGGACCTTGAGGGCGATGGTGAAGAGATGCGCGGTGCGGATTTCCGCCATGACGATCCTCGCTTGCTATTGTCGCAGGCCGGAATGATGCCATGCGGCCGCCGCCGGCGGTAGCCTCGTCCGTTGATCGTGAGGGCCGTTTCGGGGCATCATGGGTGTGCCTGATGAACGCCGAGGAGGAGGCCATGAGCCGCGTATCGCTGGTCGAGACGAAGCCGGTGCGCGAACGCGTCAGCGAGGCGGAATGGCAGACCCGAATCGATCTCGCGGCCTGCTATCGCCTGGTGGCGCGCTACGGCATGACCGACCTCATCTACAACCACATCACCGCGCGGGTGCCGGGCGAAGAGGGCCATATCCTGATCAATCCCTATGGCTTCCTCTATACCGAGATCACCGCGTCGAGCCTCTACAAGATCGACCTCGGCGGCAATGTCGTGCTCAAGCCCGACACGCCTTACGGCATCAACCACGCCGGCTACGTCATCCACAGCGCGGTGCATGGTGCGCGCCACGATGTCGCCTGCGTCATCCACACCCATAGCCGCGCCGGCATGGCGGTCTCGGCGATGACATGCGGCTTGCTGCCGCTGACGCAGACGGCGATGCGGTTTTACGGCCAGGTCAGCTACCACCCCTATGAGGGGCCGGCGATCGACCTCGCCGAGCGCGCACGGCTGGTCCGCGACCTCGGCGCCAACGACGTGA
Source organism: Rhodospirillales bacterium (assembly GCA_027315365.1). Taxonomy (GTDB): domain Bacteria; phylum Pseudomonadota; class Alphaproteobacteria; order ATCC43930; family CGMCC-115725; genus DAHUYF01. Next base: position 51,876 of record DAHUYF010000021.1, on the reverse strand, counting down.
TGTTCCTCAGGAACCACGGCATCCTCACCTGCGGCCGCAGCGTCGCCGAGGCGTTCAACCTGCTCTATTGGCTGGAGATGGCGTGCAAGGCCCAGGTCGATTGCATGGCCGCCCGAACCGAGCTCGAGCTTCCCGCCGACGGCGTGGCGGCGAAGACGGCGCACCTCTTCGCGCCGGGCACGCGCCGCGTCTATGGCGAGATGGAATGGGAGGCGATGCTGCGGCAGCTCGACCGCGAGGATTCCTCCTATCGGAATTGAGGCGCACCTGGCAGGGGCACCGCGACCCGCGCCGCTAACCTTCTGTTTACTATTCTCTTCTTGACTTCGGCGCGGAGAAGGTCCATTTGATGCCGCAGCTGATTTCTCGCGACTGCGCGACGTGCTCCCGGCTCTGACGCCCGGAGCGCCCCTCCCGAGATCATCAAACGTCAACGAGCCTCCCGGTCGCGCGGGTCAGGCCCCTTCCAGGGTGAAGTGGCGACCGCTCGGCACGGCGTCTTAACCGCCGCGCCCCAGGCGCATGTCCGCGGCTTTTGATCCCTACACAACACGTGCCGCAGCAGGCGCCACAGAGGCACCTGCCGGCCAAGAAGAAAGACCTTATTCAGTGACTTCCAGCTTTTCCGAACTCGCGCTCATCGAGCCGTTGCAGCGTGCCCTCAGCGCCGAGAACTACCACACGCCCACCCCGATCCAGGCGCAGGCGATTCCGCATCTCCTCGCCGGACGCGACGTGCTCGGCGTGGCGCAGACCGGCACCGGCAAGACCGCGGCCTTCGCGCTGCCGATCCTGCAGCGCCTGGTCCAGCCGCGCGTCGCGCCGGCGGCGAAATCGGCGCGCGCGCTGATCCTGACGCCGACGCGCGAGCTCGCGCTCCAGATCGACGCCAGCTTTCGCGCCTATGGCCGCCATCTCCAGCTGCGCCAGGCCGTGATCTTCGGTGGCGTCGGTCAGCACCCGCAGGTGGCGGCGATGGCGCGCGGCGTCGACATCCTGGTGGCGACGCCGGGACGGCTTCTCGACCTGATGAACCAGCGCCATGTGCGCTTTGACGGCCTCTCGGTCTTCGTCCTCGACGAGGCGGACCGCATGCTCGACATGGGCTTCATCCGCGACGTCAAGCGGATCGTCGCCGTACTTCCCAAGGAGCGCCAGACGCTGCTGTTCTCGGCGACCATGCCGGGCGACATCGCCTCGCTGGCGCAGAGCGTGCTGACCTCGCCGGTGCGGGTCGAGGTGACGCCGGTCTCCTCCACCGTCGAGCGCATCGATCAGCGCGTGCTGTTCGTCGACGGCGCCAGCAAGCGGCCGCTGCTCGCCGAAGTGCTGCGCGACCCTGCGATCTCGCGCGCGCTGGTCTTCGCCCGCACCAAGCACGGCGCCGACCGCATCGCCAAGGACCTCGAGCGCAGCCGCGTCGAGGCCGCCGCCATCCACGGCAACAAGTCGCAATCGGCGCGCCAGCGCGCACTCGAGAGCTTCCGCTCCGGCCGCGTCCGGGTGCTGGTCGCCACCGACATTGCCGCCCGCGGCATCGACATCGATGGCATCACCCACGTGATCAACTTCGACCTGCCGAACGTGCCCGAAAGCTATGTTCACCGCATCGGCCGCACCGCGCGCGCCGGCGCCGAGGGCATCGCGCTATCCTTCTGCAGCGCCGAGGAGCGCGTGCTGCTGCGCGACATCGAGAAGCTGACGCGGCGCAAGCTGGTGGTGATCGAGGATCACCCCTATGCCCGCTCCGCGCCGCCGCCCGCCGTGGCGCGGCCGCAGCAGCCGGCACAGGCGCAGCCGCAGCGTCGGCAGAATCAGCGCCGTGGCGGCCGCGGCGGCCGCCCGCATCAGGGCCACGCGCCCGCAGCGCAGCGCGCCTGAGCTTCAGCGCGGAACGTCGCCGGCGAGCGTGATGCGGTGCATCACGCGGCGCTGGCCGTGATAATCGTTCACGGGATTGTGCTGCGCCGCGCGATTGTCCCAGAAGGCGAGCGAGCCCTTGCCCCAGGCGAAGCGGCAGGTGAATTCCGGCCGCGTCTGGTGCTGAAAAAGGAAGGCGAGGATCGGCGCGCTCTCCGCCTCGGTCATGCCGGCGAAGCGCACCGTATGCGCGATATTGACATAGAGCGCCTGGCGACCGGTCTCGGGATGGGTGCGCACCACCGGATGCTCGGCGACCAGCTCCTGACGCGTCTGTGGCGCCGGGTCGGATCGGATGCGGTCTTCGCGCGTCCGTGTGACGTCCGCCCGCGCTGAGCTGTTGACGGCGGCGAGCCGGTCGAGCAGCCGCTTCATGCCCGCGGATAAGGTCTCGTAGGCTAGATACTGGTTGGCGAAGAGCGTATCGCCGCCGGTGCGGGGCACCTCGCGCGCGACCAGCAGCGTGCCCATGGGCGGCCGCTCGAGATAGGTCGTGTCGCTGTGCCAGATGCCGCCGAAATTCACCGTCTCGTGCTCGAACTTCGCGACCTGGATGATCTCGGGATAGCCTTCGATGCCGCGCACGAAGGGATATTCGACGGGTTCGCCGAAGTGCCGGGCGAGGGCCAGGAAGCGCTCCGGCGGCAGCTCCTGGTCGCGGAAGAAAATGACGAGGTGATCGAGTAGCGCCTGTCGGATCGCTGCCACGGTCGTGGCGTCGAGCGGGCCGTCGAGCGCGACGCCGTGGATATCGGCACCGAGCGCACCGGCGATCGGACGGATGTCTAACGTCGTCATGCTGCGCGACGCCGCGCGGGTCAGTGCGCGGTGAAATCCGGCTGCCGGCGCGGATGCGCCTCGGCGAAGGCCGGCAGCGACAGGCAGTGCTCGTAGATGCGCATCACCCGCCCATAGGGCGCCAGTTCGGTCTTGAACAGCTGCGCCGGCGTCACCTGCGTCACCAGGCAGATGTCGGCGACGGTCGGGCTGTCGCCGTGGCAGAGCTTTCCGCCAGGGTTCTTCTCCGCCAGCAGGTCCTCCATCGCCTGCAGCCCGGCGCCGAGCCAATGCTGGATCCAGGCCGTGCGCTGGCCTTCGTCCAGCTTCAGCACGTCGGCGAGATAGTTGCGGATACGCGGCACGATCAGCGGGTGGGAATCCGCGACGTTGATCAGCGCGAATCCCCGCACCCAGGCGCGCGCCAGCAGATCCTTGGGCAGGATCGGCGGGTTCGGGTATTTTTCCTCAAGATAGTCGAGGATGGCCATCGACTGGAAGAGCTTGGCGCCGCCATCATAGAGCGTCGGCAGCACCGCCTGCGGGTTCTGTTCCTTGTAGTCCGGCTGGAGCTGCTCGCCGCGATCGAGATTGACGACCACGTCCTCGCGCTTAAGCCCCTTGAGGTTGAGCGCGATGCGTACGCGGAACGTCGCCTGCGAGCGCCAATAGGTATAGAGCTTCACCCGATCCTCCCTTGGCATTACCGCCGGGACCAGCCTCGCACGCACCGGCGAGCGAGTCGAGAGAGCCAGCGAGGCGGTGGCCGCGCTACCGCTTGCGCGCCGCCGGCAGCTTGATCTTCAGCAGCTTCGCCGCGTTCCGGCCGAGGATCGCCGCCTTGTCCTCGGATCCCAGCTTGGCGCCCGAGACGAAGCCCACCGGATCGGGCTCCGCCATGTCGAAGGGATAGTCGCTGCCGAGCAGCACATGGTCGCTGCCCCAGGTGTCGACGAGATACTTGAGCTGGTGATGGGTGAAGACGATGGTGTCGAAATAGAGCTTCTTCAGATAGCTGGTCGGCTTCTTCTTGATCGCCGTGCGGCTGTCCGAGCGCGCGCGATGGCCGTGGTCGATGCGGCCGGAATAGGCCGGCAGGAAGCCGCCGCCATGGGCGACGCAGATCTTGAGCCTGGGATAGGCGTCGAGAACGCCGCCGAAAATGAGATGGCCCACCGCCATCGTGCTGTCGAGCGGGTTGCCGATGATGTTGTTGAAATAATGGTCGGAGAGGCGGCGGCCTTCGGTGAAGCCGTTGGGGTGCAGGAAGATGAGGATGCCGAGTTCTTCGCATTTGGCGAAGAACGGGCGGAAGCGCGCCTCCGACAGCTCGGCGCCGGCGACGTTGGTGCAGATCTCGACGCCGCGCAGCCCGAGCTCCTTCACCATGCGCTCGAGTTCGGGCACGGCAAGCTCCGGCGCCTGCAGCGGCACCGTGCCCAGTCCCACGAAGCGGTCGGGATGCTGCGCCACGATCTCGGCGATGCGGTTGTTGACCAGCCGCGCCGTCTCGCGGCCGAGTTCGGCGGGCGCCCAGTAGTAGTATTGCGGCGGCGCCGGCGAGATCGCCTGCACGTCGATGCCGAGCTTGTCCATGTCGGCAAGCCGCGTCTCGATCGAGGTGAGCTTGCCGCGGATGGTCTCCATCTGTCGCCGGTTGATCTCGCGCGTCGCCTCCGTCGCGTGCCGGATCGACGGTTCGTAATCGCCGCGGAAGGCAGGCTGCGCCAGCCGGTCGGCCTCGGGGGCGAAGACGTGGCAATGGATGTCGACGGTGAAGTGGCGGCGCGGTGCGGTCCGACCGCGGGCGCGCTTGGCCTGGACGCGCATGGCGTGCGCGGCGGCGGGATGACAGGAATAGAGCATGAGCGTTTTCCTCCTCAAGGTGCGGGGCGCAGGGCGCGCCAGATCTTTTCCGGGGTCGCCGGCATGTCGATCATGCTGCCGGGTAGCGCGTCGGTGACGGCGTTCATCACCGCGGCGAGCGCGCCGGTGGTGCCGGCCTCGCCGGTGCCTTTGACGCCGAGCGGGTTGGTGCGGCAGGGTACGGGATGGAGTACGCCCGCCACGTCCGGCACGGTATCGGCGCGCGGCATGGTGTAGTCCATGAAGGAGCCGGCGAGGAGCTGGCCGCTGCGGGGATCGTAGACCGCGTCCTCGTAGAGCGCCTGGCCGATGCCCTGCGCGATGCCGCCCTGCAGCTGGCCTTCCACCAGCACGGGGTCGAGCGCCACGCCGCAATCGTCGACCGCGACATAGGAGGGGATGGTGACGACGCCGGTCTCGGGGTCGATCTCGACCTCGCAGATGTGGCAGCCATTGGGGAAGGATTGCGGCACCTCGATGCGCGCCTTGCTGTCGAGCGCCTCGCCCATTGCCGCCGCCCGTCGCGCGACCTCGAACAGCGAGACGGCGCGGTCGGTGCCGGCGATGCGGAAGGCGCCGGCGGCATAGTCGATATCCGCCTCCGCCGCCTCGAGCAGCTGCGCGGCGATACGCCTGCCCTTCTCGATCACCAGCTCGATGGCGCGCAGCGACGCGGTGCCCGAGGTCATGGTGCCGCGCGACGCGACCGTGCCGGAGCCGTCGACGCCGAGACGCGTGTCGCCGGCGCGCACCCGCACCTTGGCGTGGTCGATGCCGAGCCGCTCGGCGGCCAGGCGGCTGAAGATCGTGGCGTGGCCCTGGCCGGAGGCGCCGGTGGCGAGATCGACCGTCAGCGTGTCGTCGCCGGGAAAGGCGATGCCCGCCCCTTCCATCGGCGCGCCGCCGGCATGCTCGAGGAAGCAGGAGATGCCGAGGCCGCGCCGCTTGCCGGCCGCGGCGGAGTTGCGCCGGCGCGCGGCGAATCCCGCGACATCGGCCAGGCTCAGCGCCCGCTCGAAGATCGCGGGGAAGTCGCCGCTATCATAGGTGACGCCGATCGGCGTCTTGTAGGGAATCTCGCCGGCGGCGATCAGGTTGCGCCGGCGCAAGGCGATGCGGTCGATGCCGCTGATCCGCGCCGCCTCGTCGATGGCGCGCTCGATGGCGTAATTGGCCTCTGGCCGGCCGGCGCCGCGGTAGGGGCCGGTCGGCACCGTGTTGGTGAACACGCAGCGGATCTCGCCGAGGATGCGCGGGATGCGGTAAACGCTGCTGAGGCAGCGGGCGAAGTTGCTGGTGGCGATGAACGCACCGTGCGAGGTGATATAGGCGCCCATCGCGGCCAGCACCTTGACCCGCAGCGCCAGGAAATTGCCCTCGCCGTCGATCGCCAGCTCGGCCTCGGTGATCGTGTCACGCGCCTGCTGGTCGGTGACGAAGGCCTCCGAGCGGGTCGACATCCAATGCACCGGGCGTTGGACGCGCCGGGCCGCCGCCAGCAGCGCGACATATTCGGGATAGGCGGGCGCCTTCATGCCGAAGCCGCCGCCGACATCCTCGGTGGTGACACGCAGCTTGTCGCGCTCGACGTCGAGGATGGCGACGAGCTGGTCGCGCAACATGGTAACCCCCTGCGAGCCCACGCGCAGCGCGTAGGCGCCGCTCGAGGGATCGAAGCTCGCGGTGGCACCGCGCGGCTCCATCGAGGCGACGACGAGACGCTGATTGACCAGTGCGACGCGCGCCACGTGCTTCGCCTCGCGCATCACGCGGTCGATCTCGCGGAGATTGTCGGGCTCCCCCCCCAGCGCCCAGTCGATCGCGATGTTGCCCGGCGCCTCGGCGAAGAGAAGCGGCGCGCCGGCCGCCGCCGCCGTGCGCAGATCGGTCACCGCCGGCAGCTCCTCGTAATCCACCTCGACCAGCTCGGCCGCGTCCTGCGCCTCGGCGCGCGTTTCAGCCACCACCAGCGCCAGCGGTTCGCCGGCATGAAGCGCACGCGCACCGGCCAGCGCCGGGCGATGCGGCACCCTGAGCGCGCCGTCGCGCCCGGTCTGCGGCACCGGACGCGAGATGCTGCCCGCGCCGATCGCCTCGATGTCGGCTGCGGTCAGGATGGCGAGCACGCCGGGCGCGGCCGCGGCCGCTTCCACGTCGATGCCACGGATGCGGGCGCAAGCGTGCGGCGAGCGCACGAACCAGCCCACGGTCTCGCCCGGCACCGGTGCGTCGGCGGCGTAGCGCCCCGCGCCGCGCAGCAGCGCGTCATCCTCGATGCGCCCTCGCCAAGTCCCGCCTGCCGCCATGCCGCCCTCGCCTCAGAACACGCCGAGATGGTGATGAAGATCGACGCCGCTCGCCTCCATTCCCGCCACCGTGTCGGCGACGGCGACGCGGCCGTTGTTGAGGATGATGATATCGTCCGCGACGTCGAGCACCAGCTTCGCGTTCTGCTCGACCAGCAGGATCGACAGCCCCTGCTGCTTCAGCCGGCGCACCATCGCCATCACCTCGCCGACGATCTGCGGCGCCAGCCCCTCGGAAGGCTCGTCCATCAGCAGCACGCGCGGATTCGACATCAGCGCCCGGCCGATGGCCAGCATCTGCTGCTCGCCGCCGGAGAGATGGGAGGCCGCGTGGTGCTGGCGCTCGGCAAGCCGCGGAAAGCTGGCGAAGACCGCCTCGAGCGTCCAGGAATGACGCCCCCCCACGGCCGGCTTGCGCGCCGCAACAGTGAGATTCTCGCGCACGCTGAGGCTCTTGAAGATGTGCCGCCCCTGCGGCACCAGGGCCATGCCGCGCCGGGCGATCGTTTCGGGCGGACGGGCGGTGACGGCCTCGCCGAACAGCGTCACCGTGCCGGCGCGCGGCGGCAGCAGCCCTACCGCGACGTTCATGCAGGTGGTCTTGCCGGCGCCGTTGCGGCCGAGCAGGCCCAGAAGGCGTCCCTCGCCGAGCCGCAGCGAGACCTTCTGCAGCACGTGGCTGTCGCCGTAATAGGCGTCGACCTCGCCCAGCACCAGCGCGTCAGGAGCCAAAATAGACCTCCCGGGTGCGGGGATGCGCCACCACCTCGGCGCGGCTGCCCTCGACGACGATCTGCCCGAAATGCATCAGCGTGATGCGATCGGCGAGCTCGAGCGCCACGTCCATGTCGTGCTCGATCATCAGCATGGTGACGTCGCGCGGGATCGACGCCAGCAGCCGCCGCACATCCTTGCGCTCGTCGACCGAGAGGCCGGCAAAGGGCTCGTCGAGCAGCAGCACCTTCGGCTGCTGCACCAGCGCCATGGCGATCTCGACCCGGCGGCGCTCGCCATAGGAGGTCTGCGCCAACGGCCGCCCCGCCAGGGCTTCAAGCCCGACGCTGGCGAGCGCCGCCCGCGCGCGCTCGATCAGCACCGCCTGCCGGTCGAGGCGGCGGAACGGGCTCCAGCGCAGCGGCGACAGGCCCAGCAGGGACAGGGTGACGTTGTGCAGCAGCGTTTCCTGCGCAAAGAGCGTGATGATCTGATAGGTGCGTGCAAGGCCCAGATGCGGCCGCGCCCGGGTCGGCAGCGCGGTGATGTCGCGCCCGAAGAGCGCGATGGCGCCGTCGTCGGGCTTGAGCTCGCCGGTGATGAGGTTGAAGAGCGTCGTCTTGCCGGCGCCGTTGGGGCCGATGATCAAGCGACGTTCGCCCGCCTCGAGCGCGAGCGTGACGCCGGCGGTGACGCGCAGACCGCCGAAGGACTTGCCGAGGTCCTTGATGGCGAGCGCGCTCATCGCGCGCCTCCCGCCGCGGGGACGCCGCGCAGCCGCAGCCAAAGCCGGCGGCCGAGCCGCGCCGAGCCCGGCACCAGCCCTTCGGGCATGAACAGCACGATGGCGACGAAAATGGCGCCGAGCAGGAAGTTCCAACGCTCGATATAGGCGCTCGCCACGTTCTTCATGACCACCACCAGTGCCGCGCCGGCGATCGGGCCGAGCAGCGTGCCGCTGCCGCCGGAGATCACCATCAGTAGCGCCTCGGCCGAGCTGCCGAGCGACAGCACGTTGGGGCTGACGAACTGGTTGTAATAGCAGAAGAGCAGTCCCGCGACGCCGCTCCACAGGCCGGAGAACAGAAATGCCAGGAAGCGGATGAGCCAGACATTGTATCCCAGCGCGCTCATCCGCCGCGGCTGGTCGCGCGTCCCCTTGAGGCTCGCGCCCAGCGGCGAAGCGATGAAAACCGCGACCGAGGCCAGCGCGACGAGGAAGACGATCAGCGTGAAATAATAGAACGGCGTGGCGAAGGCGAGCGAGATGCCGAAGGGCTGCGGCCGCGCCGCCAGGTTGATGCCGTTGTCGCCGCCGGTGAGGTCGATCCAGCGATAGGCCATGCCCCACAGGATCTGGCCGATGGCGAGCGTGATCATGAGGAAGCCGATCCCGGCGGACCGCAGCGACAGCACTGCGAACGCCGCCGTAGTCGCCAGCAACACGGCAAGCGCGCCGAGCGCCGCCACCAACTGGCCGGCGCCGGCAGCCACCAGCCAGGCCACGGCATAGCAGGCGACGCCGAACAACCCGGCATGACCGAGCGACACCAGCCCGGCATAGCCCACCAGCAGATTGAGCCCGAGCGCGAAGATGGCATAGATGAGGATCTGGCTCAGGATGTTGAGATAATAGCCGCCGGGAATCCACAGCGGCGCCGCCGCCAGTGCACAGAGCGCCACCGCCGCCGCCGCAGCCCGGATCATGGCGCGTGCCTGCCGAAGAGGCCCTGGGGACGGAACAGCAGGATGAGCAGCATCGGCAGGAAGAGGATGATATAGGCGATCTCGGGGAACAGAACCTGGCCGAAATTATAGAGAAATCCCACGACGATGCTGCCGAGGAGCGCGCCCAGCAGGCTGCCGGTGCCGCCGAGAATGACGATGATCAGCGCCAGCGGCAGCATGTCGGCATCGAGCCCGGGATAGACCGAGAGGATCGGTCCGCCCATGACACCGGCAAAGCCGGCGATCCCCGCGCCCAGGCAGAAGATCAGGGTGAAGAGGCGCGAAACGCGGATACCGACGACGCGTGCCATGGGGGCGTCGTCGACGCCGGCACGGATCATCGCGCCGAGCCTCGTGCGCTCGAGCATCAGCCACAGCGCCACGGCGATGACGACGGCGATGACGACGATCGCGAGGCGATAGGCGGGAAAGACGATGCTGGCGATCGGCACGGCGCCGCTCAGGCCCGCCGGCGTGTCGAGCGAGATCGGATCGCCGCCCCAGATCATGAGGCAAAGATCGGCGATCATGAAGGAGAGGCCAAGCGTCACCAGCACCTGCGCCAGTTCCTGCCCGGCCAGGCGACGCAGCAGCAGGCGCTCGATGCCGCCGCCGATCACCGCCATCGCCGCCGCCGCCAGCAGCGCCGCCGCCCAGAAACCGAGCCCGAGTCCGAGAAAGCTCACGCCGATATAGGCCCCGAGCATGAAGAAAGAGCCGTGCGTCAAATTGGGGATGCGCATCAGCCCGAAGATCAGCGAGAAGCCGGCCGAGAGCAGGAAGAGCAGGCCGCCCAGGGTGATGCTGTTCACGCCGAGCAGCAGCCATTGGTTCATGATCGCCGATTTCCGCGAAACGCGCCGCCTGCGCCTCAGCTCCTGAGCGGCGGGTAGTCGCGGGAATAGACCGGCTGCGCCAGGTACTTCTTCTCGTCGAAGGTCCAGAACTGGCTGACATTGGGATAGGTCTTGACGATGGTGTTGACCAGCCTGCCGTCCTTGCGCTCGAGGCGGCGGATGAAGACGTTGCCGACGACGTTGCCGAAGCGATCGAAATGGAAGGTGCCGCGCGGCGTGTCGGTGAGCGAAACCCCGCGCAGGGCGGCGATCAGCGTGGCCCTGTCGTCGGTCTTTCCGCCGGTCTTCTCGAGTGCCGCCTCGATGCACATGCCGTTGATGAAGGTGCCCGCCGCGTAGCCCCCGGGGACATTGCCGTACTGCTTCACCATGTCGGCGACGAACCGCCGGTTGCTGGCGGTGTCGAGGTCGCTCGAATACCAAGCTGCCGAAATCGCGCCCATCGCGTCGTCGCCGAAGCTCTTCAGCAGCGCGTCGTCATAGGCGGTCCAGCCGCCGAGAACGGGGTACTTCGCTTTCAATCCGAGGCCGGCATATTGCTGGTTGAACTTGATCGGATTGGCTCCGGCGAAGCCGTTCCAGACGCCGTCGACATCGGCGATCTGCGCCAGGAACGGCGTGAAGTCGGCGGTGTTGAGCGGCGGCCACAGCTTCTTCACGATGCGGCCGCCCTCGCCCTCGAAGACGCGCTGGAAGCCGCCGGCCTGTTCGTAGCCGAAGGCGAAATCCTCGGAGATCGTCGCCACGCGCTTGAGATTCATCTCCTTGGCGGCGTAGTCGCCCAGCGGATGATCGCATTGGGACGAGGTCGCCGAAGCACGCACGAAATAGGAATTGGGCTTGCGCTGCGTCATGTCGTCGGCGGCCGCGAGGCTGAGCAGCGGCACCTGCGCCTGCTCGATATAGGCGCTGATCGCCAGCAGCTCGAACGCGGCCAGCGGACCGACGATGAAATCCACCTTGTCGCGCTCGACCAGCTCCTGTGCCTTGGTCTTGGCGCCGGCGGGATTGCCGCCGGTATCGGCGACGATGAGCTCGACCGGGCGCCCGGCCAGCATCGAGCCCTTCTGCTTGAGGAAGACCGACAGCCCCTGCTCCATCTGGAGCCCGCCCTGTGCCAACGGCCCGGTCTTAACCGTAAGCAGTCCGAGGCGCACGCCCTGCGCTCCGGCAACCGCCGGCGCCCAAGGCATCGCCGCCGCCGCCGTACCCGCCAGAAAGCTGCGTCTGCCGAATTTCCGCGCCATGGAGCCCTCCCGTTAACGACCGCTCTGCGGCGGGCGCCGCCCCGCAAGCGGGGCTTGATCAAGCGATAACGATGATCGGCGAGCGCCGCCATCCCGTCCAGCGAAAAAGCGCCAATCGAGCACGATGCCGAGCAAAAAAATACCACGGCAGCAGCCGCGGCGCTTGCGTTTTTCCTTCACTTTATCAGATGATAAGGAAGGAGGAAGCAACCCCATGCAACTCGGCTATTTTACCATGCCGCTCCATCCGCCGGAGCGCGATTATACCCAGACGCTGCGGGAGGATCGCGAGGCGATCATCCTGGCGGATCGGCTCGGTTATGCCGAGGCCTTCGTCGGCGAGCACGTCACCGACCGCGCCGAGACCATCACCTCCTGCCTGATCTTCATCGCCGGGCTGATCGGCGAGACCCGGCGGATCAAGCTTGGCAGCGGTACCGTCAACCTGCCGAACAGCCATCCCGCATCGGTGGCGGCGCAAGTGGCGATGCTCGACCATATGCTCGAGGGCCGCTTCCTCTTCGGCATCAGCCCGGGCGGGCTGCGCTCGGACGCGGAGGTGTTCGGCAATCTCGACAAGGACCGCACGGCCATGTTCGTCGAGGCGATCGACATGGTGCTGAAGATCTGGTCGTCGGATCCGCCGTATAATCTCGAGGGCAAGTTCTGGAAGGTCACGACTGAGCGCACGCTCGACCGGCAGATCGGCCAGGGCGTGATGGTGAAGCCCTATCAGCAGCCGCATCCGCCGATCGTCGTCACCGTGGTGGCGCCCTTCTCCAAGGGCGTAGTCGCCGCGGCCGAACGCGGCTGGACGCCGATCTCGGCCAACTTCCTGCAGCCGCCCTGGGTCGCGTCGCATTGGCCGATGTACGAGCAAGGCTGCAAGAATGCCGGCCGCGTGGCGCGGCGCGCCGATTGGCGCGTCGCCAAGAGCGTCTTCGTCGCCGACGACGAGGCGACGGCGCGCCGCTACGCTAAGGAAGAGGGCAGCCCCTATCGCTTCTATTACCGCAACCTGATGAAGAAACTCATCAGCAACGGCCGGCCCGAGCTCTTCAAGCATGACCGCGCGATGCCCGACAGCGCCGTCACCCTCGATTATGTCGTGGATTCCCTCGTCATCTGCGGTACCGTGAACAGCGTCGTCGACCAGCTCCTGGCGTTCCGCGAGCAGACCGGCCCGTTCGGGACCCTGCTCTATGCCGGGCATGACTGGGTCGATTCCGCGCTCGGCCGGCGCTCGATGGAGCTGATGGTGCGCAAGGTCATGCCTCGGGTCAACGAGGCGCTGAAGTCGGAAGCCGCCGAATAGGCGGACGAAGGGCGGCAATGAGACACGGCAGGCGCGGGAATTTCGGCGGCGGGACGGAGGGGGGTGGCGCCGTCGCGGCGCCGGCCGCGCCGCGGGCGGGTCGGTCATAGCCGCCGCGCTCCGGCAGTCGGTACGCAAGTCCGGCTTGCGCCGCGCCGCGCCGCGCCGGCCGAAGCCGGGCAAGGCGCCGAAGCGGCTTGCGGCCGCCGATCGCGAGCAGCAGATACTCGCCGAGGCCATCCGCTTCTTCGCCGAAGTCGGTTTCACTGGCCAGACCCGCGAGCTGGCGCAGCGCATCGGCATCACCCAGCCGCTGCTCTATCGCTATTTTCCGACCAAGCAGCAGCTGATCGAGCGCGTCTTCAAGGAGATGTTCCTGAAGCGCATCGATCCCCGCTGGACCGCGCTCATTCGCGACCGCAAGCGTCCGCTCGAGGAGCGGCTGCTGGAGTTCTACCGACACTATGCGAGCGCGACCTATACCTATGAATGGATCCGCATCTACATGTTCTCGGCGCTGCTGGGAAACGACATCAACCAGCGCTACATCGGCATCGTCGAGAAGAATATCCTTAAGCCGCTCTGCCTCGAGATCCGCCATCACTGCCGCCTGCCGCTCGCGCCGGAGACGCCGATCAGCGAGGCCGAACTCGAGCATGTCTGGGTGATGCATGGCGGAATTTTCTATTACGCCGTGCGCAAATACGTCTATCACAGCCGCGTCGCCGCGAACTTCGACGCCATCGTGCGACGCGCCGTGCGGGCGATGCTCGTCGGCGTCGCGGCGCTCGGCGCGCCCTGATCCTTCGCGAGAGGAAAGATGAAGAAAACCGGCATCATCGGCATCGGCATCATGGGCTCGGCCATCGCCCGCAACGTCATCGCGGCGGGGCTGCCGGTGGTGGGATTCGACCTGGCCGCCGAGCGGCGCGGCGAGCTTGCCGCGATGGGCGGCGAGGCGGCGCGCTCGGCCGCGGAGGTCGCGGCGGCCGCCGACATCATCCTCACCAGCCTGCCCAGCATCGCCGCCATCGACGAGACCGCGGCGGCGATCCGCGCCCATGCCGCCAAGGGCACGGTGGTCGCCGAGCTCAGCACGCTGCCGATCGCGGTGAAGGAGCGTCATCGCGCGGCGCTCGGCGAAGCCGGGATCACGCTGCTGGATTGCCCGTTGAGCGGCACCGGCGCGCAGGCCGTGCACCGCGACCTCGTCGTCTACGCCTCGGGCGAGCGGGCGGCGGTCGAGCGCTGCGGCAAGGTCTTCGCAGGATTCGCGCGGCTCACCCATTATCTCGGCGCCTTCGGCAACGGCAGCCGGATGAAGTTCGTCGCCAATCTGCTGGTCGCGATCCACAACGTCGCCACCGCCGAGGCGATGGTGCTCGGCATCAAGGCCGGCCTGGCGCCCGAGGACATCGTCGAGGTCGTCGCCAGCGGCGCCGGCAATTCCCGCGTCTTCGAGCTGCGCGCGCCGCTGATGGCCCGCGACGAGTACCAGCCGGCGACGATGAAGGTCGATGTCTGGCAGAAGGACATGGCGGTGATCGGCGAGTTCGCCAAGGGCCTCGGCGTGGCGCTGCCGCTCTTCAGCGCCAGCGTGCCGATCTATAACGGCGCCGTCGGCATGGGCCTCGGCAATGACGATACCGCCGCCGTCTGCGCCGTGCTCGAGGCGATGTCGGGGATCGAGCGGGGGCGCTGATCGGGCGCCGTCCGCGACCGGCCGGGCGTCTCGCCAAGCCCGTATCTTCCTCCTATGATGCCCGGTCAGGGAGGAACCGATGAAAGCCTTCGATCTCTCGGGCAAGGTCGCGATCGTCACCGGCGGCAATGGCGGCATCGGGCTCGGCATGGCCGAGGCGCTGGCCGAGGCCGGATGCGCCGTGCACATCTGGGCGCGCAATGCCGCAAAGAACACTCAAGCGCTGGCGCGGCTGCGCGCCAAGGGCGGCCGCGCCGAGGCGACGGTCTGCGACGTCAGCGATCCCGGATCGGTCGCGGCGGCGATGGCGGCAACGCTGGAGACCTTCGGCCGCGTAGACGGCTGCTTCGCCAATGCCGGTATGGGCGGCGGCGGGCGGCGCTCCTTCATCGAGCGGCCGTTCGAGGAATGGCGCCAGCTTCTCGCGGTCAATCTCGACGGCGCCTTCCTGACCCTCCAGGCGGCGGCGCGACATATGGTCGAGCGCGCCGGCAAGGGCGATGCCTTCGGCCGCCTCGTCGTCACCTCCAGCATCGCGTCGGTTTTCGGCACCGCACGCAACGAGCATTACGCCGCCAGCAAGGCGGCGCTCAACGCCATGACCCGCGCCCTTGCCGTCGAGCTGGCGCGCTACGGCATCACCGCCAATGCCATCCTGCCCGGCTGGATCAAGAGCGAGATGACCGAAGGCGTCATGGGCAGCGACAAGTTCGTCGGCGCGGTGATGCCGCGCATTCCGATGCGGCGCTTCGGCACTCCCGAAGATTTCGCCGGCATCGCCGTCTATCTCATGAGCGGCGCCTCCGCCTATCACACCGGCGACCTCTTCATGATCGACGGCGGCTACGCGCTATTCTGAGACCGGCGATGGGACCGTCAGCAAGCGCTTGGCCGGACGATCCGGCGGCGATGCGCGCGGCGGCCATTGCCTTTGACCTGAAGCAGCTGGAGCCGCGTTTCCTCGACGATCCCTATCCGCTCTACCGCGCGCTGCGCGAGCATGATCCGATCCACCGCATGCCGGACGGCTCCTATTTCCTCACTCGCTATGAGGATTGCGTCGCCGTCTATCGCGACGCCCGGAGCTGGAGCTCGGACAAGACGCTCGATTTCCGCCCGAATTTCGGCGAGAGCCTGCTCTACGAGCATCACACCACCAGCCTCGTCTTCAACGACCCGCCCTATCACACGCGTGTGCGCCGGCTGCTGGCGCCGGCTTTCACGCCGCGAGCGCTCAAGGCGCTGCAGGCGCGGGTCGAGGCGCTGGTCGACCGGCTGCTGGACGCCATCGCGGCGCGCGGGCGCTGCGACCTCATCGAGGATTTCGCCTCCGCCATCCCGGTGCAGCTCATCGGCGACATGCTGGGCGTGCCGCAGGAAGAGCGCGGACCGCTGCGCGGCTGGTCGCTCGCCATTCTGGGCGCGCTCGAGCCGGTGCTGTCGCCGGCGCAGCGCGAACGCGGCATCGCCGCGGTGGCGGAGTTCAAGGCCTATCTCGGCGACCTCGTCGCCCGGCGCCTCGCCGAGGGCGGCGGCGGGGAGGGCGAAATCCTCTCGACGCTGATCAAGGCCAGCGAGTTCAGCCGCGGCGACGGCGCCGAGGAGAGGCTCAGCAAGCTCGAGCTGCTGCACAATTGCATCTTCCTGCTGAACGCTGGGCATGAGACGACGACCAACCTGATCGGCAACGGCATCGACCTGCTGCTCCGCCATCCCGAGGCGCTCGCCGAACTCGGGCGCGAACCCGCGCTCATCGACGGCGCGGTGGAGGAGTTCCTGCGGCTGGAAAGCTCGAACCAGCTCGGCAATCGACGCGCCGCGGCAGCGGCATCCCTCGGCGGCGTCGACCTGCCGGCCGGCAGCTACGTCCATGTCGCCATCGGCGCCGCCAATCGCGACCCCGCGCAATTCGCCGATCCCGAACGGCTCGATCTGCGCCGGCAACCCAACCGGCATCTCGCCTTCGCCACCGGCATCCACGCCTGTGCCGGCATGTCGTTGGCGCGCATGGAAGGGATGGTGGCAATCGGCCGCCTGGTGCGCCGTTTTTCCGTGATCGCGCGCGACGGCAATGCAATCCGCGGCGGCCGCGCCCGCTTCCGCGGCTTCCTGCACTATCCGCTGCGGGTGGGTTAGCCGAGCATCTCCTCGACCAGCCGCCATAGCCGATCGGGCGCCTCGACATGCGGGTTGTGGCCGAGGCCCGGCAGCACCGCCGCTTGCGGATCGAAACGGCGCATCTGCTCCGGCGTCACCATCGGGTCTTGCTCGCCGGCAGCGAGGCGCAGCGTCGCGCGCATCGCCGCGACGAGGCCTTCGATCGGCGAACCGGCGATTGCGGCGATGCCGGGATCGGCGGCCAGCCGAAACCGCCCGCCCTCCTCGACGATGCCGGGCGCCGCGGCGCCGCGATCGACCAGGCCTTGGAGGCCGGCGACGCGGAGGTACCGCTCGACCGCCTCCTCGCGGCTGGCGAACCAGCGCACCGGCGCACGCGCCAGTTCCTGCGCCTTCGCGATCTCCACCTCGCTCCACACCAGCTTGACGCCGAAGGCGATCACCTGCCGCACCCGCACGCCGAACCAGCCGCTCGCCAGGCCCATCGCGACGGCGCCGCCCATGGAATGTCCGAGCGCCACCACCTCTTCGCCGGGCGCGAAGAGACCCGCGATATCGGCGGCGTGGGTTCCGAAACCATAGGGAGCGCGATGCTCCGAGCGGCCATGCCCGCGCAAATCGGGAGCAACCCACCGCCCGGGCCAGCGCGTCGCCAGCAGCGGCCGCAACCCTTGCCACACCGCGGCATTGGCACCCTGCCCGTGCAGCAGGAGCAGCGCCGGGCTGCCGCTGCCGCCGCTCTCGACCCACAGGCCTGGTCCGCACACGGTTCGTGTCATGCGTCGAACCGTAGGCGCACCGGGCAAGACGGTCAATCGCCGCGAGGCATAGGCGCGCCGCGGCGGCGCGTGTAGAGTGCCGGGCAGCCGTGATCATGACCGAGGATGCCGTCGATGCCACTCGCTCCGTCCGGGCAAGAAATCCCCGTCCCCTCGTCTCGCCCGTCCTGGTGCGACACTGGCGCGAGGTTGGCGTGATGCGCGCCGGGGCGATCGACCGCCGCCGGCTGCTCACCGCCGGCGCAGCGACGCTCGCCCTCACCGCCATGCCGCGCGCACTCGGCCTTCCCGCCGCGGCGGCGGAAGCGATGCCGCCGAAGATCGTCATCGGCACCCTGCCCGCCAACACCGAGGTCACCGCCTATCTCGGCGAGATCGACTACTTCAAGGACGAGGGCCTCGCGGTCGAGCTGCTGCACGGCGCCGACGCCCCGGCGGTGATGCAGGCGCTGGTCGGCGGCAGCATTCCGCTGGGCGACATCAGCGTCGCCGCCGCCATCGTCGCCACGGCGCGCGGCCTGCCGCTGCTCCATCCCGCGCTGGGTGCCATCGGGACGCCGCGACATCCGGTCAGCCGCATCATGGTGCGGGGCGATTCGCCGATCGTCGAGGTACCGCAGCTCAAGGGCAAAAAGCTCGCGCTCGACCAGCGCGGCACGCTCGAGGATCTCGGCCTTGCCGCGCTCAAGAAGACGCACGGCCTCGCCCGCGAGGAGATCGAGATCGTGCTGCTGCCCGCGGCGAGCCAGCCGCAGGCGCTTGCGCAGGGGCAGGTCGACGCCATCTATGCGCTGCCGCCGGTCGACGCTATCGCCGAACGGCGCTTCGAGGCGCGCACGCTGATCAACACCGCCGATTTCGTTCCTTATATCGGCTACGGCACGCTCGCCATGCGCCGCGATTTCGTCGACGCCTATCCCGGCGCCGCCCGCAAGGCGATGACCGCGTGGCTGCGCTTCTGCCGCTGGATCGACGATCACGCCGATGCGGCGCGCAAGGTGAGCTGCGCCAATCTCGACATCGGCGAGGATCTGCGCGCGACGGTGCGCGTCGCCTATTTCGCGCGCAACGGGCTGCCGGTGATGCCCAATCTCTGGCACATCTACGAGATGCTGGCGGCTGGCAAGGCGCTCGACGCGGCAAGCGATCCGGGTCGGCTCTTCGAGGAGGCGGTGATCGAGCCGACCCGCCGCATCACCCTGCCGGCGCTCGACGCGCTCGGCTGGGACAAGGATGCGGTGGTGCAGGACATGCTGCGCGCCAGCTATCCGCTGCTCGCCAAGCCGCCCGAGGCCTATTACGCGGAATGGGAGAAGAAGCAGCTGGCGATCTGACATTCGCGGGGGCTGCGGGCCGTGCGCGTGACCGTTGCGCGCTGCGGATGGTAGCGTCGCGTCGAACGCGACCAAGAGGAAGGAAGGGAGCGCATGAGGGATGAGACCGCCGGGAGAAAGGGGGCGGCACGTGCGATCGACCGACGCAGCCTGCTCGGCAAGACCGCAACGCTGATGGGCGGAACGGCGCTGGGCGGCGTCATCGTCCCGCTCGGCGCCCGCGCCGAGGATGGCGCCAATCTGCCGCCCCATGTGCCGGAATGGAGCCGCGAGCAGGGCGCGCCGATCCTCGCCCATCCCTATGGCCTGCCCTCGCCCTTTGAAAAGGACGTGATCCGCCGCGCGCTGCCCAACCGGCCGACCGCGACTTCGGCCAGCAGCCTGACCCCGCTGCAGCACCTGCACGGCGTCATCACGCCCAACGGCCTCGTCTATGAACGCCACCATGGCGGCGTGCCCGCGATCGACCCCGCGCAGCATCGCCTCCTCGTCCACGGCCTGGTCGAGCGGCCGCTGGTCTTCACCATGGACGATCTGATGCGGTTTCCCGCGGTGTCGCATATCTACTTCCTCGAATGCTCCGGCAACACCAAAGGCTGGAAGACCGGCCCCGCCAACCTCACCGTGCAGGACACGCACGGCCTGTTGAGCTGCTGCGAATGGACCGGCGTGATGCTCTCGACCGTGCTCGATGAGGTCGGCGCGAGCAAGTCGGCGCACTGGCTGCTGGCGGAGAGCGCGGATGCCGCCGGCATGGATCGCAGCGTGCCGATCGCCAAGGCCTATGACGATGCGATGCTGGTCTACGCCCAGAACGGCGAGCGGCTGCGGCCCGAACAGGGCTACCCGCTGCGGCTTTTGCTGCCGGGCTACGAGGGCAATATGAGCGTCAAATGGCTGCGCCGCATCAAGCTCGGTCGCGAGCCGTTCGAGACGCGCGAGGAAACCTCGAAATACACCGACCTGATGCCGAGCGGCAAGGCGCGGCAATTCACCTTCTTGATGGAAGCGAAGTCGGTAATCACCCGGCCGTCGGGCGGCCAGCACCTCGCCGGTCCCGGTTTCTACGAGATCGCCGGCATCGCCTGGTCGGGGCACGGCAAGATCCGCGCGGTCGACGTTTCGACCGATGGCGGCGTCAACTGGCGGTCGGCGCAGCTGCAGGAGCCGGTGCTGGCGAAATGCCTGACGCGCTTCCGCCTGCCGTGGCATTGGGATGGCGCGCCGGCGCTGCTGCAAAGCCGCGCCACCGACGAGACCGGCTATGTCCAGCCGCCGCAGCCGGCGCTGGTGGAGGCGCGCGGCACGCATTCCTACTATCACTACAACGGCATCCATACCTGGAGGCTGGCGCCGGGCGGCGAGGTGACCAATGCGAGCTAGCCGCATCGCGGCGCCGCTGCTGGCGCTCATCCTCGCCGCGGCGCCGGCCGCGGCGCGCTTTGACATCGGCCGGCCCGCGACGCCCGACGAGGTCGCCGGCTGGAACACCGACGTGCTGCCCGACGGCCGCGGCCTGCCGCCGGGCCGGGGCAGCGTCAAGGACGGCGCCGCACTCTACGCGCAGCACTGCGCCGCCTGTCACGGCGCCAAGGGCGAAGGCAAGCCGATGGACCGACTGGTCGGCGGCCAGGGCACGCTGGCGACGGCCACGCCCGTGCGCACGGTCGGCAGCTTCTGGCCCTATGCGACGACGCTCTTCGACTACATCCGCCGCGCCATGCCGTTCGACGCGCCGAAATCGCTTGGCGCCGATCAGGTCTACGCCGCCAGCGCCTACATCCTCTATCTCAACGGCATCGTCGGCGAGGACGCGGTGATGGATGCGGCGACGCTGCCCAAGGTGAGGATGCCGAACCGCGACGGCTTCATCAGCCCGGACCCGCGGCCGGACGTTCACGCGAAGCGCTGCGAGAAGGATTGCGGCTAGCCGCCTCCGGCGTCACGCACCGCGCCCGCGCGCGTGCGCGCGGCGGGAAACCTCACCGTGCAAGTGGTTCCCATGCCGAGCTCGCTGGCGATCGCCAGCTCGGCGCCATGCATCTCCGCCAGCCGCTTGCACAGCGGCAGTCCCAGACCGACGCCTTCGGTCTCCTGCACCATCGCGTTCTCCAGACGAACGAAGGGCGCCAGCGCGCGCGGAATGTCGGCCGACGCCATGCCCACCCCGGTGTCGGCGACGCTGATGGTGATGCCGCCCTCGGCCGAGAGGCATGCCATGATCGTGATCTCGCCGCCGGGCATGGTGAACTTTATCGCGTTGGTCAGCAAGTTCAGCAGAATCTGGCGCAGCTTGGTCTCGTCGGCGAGCAGCCGCGGCAGCCCGTGCTCGACGCTGCGGATGATGCGCAGCCTTTGCCGCTCGGCGCGCCCGACAACGAGTTCGACGCAGATCTCGATCACCGCGGCGATGTCGATCTCCATCTCGGCCAATGGCAGCGCACCCGCCTCGCCTTGCGAGAGCGTGAGGATCTCGCTCGCGAGGTTGAGCAGGTGCTGGCCGCTGCTGTGGACGTGGCGCGCATAATCGCCGTAGCGGGGATTGCCGAGCGGACCCAGCAGCTGGTCGCGGATCGCCTCCGAAAAGCCCAGAATCGCCGTCAGCGGCGTGCGCAGCTCATGGCTGAGATGGGCGAAGGTGCGCCACTTGTCCTGCCGCGCCAGATCGAGCTCGGCGTGGGTCGAATTCAGCGATTTGTTGAGCTGGTCGTTGGCGGCCTTGAGCTGCAGCGTGCGCACGATCAAGCGGTTTAGGTTGTGCCCGGTGCCGGCAAGGATGACGGCATAGATCAGGATCAGCGCGCCGAGCAGGAGATAATCGGGGCCGGGCGTGAGCAGGAAGGCGAGCCCCGGCGGCACCAGGAACGGCAGGAGATAGCAGAGGAAGGCAACGAAATACGCCGCGAGCGAGGTCATCGCCGCAGCCGACATCGCCGCCGCGACCAGCGTGACGAAGAGGAAGTCGAGCGGCTGCCCGAAGAACGGCAGGGCGCCGCAGACCACGCCCCACAACAGGCCGGAGAGGAACGCGCCCAGGGCGAAGCGCCGTGCCCATCGGCAGGCATCGCGATCGGCCGTCGCCGAGCGCCGATAGCGCGCCTGCAAAACCAGGCGGCCTGCCACCACCAGGGCGGTAAGTCCCAGCCAGCCGATCAGGAACTTCGACGGCAAGGAGTTGCGCAGTGCCGCCGCGACGATCAGGGCATTGAGGAGATTCGCCGGAACGACGAAGGCACCGGCATAGAGCAGCCTGACCTGCTCGGCCAGCACGTCGGGACCGGCGAGACCGCCGGGCCGTCGCGTGCGTGAGCGTGCGAGAATTCTCATCAAGCCCTCTCGCAGCGGCCGGCCGGCCGCGAGCCGCCGAGACCGCCCGCCGCTGGCGAAATAGTACCACCGACCATCCTATTACATATCATGGTATTACCGGGCGGTTAGCGACCGCCCCGAAAACCGCGGAAAACCCGGTTGAACTGCGCGTTTGACGGCCCCGTACAACCATAGCGTCAGGTCCGGAGCTTTTCCCTCTCGTATCCGGCGACGCGCTTGTAGGCATCGGTGATTGCGACCAGCTCGTCGCGGCTGATCACCGCGTCGATCGAGGTGAAGGGCTTGTCGCCCGTGCGCTTGTGCACTTCGCCAAGAATCCAGTCGGGAGGGGTGGTGCGGTTGGTGCGCACCACCGTCGCCGTCGCCTCGCGCCGCCGCTCCTCATAGGCGCTGAGCGCGGCCTCGGCATCGCCTCCTGCGGCGAGGCACTCGGCCAGCGCGCGGGCGTCGACGATTGCCTGGCCCGCGCCGTTGGAGCCGCGCGGATACATCGGATGCGCGGCATCGCCCAGCAGCGTGACCCGGCCGAAGCTCCAGCGCGGCAGCGGATCCTTGTCCACCATGGGATATTCCAGCGCCACCTCGGCGCGGCGCAGGAACTCCGGCACGTCGAGCCAGTCAAAATGCCAATCCTGCATCGGGGCGATGAAATCTTCGATGCGCGCCGCCCGTGCCCAGTTCCATCGCTGGTATGTCGGCGTCTCGATCTCGACCACCCAGTTCACCAGCTGGTTGCCGTCGCCGTCGATCGCGTCGCGGATGGGATAGATCACGATCTTGGCGCTGGTGAACCAGCCGCAGCGGATCATCGTGGCGCCGCCGAGGATCGGCCGCCAGCGCGTGACGCCGCGCCACATGTTGACGCCGGAATAGATCGGCTCGCCCTCGTCGGGATAGAGCTGCTTGCGGATGACCGAATGGATGCCGTCGGCACCGACGACGCAGGCGCCTCGCTGTGCCGGCAATTTCTCGCCGGTGCCGAAGCGGCGAAAGCGCGCGGTGCCGTCCGCCTCGGCGCCGACGCATTGCCAGCCGAGCAGCAACCGGTCGGCGCCGGCCTCGGCGATGAAGGCGTCCTTCAGCACGCGATGCAGATCGGCGCGATGGATCGAGACCTGCGGCCAGTCGTAGCCGGCGGCGCGGCCCAGCTTCTCGCGGTAGATCAGCTGGCCGAAGCGGTTGAAGAAGGCGGCCTCGGCGGTAAGCACTCCCTGGCCGGCGAGCGCCCCTTCGAGGCCGAGCCCGCCCAGCTCCTTCATCGCATGCGGCAACAGGTTGATGCCGACGCCGAGCGGCTTGATCTCTGGCGCCGCTTCGAAGATGCGGCAAGGCATGCCGGCGCGGGTCAGCATCAACCCGAGCGCCAGCCCGCCGACGCCGCCGCCGATGATCAGCGTCTCCGACACGCCAGTCACCGCCCCTTGAATACCGGCTTGCGTTTCTCGACAAAGGCAGCGACGCCTTCCAGGTGATCCTCGGTCGCTGCCGCCGCGGCGAGTCCTTCGGCCTCACGATGCGACTGCTCGTCCCAGGAATTGTCGAGCGAGCAGCGGATGAGCTGCTTTGCCTTACCGAGCGCTACGGTCGGTCCATCTGCCAGCCTGCGCGCCAGCGCCGCCGTCTCCTCGGCCAGCGCCGCGCGCGGCACCATCCGGTTGAGGATGCCGATCTCGAGCGCATGCTGCGCGGTGAAGCGCTCGCCGAGCAGCGCGATCTCCAGCGCGCGGCGCTCGCCGACGATGCGCGGCAGGAAATATGTGGCACCGCCATCGGCGGAGAGGCCGATATGCCGGTAGGCCAGCGTGAAGACCGAGTCCTCGGCGGCGATCGCAAGGTCGCTGGCGAGCACCACGCTGAGGCCGAAGCCGGCAGCGGCGCCCTGCACCGAGGCCAGCACGGGTTTCGCCATGCGGCGCAGATGATAAACCGCCTGATGCACCTTGACCACGCGCATCTCGAGCTTTGCGACGTGTCCGGCGCGATCCTCGCTCAGCGATTTCCGGAAGCCCTTGATGTCGCCGCCGGCCATGAAGTGGTCGCCGGCGCCACGAATGACGACGCAGCGCACCGCCGGGTCGCGCTCGAACCTGCCGGTCGCGTCGATGAACCCGTCGGTCATCTCCGGCGACAAGGCGTTGAGCGCGTCGGGACGGTTGAAGACGATGCTGCCGATCCCGTCCCTGACCTCGGTCAGGACATGCTCCGCCATGGGCGTTCTCCCGTTTTATTTTTCCGGCCGGAGTACAGCATTTCCCGCACGGCTATGCCAGAGCGATGTCGCGCTTGCCTTTTGCCGCCGGCCCCGCGACCCTTGTCCCGACAGGGAAAGGAAGCGCCGATGCTCGGGACGCGATTCACCAGGACATTCGGGGTCGACCACCCGATCGTGCAGGGCGGCATGCAATGGGTCGGCAGGGCCGAGCTGGTGGCGGCGGTCGCCAATGCCGGCGCGCTGGGATTTCTGACCGGCCTGACCCAGCCGACGCCCGAGGATCTCGCCGAGGAGATCGAGCGCTGCCGCGGCATGACCGACAAGCCGTTCGGCGTCAACCTCACCATCCTGCCGACGATCAAGCCGGTGCCTTACGACGAATACATGGACGCGATCATCCGCTCCGGCGTCAAGATCGTCGAGACCGCCGGCAACAACCCGGAGAAATACATCCCCGTCTTCAAAGCGGCCGGCGTCAAGATCATCCACAAATGTACGGCGGTGCGCCATGCGTTGAAGGCCGAGCGGCTCGGCGTCGACGCGGTGTCGATCGACGGCTTCGAATGCGCCGGCCACCCCGGCGAGGACGACACTCCCGGCCTCGTCCTCATCCCGATCACCGCCGACCGGCTCAAGATCCCCTTCATCGCCTCGGGCGGTTTCGGCGATGCGCGCGGCCTGGTCGCCGCCTTGGCGCTCGGCGCTGAGGGCGTCAACATGGGCACGCGCTTCATGGCCACGAAGGAGGCGCCGATCCACGAGCGTATCAAGCAAAAGCTGGTCGACAGCGACGAGCGTCAGACCGCGCTGATCTTCCGCACCATGCGCAACACGGCGCGGGTGCACAAGAACAGCGTCGCCGAACAGGTGATCGAGATCGAGCACAAGCCAGGCAGCAGCTTCGAGGATGTGCGCAGCTTCGTCGCCGGTGTCAAAGGCCGCCATGTGCTCGAGGCGGGCGAGCTCGAACACGGCATCTGGTCGGCCGGCATGGTGCAGGGCCTGATCCACGACGTGCCCAGTGTGAAAGAGCTGGTCCACCGCATCATCCGCGAGGCCGAGGAGATCATCGCCGCCCGGCTCGCGGGCATGATGCGCGCGCGAGCGCAGGCAGCGGAATAGCGCCGGACATCCTTAGGAAGAAGGCGCGCGCCCGAAGCCCGGCAGCTTGTGCCGGACGAGATCGAGCAGCGCCGGCGCATCGATCGGCGCGCCGCCCGCGACGGCGCGCTTCAGCGTCGCGACGGTGATCAGCTTCAGCCTCACCGCATGCAGCACCGCCAGCGCCGTGACGGGATCGCCGCCGCAGACGCGGCTGAAGGCGGCGCCGATCGCGGCCCCGCGCAAGCCGATCGCCTCCAGGATCACCAGTGGCGTGAACGGTCCGAACTCGGCCATAGGATCGGCGGTCGCCACCGCCTTGACCATGGCGATGCAGGCTTCCGCCGCGGCGCGATCGCCCTCGACGAGCTTGAACACCGCTTT
The DNA here is from genome assembly GCA_027315365.1 of Rhodospirillales bacterium. Lineage (GTDB taxonomy): Bacteria > Pseudomonadota > Alphaproteobacteria > ATCC43930 > CGMCC-115725 > DAHUYF01. The sequence goes on along the minus strand of DAHUYF010000021.1, from coordinate 26,186 downwards.
GGCCGGGGTGTCCTGGAGATCGATGCGCGCCGCCCGATCCGCCTCTCGCGGCTTGATCCAGGCCGGCGTTGCGGGCCGTTCGCTCACCGCCCGGTCAGTTCCCGCCCGCCGGCGGTCGCTGCTGCAACGCTTCCCATACCCGGTGCGGCGTAGCCGGCATGTCGATGTGCCGCAGCCCGGTCTTGGCATGGAGTGCGTCGACGATGGCGTTGATCACCGCCGGCGGCGCGCCGATGGCGCCGGCCTCGCCGGCGCCCTTGACGCCGAGCGGATTGGCCTTGCACGGCACGTTGTGCGTGGCGAAGGAGAAGGACGGGAGATCGTCCGCGCGCGGCATGGCGTAGTCCATGAACGAGCCCGTGACCAGCTGGCCGCTCGCCGCATCGTAGACCGTGTGCTCGATCAGCGCCTGGCCGATGCCCTGCGCCACGCCGCCATGGACTTGGCCCTCCAGCATGATCGGATTGATGGTGCGGCCGAAATCGTCGACGATGGTGTAGCGATCGATGGTCACCACGCCGGTATCGGGATCGATCTCGATCTCGACGATGTGGCAGCCATTGGGAAATGTCGCCGCCGGCGGTACGCGGTGCTTGGTGATGTCGAGCCCGGGCCGCATGCCGGCCGGCAGCTTCGCGGGATCGCGCGACGCCTGCGCCAGATCGAAGAGATCGAGCTTGAGGTCGGTGCCGGGGACGAGGAAGGTCGCATCCTCGAACTGCACATCGGCCGGCGCCGCCTCCAGCAGATGCGCGGCGAGCGCCCGGCCCTTCTCGATCACCTCGGCCGAGGCCTCGTAGAGCGCCGAGCCCGCCACCGGCAGCGCGCGCGAGCCGCCGGTAAGCCCGGGGGGCGTGCGGTCGGTATCGCCCATGATCACCTCGATCCGGTCGGGATCGACCCCCAGCCGGTCGGCCACCACCTGCTTGTAGGCGGTGATCAGGCCGGTGCCGTATTCGATGTTGCCCATGACGAGCTCGATATGCCCGTCCTTGAACTCGATCGACGCGGTCTCGGGGAAGCCGCCGCCGCAGCGCTCGGTGTAGGTCGCCATGCCGATGCCGCGCAGCTTGCCCGCGCGTTCCGATCGGGCGCGGCGCGGCGCGAAGCCGGCCCAGTCCGCCGCCTTCAGGGCGAGGTCCATCACCTGCTCGAACTCGCCGGAATCGAAGACCAGCCGCGTCGCCGAGGTGTAGGGCATGGCGGAGGCCGGGATGAAGTTGACGCGGCGGATCGCGTCCGGCGTCATGCCCATGTCGCGCGCCGCAGCGTCGACCAGGCGTTCCATCAGGTAGGCCGCCTCCGGCCGGCCGGCGCCGCGATAGGCGCAGACCGGCACGGTGTTGGTGCAGACCCCCTTCACATTGATGTGGATCGCCGGGGTGGTGTAGAGGCCGGAGACGAGATCCGAGGAACGCGTCGGGATGAAGGGACCGAGCGGCGAGAGATAGGCGCCGAGATTGGCCAGCGTGGTCACGCGCAAGCCCAGGAACCGCCCGGCTTGGTCCATGGCGAGTTCGGCGCGCGTGATCTGATCGCGGCCCTGATTGTCGGACAGGAAGCCCTCGGACCGGTCGGCCTGCCATTTCACCGGGCGCCGCAGCTTCCGGCTCGCCCAGACCGCCAGCGCCTGCTCGGGATAGACGAACGCCTTCATGCCGAAGCCGCCGCCGACATTGGGCGTAATCACCCGCAGCTTGTCCTTGCCGATCTTGAGGATCGCCTCGGCGATCGGATCGCGCACGAGATGCGGGCCCTGCGTGGTCGTGTAGAGCGTCGAGCGGTCGCTGGCGGGCTCGTACTCGGCGAGCGCGTTGCGCGGCTCCATCGAATTGGCGACGACGCGATTGTTGACGATCTCCAGCGTCGTCACGCGCTTGGCGCGGGCGAAGGCGGCGTCGGTCGCCGTCGCATCGGTCACGTCGTTGTCCCAGTCGAAGACGAGATTGCCGGCGATGTGCTCGAACAGCTGCGGCGCGCCCGGAGCGAGCGCGGCGCGCGAGTCCACCACCGCCGGCAGCTCGTCATACTCGACCTCGATCGCCTCGGCGGCGTCGCGCGCCTGATGCAGGGTTTCGGCGACGATGAAGGCGACAGGCTGGCCGACATGGCGCACCTTGCCGATCGCCAGCAGCGGGCGCGGCGTGTCGTGCCGCGGCTTGCCGTCGCGGCTGGTCAGTGGATGGACGCAGGGAAGGTCGCCGAGCCCGTCGGCGGCAACCTCGGCCCCGGTCAGCACCAGCAGCACGCCCGGCATGCGCCGCGCCGCGCCGGCGTCGAGCCGGGCCATCGTCGCATGAGCGACCGGCGAGCGCAGCACGGCGGCAAATGCCATGCCGGGCACCGCGATGTCGTCGGTATAGCGGCCCTTGCCGGTAAGCAGCCGCAGGTCCTCGTACCGCCGCAGCGGCTGGCCGATGCCGAATTTCACGGGCTCGCACTCCCTGTTGCCGGCTTAGGAGCCGGTCTGGACAGGCCCCTCGGGAGACATGCCGCGCCGCGCGGCGGATTTCAAGCGGGGCCGGCGCCGCCGACGGGCACCGCCGTCTGGTTGGCCTGGTCGACCTGCCAGCCTTGGAAAAGCTGAATGCCCATCGCCTGGCCGACCCTGATCGCCTCGCGCCGGCCGCAGCGCGCCATGATGATGCGTCCCTTGCCGCAGGCGGCGACCGCCTCGCACAGGTCGCGCAGGCTGACCTCGTCAAGCTGCAGCAACGCATCGTCCCAGATCACCTTGACGTAGTCGGCGTCGAGGCGGCGGAAATTGACGAGAGGCAGCGCCTGATGGATGACGCCGTCGACGCAGCGCTTATAGCCCCGCCGCTTCAGTCCCTCGGAGGCGGTGAGGAACGCCGGCAGGTTGGACAGGAGGTCGGAGAACTGCACCTCCAGGATGATGCGGTCGCGCCAGTCGGTGGGACGCTGCTCGTCGAACGTGGCGAAGTCCTGCGACAGCAGCGTGGACATGCCGATGTTGACGCTGAGCGGCCGCGCGAAATTGGCATGGTCGCGCACCAAGGTCGTCAGCATGTAGCGGTCGAGCCAACGCATGAGATAGAGGAAGAGCTGCCGGTCTTTGGCCAGGTCGAAATTCTCGCCGATCGCCTGGCGCAGCCGCTCTATCGAGAAGAAGAACTCGTCGAAGCGCGGCTGCGCCGGCTTGCCCGGCGCCATCTCCCAAACCGTCTGCCGCCGGCCCATGGTCGAGAGATCGATGCGGCTCACGGCTTCGATGAGTTCGCTGGCCCGGTTGGAATCGAGCACGCCGGTCTCGCCGGCGGCCGCGATCCGCACCGGCCGCGCCTGCTCGGCGCGCCGCTTCACCTCGGCCTCGCGGATGTCCTCGAGCGCGGCGAGGAATTGCGGCTGATACCGCTCGAGGTCGAAGGTGGCGCAGAAATCCGCCCCTTCCGCGCCTTCGCGCGCCGCTGGATCGTCGTTGAAGAGATAGCGCAGCAGCTCGGTCTGTTCGTCGATCGCCTTGCGCGTGATGCCCTTGCAGACCATCACCACATCGCCGTTTTGCAGCGCGAAGAGGCGGCCGGGGTATTGCTGCGTCACTTCCTGCAGCATGTTGCCGACGATCTGCATGTGCTTGTCGCGGCGATGCGAGCGGTCCAGCCGCGACAGGCGGAAGATGACGGCGCGATAGCCCGCCCGCCCGCCGGCGACCTGCTCGAGGTAGCTCTGGAGGGTATCCTCGCTGACGACCGACGACCGCAGCGGCGTGGCCGAGGCCGACTTCACCCCGAAGGGCGCCGCCGCTCCTCTCGACCCTGCCGCGCCCGAGCGACCGCCCGCCATATGCCGCCTCTCTCCGCCTCCGGCTGCGCCGCCGAAGTGCATCGCAAAATGACATCGGCGCGGTTAAGGTTTGGCTAACGATGATGCGACGTTTGCCCCGCAAAAGAATTGGCTTGAGGAAATCCTAGCATGACGGGTGTTTTGTCCGGCATTCGCGTGCTGGATTTCGGCCGGTACATCGCCGGCCCCTATTGCGCTGCGCTGCTGGCCGAGCACGGCGCCGAGGTCATCCGCATCGAGAAACGCGAGGGCAGCGAGGATCGCTTCGTCAGCCCGGTGGGCGCCGACGGGGTAGGGGCGCTTTTTCTGCAGATGAACCGCAACAAGCGGTCGATGACGCTCGATCCCATGACGCCGGAAGGGCAGGAGATCGTGCGCCGCCTGGTAGGCACCGCCGATGTCGTGGTGGCGAACCTGCCGCCGCCGACGCTCAAGGCGATGCGGCTCGATTACGACAGCCTGGCGGCGGTAAAGCCCGATGTCATCCTGACCACCAGCTCCGCCTATGGCGATGGCGGCCCCTATGCCGAGCGGGTGGGCTTCGACGGCGTCGGCCAAGCGATGTCGGGCGCGGTCTATATGACCGGCGAGCCCGACCAGCCCTACCGCGCCTGGGTGCCCTGGGTCGATTTCGGCACGGCGCTGCACTGCGCCTTCGGCACGCTGGCGGCGCTGATGGCGCGGCGCGAGACAGGCAAGGGGCAGAAGGTCGAGGGCGCGCTGCTGGCTACCGCCGTCACCTTCACCAACGCCATGCTGATCGAGCAGGCGGTGATCGAGGCTAACCGCGTTCCCACCGGCAATCGCGGCCAGACCGCCGCGCCGGTCGACCTCTTCCGCACGCGCGACGGCTGGATCATCTGCCAGGTGGTGGGCGAGCCGCTCTTTCGCCGCTGGGCCCGGCTCATGAGCGAGCCGCACTGGCTCGACGACCCCCGCTTCAAGGACGATCTCGCGCGGGGCGGACATGGCGGCATGATCAGCGAGCGCATGCAGCGCTGGTGCGGCGGGCGCGACACCGCCGAAGCGCTCGACATACTCGGCCGTGAGAAAATCCCGGCCGCCAAAGTGCTGACGCCGCAGGAGGTGCTGGAGGATCCGCAGGTGCGCGCCATGGGCTTCTTCGAGCCGCTCGACTATCCCGGGCTGCGCCGCGCGGCGCCGGTGGCCAAGGCGCCGGTCTGGCTCTCGGCGACCCCCGGCGGCATCCGCCACCGCGCGCCGATGCTGGGCGAGCACACCGACGCCGTCATGGCCGAACTCGGCTATGCCCCACAGGCGATCGCCGCGCTCCGCCGCAAGGGGATCATCTAGCGCAGGTTTACCCCGCGGTAACCATGTTCGGCTATCGTCGGCGCCATGGAGGGGAGCACTTCGCCACCGATGCTGCACGTCCGACCGGCAAGGCCCGGCGACGTGCCGGCGCTGTTCCGCATGAAGCTCGAACTGGCGCGGTCGGAGGGCAACGAGGCCGTGCTGGTCGCCACCGAACATGACTGGCTGCGCGACGGGTTCGGTCCCGATGCGCGGTTTCGCAGCTTTCTCGCGGAGCAGGCGGGCGCCGCGATCGGGATGGCGACCTACAGCGAAATCTACATGACCGCGCTGGGCGGCATCGTCCTCTGTCTCCAGGACCTGTACGTCGATCCCGCCCGGCGCAAGCTCGGCGCCGGCCACGCGCTGGTGGCCGCGGTCGCCGCGGCGGCGGTGGAGCGCGGCGCCCCGCTGATCCAGCTCAACGTGCTCGACAGCAATCCCGCGCGGAAGTTCTATCGCCGGCTCGGCTTCCAGAACCTGCGGGAATGCCTTACCTATGCGATCGGCGGCGCGCCGATGCTGACCCTGGCGGTGACGCCGGCGGCGGTACAGCCGCCGCGCTGAGGTCCTCGGCCCCCCGGCGGCGTTCGGTACGAAATCGGAGTCGCGCCGTTTGCCCCCTGCATGCCGCTCCAGCCACGCCTCGGCTATGCGCTCGACGCGCTCAACTTCCTGCTCGCCGATGTCGCGGGCGCGCTCGGCCCTTATCTCGGCATCTTCCTGCTGACGCGGGAGCATTGGAATCAGGCCCAGATCGGGCTGGTGGCGACGCTCGGCGGCATCGCCGGGCTTGCCGTACAGACCCCGATGGGCGCGCTCATCGACGCCTTGCAGGCCAAGCGCGGGTTGATCCTCGCGGCGCTGGCGCTGCTGGCGGCGAGCGCGGTCGCCGTCGCCCTCCTGCCCCGCCTCGCCATCGTGATCGCCGCCAATCTGCTCTTGGCCGTGGCCGGCGCCGCCCTCGCGCCGACGGTGGCGGCGATCACGCTGGGGATTTTCGGCCGTGCGGCATTGGCCCGGCGTCTCGGGCGCAATGCCGCCTTCGACCATGCCGGGAACCTCGCGGTCGCGGTTATCGCCGGCGGCATCGGTTGGTGGCTCGGCCAGCGCGCGGTGTTCGCCCTGGTGCCGATCTTCGCCGCCCTTGCCGCTGCCGCCGTGCTGGCTATTCCCGGCCGGGCGATCGATCACCGCCGCGCGCGCGGCATGGATGGCGAGGACGCCGGGAACGAGCCGCCGGCGCGCTGGCGCGTGCTGCTCGAACACCGGCCGCTGCTGATCTTCGCCGGCTGCGTCGCGCTCTTCCATTTCGCCAACGCGGCGATGCTGCCTCTGGTCGGGCAGAAGCTCGCGCTCGCCCATCGCGGCGAGGAGACGGCGCTGATGTCGGGTTGCATCATCGCCGCGCAGGCGGTGATGCTGCCGATGGCGATGCTGGTCGGCGCCAGGGCCGACAGCTGGGGCCGCAAGCCGCTGTTCCTCCTCGCCCTTGCCGTCCTGCCGCTGCGCGGCGTGCTGTTCACCCTGTCAAGCCGGACGGAATGGCTGCTCGCGGTACAGCTTCTCGACGGCGTCGGCGCCGGCCTCGTCGGCGCGCTCGGTCCGCTGATCCTGGCCGACCTGACGCGCGGCACCGGGCACTATAACGCCAGCCAGGGGGTCGTCGCCACCATGCAGGGGCTCGGCGCGGCGCTGAGCAGCGCCGCCGCGGGGATCGTCGTCGTCCGCGCCGGCTATTCCGCCGCTTTCCTCGCTCTGGCAGCGATCGCCGGCGCGGCGCTCCTCACCTTCCTGCTCGCCATGCCGGAGACCGCGCCCGCCGCTCCGACGGCAAGCCGGACGCCAAATGTAAAACAACCATTAACCCTTTAGGCGATATCCTCCGCCGGCCGCGAAACGTCCGGCTGGGGACCCCATGCTGAAGCGCCTGTTGGCGATGCTGTCGCCTAGCTACCGGCCAATCGACTGGTTCATTCCCGACACGCTCCGGACGGATGCGGCAACGCTCGGCCGTGCGCGCATCTTCGTCTTCAGCCATCTCTTCGGCCCGACGCTCGGCCAAAGCATCAGCGTCTACCTGTGGTCGCTCGATCCGCATCGCGGCTACGCCTACTGGGTGATCGTCGGCCTGATCACCTCGTTCTGGGCGCTGCCCTTCGCGCTCAAATTCACCGGCCATCTGCGGTTGCTGGCCTTCATCACCGTCGAGGACCTGACCTTCGTCACCCTCTTCGGCTCCTATCAGTATGGCGGCGTCAGTTCGCCCTTCCTGCCATGGCTGCTGAACGCGCTGCTGCTCGCTTTTTTCTATCTCGGCGACCGCCCGAAGCTGCGCTACGCCGTGCTGGCGATGTTCTCGCTCAACGTGCTGGGATTCTATGCCGTCTACGCCTTGACCGGCGGCTTCCCCGAGCGCGTGCCGATCGAGAAGATGTCGGGCCTCGGCATCACTTCGGTGCTTTCCGCCACGGTCTACATGTCGATGATGGCGCTCTATTACGCCAGCGTCGTCGCTTCCCAATCCGAGATCGAGCGCGAGGTTCAGAGCCATCGCGCCACCGCGATCAAGCTGCGCGAGGCCAAAGAAGAAGCGGAAAGCGCCAACCGGCAGAAATCGGAATTCCTCGCCAAGATGAGCCACGAGTTGCGCACGCCGTTGAATGCGGTCATCGGCTACAGCGAGATGCTGCTCGAGGACGCCGAGGCCGAAGGCCGCAAGGAACAGCAGGTCGCCGATCTCCGGCGTATCAACAGCGCCGGCAAGCACCTGCTGTCTCTGGTCACCGACGTGCTCGACCTCTCCAAGATCGAGGCCGGCAAGATGGAGCTTGCCGCACAGCCCTTCGACCTCAGCATCTTCATCGACGATGTCGTCGCCACCTGCCGCCCGCTGGTGATGGATAACGGCAACGAGTTCCTCGTCGAGCGCGGACCCGATCTCGGGATCGTCATCGGCGACCAGACCAAGCTGCGCCAGGCCGTGCTGAACCTGCTCAGCAACGCCGCCAAGTTCACCAAAGAGGGCCGCGTCACGTTGCGAGTGGCGCGGGAAGGCATGGTCGGCGAATGGGTCAGCATCGCGGTGCGCGATACCGGTATCGGCATCAGCCGCGAAAACCTGCCGAAGCTGTTCCAAAATTTCAAACAGGCGGAAGCCTCGACCTCCAGCCGCTATGGCGGCACCGGCCTCGGCCTAGCGCTGAGCCAGAAGCTCTGCCGCATGATGGGCGGCGAGATCACCGTCGACAGCGAACCGGGCGACGGCTCCTGCTTCACCGTCAGGGTTCCCGCCACCATCGCCGCCGCCATACCGCGGCCGGCACCGGTCGACGGAACCGCCCCCCCGTTTCTCGCAACCGCAGCCGCCGCGCCGTAGCGCCGCTCAGTCGCGGGCGAGGCGGTCCAGGTACCAGCCCTGGAAGAGCGATATCCCCGCCGCATGGCCGAAGCTCAGCGCCTCGGCGCGGTCGCAGCGCATGAGGATGACGCGTGCCGGCACCGCCTCGAGCGCGAGCCGGAACTCCTGCTGCTCGTCGGTGTCGAGCGCGAGCAGCCCGTCCTCCCAGATCAGCTTGAGATAGTCTACGCCCAACTGCCCGGCGTCGATCAGCGGCAGCGCCCGGCGCCGCACGCCGTCAAGCGCCAGGCGATAGCCGTGCTGCTTCGCCAGGTTCCCGGCGAAGAGGTAGGCACCGACATCCGACCAGATGTCGGCGAGCTGCAGCTCGAACACGATCTTACCCCGGGCGCGGACCGGCAAGTAATCCTCGAAGGCCGCGAACTCCGGCGACAGCAGCGTGGCCACGTTGATGTTGAGGCTGAGACCGCCGGCGAGGCCGGGATAATCGCGGACGAGCCGGGACAGAACGCGGCGGTCGAGCGCCTGCGTAAGGTACTGGAACAGCCAGCGGTCGTTGCCGAGTTGGTAGTCGGGCGCCAGCGCCTGACCCAGCTCCTCGATTGAGACGAAGAGCTCCTCGAACAGCCGCTGCGGCCGCGCGCCGGGGACCAGCGACCAGACCGCCTGCCGGCGCATCACGTTGGAAAGATCGGCGCGGTTGATGATGCCGAGCACGTCGGCGAGATGCTCGGGGTCGAGCGGCCGGCGCGGGCGCGGCGGCGCGTCCCCGCGGCGCACCACCTCACCGGCGAGGCGCCGCTCCTGCGCCTCCTTGAGCCGGCGGACGACGGCGAGGAAGCGATCGTAATCGGCCTCGAGATCGAACAGCGAGCAGAAATCGCCGGCGGCATCGTCATGCTGCGCCAAGGGATCGTCGTGAAAGAGATAGCGGATGAGCGCTGCGGCGCCATCGAGCGTCTTGCGCCGCGTGCTCTTGCAGATGAGCACGATGTCGCCGGTGGCCAGAACGAAGAGGCGCCCGGAGAAGCGCCGTACGACGTCCTCGAGCATGTTGGCGGCTATCTGCAGGTGCGTATCGCGTCGGTTGTGGCGCTGCAACCGCGACAGATGAAAGAGAACCGCGCGCTGTCCGGCGCGCGCGTCGGACAGGTGGTGCACGTAGCTCAGCAGCTGCGCTTCGGCAGGAGGTGTCCTGGCTTCGCTCGGGGTCGACGTCATCACCGCTGCTCCGACCGCTTCCGGCCCCGGCTGCCGCCTCGAGCGAGGTTGGCGAGGAGACCGAGCCGGACACGAGGCTCCGGCCGGGGATTAGACATCGGCCAGCGTTAAGCTTTTGCGAAGACCCGCCGCCATATTGTGGCGCGATCATGAATGGCGATATCATCGGCAGTAGCCGCGTCCTCGTCATCGACGACGACCCCACCAGCATCGAGCTGGTAAAGAGACTGCTAACGCGGGCCGGCTTCGAATCGATCGAATCGACGAGCGAGCCGGCGATCGCGCTTTCCCTGCTGCGCCAGATCAAACCGCATGTGGTACTGCTCGACCTGCACATGCCGCAGCTCGACGGCTTCGGCGTGCTCGATCTGCTGCGCGACGAGGCGCAGCGCGTCGGCAGCTCGATCATCATGCTGACCGGCGATGTCGGGCAGGATGTTCAGGTCGAAGCGCTGAAGCGCGGCGCCAGCGACTTCGTCACCAAGCCCTTCGCCGGCTCGGTGCTGGTGGCGCGCGTCGCCGGCGCCGCCGAGATGCGCGAGCTGCAGCGTCGGTTGCGCGACCACAACGATCGGCTGCAAGACGCGGTGGCGGCCCGCACGCAGCGGCTTCAGGCGGCGCTCGACGTGCTCACGCGCGCCGAGGGCGAGCTTAAGCGCTCGCTCGCCCGCAGCGAAGCCGAGAGCCACACCCGCGCCGATGTCGTCGCCCGGTTGGCGCACGAGCTGCGCACGCCGCTCTCCGCCGTCTGCGGCTTCTCCGAGGTAATGCGCGGCGAGCGGTTCGGCCCGTTGGCGCCGCGCTATCTTGACTATGCCGGGGACATTCACGCCGCCGCGCTGCACGCGCTCGAGGTGATCAACAGCTTTCTCGACCTCGCCAAGGCGCAGGCCGGCGAAGAGGCGCTGTCGATCGCCAGGGTCGACGTCGCCGGCGTCATCGAGGAGAGCGTCCGGCTGCTGTCGCCCCAGGCGGAGGCGGGGGGTGTCCAGCTCAAGGTCACGATCCGGCCCGGCCTCGGGGAGATCGAGACCGACCGGACCAAGCTGCTGCAGATCGTGCTCAACCTGACCTCGAACGCGGTGAAATTCACCCCGTCGGGCGGCACGGTCACCGTGGAGGCCGGCCCCGACGGCGATGACGGCGCCGTGATCGTCGTCGTGCGCGACACCGGCATCGGCATCGACGCCAAGGACATGGACGAAGTCATGCGGCCGTTTGGCCAAGTCAGCCACGCCCAGGACGGCCGGCCCAAGGGCACCGGTCTCGGCCTGCCGTTGAGCCGGCAATATGTCGACCTTCTCGGGGGCACCATGTCGATCGTGAGCCGGCCGGGCGAGGGTACGGCGGTGACCGTCCGCCTGCCGTCGCGCCCGGCGGCGGCGACAAGCCCGGTGATCGCGAAATAGCCTCGCCGGCCGCAAGTGACCAGGCCGATGGTTAACATTACGGGCATATGGTTAACGGCAGATTTTAACAATTCCCGCCAATTCTTGAAATATTTGTCTCAAATTTTCGGTGATTTCCCGGTGTAAACCGCCAAGTTTTACGCCTTCTTTACGATTTCCCCCGATAATCCTTAACAACAAGCGCGCCATAGCTATTGTAAATATTTAACAAGGCGCCAATCCACTGAGAGAGGGGAGATCCCGGCCCGGCGCTCGACGCCGCGGCGGGTCCAATAGCGAGGCTTGCAGAAGGACGATGACGATGCCCTATATGAGCGACGAATCGAATTCGACACCGGTCGAGGCGCTGACCGGGAGCCTGCGCGACTATCGCGATCTGCACGGCACCGACCTGTTGGGGCGCGTCGAGAACTTCTTCCGCTGGCAGGATATGCGCCGCCAGCATCATCTCTGGCCCTATTCGCGGGCCACCGAAGAGGCGCCGAACACGGTTTGCGCCGCCCTGGAAGATACCGGCGAACACTTCGCCGGCGTCAATTTCGGCTCGCAGGACTACCTCAGCCTCGCCTCGCATCCCGCGATCAAGGAAGCCGCGAAGGCGGCGATCGACGAGTACGGCGTGCACAGCGCCGGCTCCGCCGCATTCATCGGCAATACCCGGTATTCGCTCGCGCTCGAGCGCTCCATCGCCGACTTCCTCGGCATGGAGCATGCCGTGCTCTACCCCACCGGCTGGGCCGCAGGCTTCGGCGTCATCAAGGCGCTGGTGCGCCCGGACGACCATGTGGTGATGGACGGGCTCTGCCATTCCTGCCTGCAGGAGGGCGCCTTTGCGGCCACCCGCAACGTCCATCTGCACGGCCATCTCAACATCGCCTCGGCGCGACGCCATCTGGCGCGGATCCGCGCCCGCGACGCGGAGAACGCCATCCTGGTGGTGACCGAAAGCCTGTTCTCGATGGACAGCGACACACCGGACATCGCCGCGCTCCAGGATCTCTGCCGCGAGTTCCGGGCGACGCTGTTGGTCGACTGCGCCCACGACCTCGGCAATCTCGGCGAGGACGGGCGCGGCCATATCGGCCTGCAGCACATGATCGGCCTGGTCGACATCGTGATGGGCAGCTTCTCGAAGACGTTCGGCTCCAATGGCGGCTTCGTCGCCTGCAACTCGCCGGCGGTGCGCGAATATCTCAAATACTACAGCGCGCCGCAGACCTTCTCGAACGCCCTCTCGCCGATCCAGGCGGCGGTCGTGCTGAAGGCCTTCGAGATCGTCAAATCGGCCGAGGGCCGCGCGCTGCGCGCGGATCTCATGAACAACATCACCTATCTGCGCGACACGCTGCAGGCGGCTGACTTCGAGGTCATCGGCGAGCCGTCGGCGATCGTGCCGGTGATGATGCGCGAGGAGGGCCTGGCCCGCATGGTCGCCAGTCGCTTGCCGGAGCTCGGCGCCGTCGCCAACCTTGTCGAGTATCCTGCGGTGGCGAAGGGCAGCGCGCGCTTCCGGTTCCAGGTGATGGCCAAGCACACCAGAGCCAACGTGGACGACGTCGTCGCGCGACTGCGTACCGCCTATGACGCAGCGCACGCCGCCTACCAGCCCTATGGCCGCCTCCTCGCGCCGTCCGGCGCCGTCGCCGCCGCCATCGGCGGCTAAGGGAGAGAGGGAGATGGCGTCCGCAGGAACCACCAGGGGACGCCTGCTCGCGGTCGATGACAGCGCCGATTCCGCCGATCTCGTCGCGCGCGTTGCCGCCAAATGCGGCTATGAGGCGCAGACGACCTCGAATCCAGGTGCGGTCCGCGACCTGGTGACGCGCTGGAAGCCCGAGGTTCTCACCCTCGATCTCTGCATGCCCGAGGCCGACGGCATCGACCTGCTGTCGGTGCTCGCCGAAGCCGGGTTCGACGGCCTCCTGGTCATCATCAGCGGCCAGGACGGCTGGTTCCGCAAGGCGGCGGGACGGCTGGCCGAAACCCGCGGCCTCAAGGTGGTCGACGATCTGCAGAAGCCCGTCGACATCGCCGCGCTGCGCCAGCTGCTGAGCCGGCTGCGCCAAGGCGGCTGACCGCCGCTCGGCCCCCCGCGAGCCGTCGCTCCCCTTTCAGCCAACACCCCTGCCCGTCGACGCGCGCCGCCCGGCGCCGGCGCCTATTTTCCCGGCGCCGTGCCGAGGCAAGCGTTGATCTTGCCGAGCAGCCGCGGCAGGTCCACCGGCTTGGTGTCGAAATCGGCGCAGCCGACCTCAACGCTCTTGTCGCGATCGCTGGCCAGCGCATGCGCGGTCAGCGCGATGATCGGGATCTCGGCCGTCGCCGGGTTCGACTTGATGCGCCGCGTCGCCTCCCAGCCATCCATCTCGCCGAGCGCGATGTCCATGAGAATGAGATCCGGCAGCTCGGTGCCGGCCATGGCGATCCCGCTGGGCGCGTCGACTGCGAAGCAGAGATCGAATCCGTGACGCTTCAGCCGCCGGCCCAGCATGTCGCGATTCATCTCATTGTCTTCCACGAGCAGAATTTTAGGCATTGGCGACCATCGGTTTTGAGGTTGTCGGTTCGGCAGGCTGATCGGCCTTGCCGCGCGGGCAGACGCGGTCGAGCACGCGCATCAACACGTCGCGGTCGACCGGCTTGACCAGGTGCTCGACGGCGCCGAGCGCGAGTCCGGTACGGCGGTCGTCGACGACGGTGAGCATGACTACCGGGACGGCGTCGAGCTCGGCATCTGCCTTGATCGCCCGTAGCAGCTCCCAGCCGTTCATGCCCGGCATCAGCACGTCGAGCACGATGACGCTCGGCTTGACCGCCCGGGCGAGCGCCACCGCCTTGCCGGGGTCGTCGGCGAGCACCGGCCGGAAGCCTTCCTTCACCAGCACGCGCTGCATGAGGTCGAGCACCGCCGGATCATCGTCGACGACGAGGATGATGTCGCGCCGCGCCGCGCCGCCGTCCTGCACCGGCTCGGCCGCCCAGTCGAGCTCGCGGCGCTGCACCGCCCGGGCGAGCGAGGCGGGAAGCCGTATGGTAAAGCACGAGCCCTGTCCCAGCTCGCTCTCCACCATGACGTCGCCGCCCATCAGGCGGCAGAGCTTCTGGGTGAGCGCGAGGCCGAGGCCGGTGCCGCCGTATTTGTTCGACAACCAGGCCTCGGCCTGGCTGAAATTCTGGAACAGCTTGCGCAGGTTCTCGCGGGCAATGCCAATGCCGGTGTCGCGCACCGCAATGCGCAGGCAATCGCCGCCCGGCGTCGCCTCGCGCGCCACGCTCAGCGTCACCTCGCCATCCTTGGTGAACTTGGCTGCGTTGCTCAGCAGGTTGAGCGCCGCCTGGCGCAGCTTGGTGATATCACCTTCGGCATCGCCCAGGCCGTCACCGCGCTCGACGACGAGCCGGTTTCCATTCCTGGTGCAGAGCGGCTGCGCCGCTGCCGTCAGATCGTCGATGAGGCGGTCGAGGTCGAAGCGCTCGTTGAACAGCTCCATCTTGCCGGCCTCGATCTTCGAGAGATCGAGTACGTCGGTGATCAGCGACAGGAGATACTTGCCCGAGATGTTGATCTTGCCGAGATCCTCGACCGCCTGGGTGTCGCCGCCCTCGCTCTCCGCGTCCTCGAGCAGCATCTCGCTATAGCCGATCACCGCATTCAGCGGCGTGCGCAGCTCGTGGCTCATCTTGGCAAGGAATTCGGACTTGGCGAGATTGGCGTTCTCCGCCTCGTCCTTCGCCTCGCGCAGCTTGATCGCGGTGGCGCGATGGTTCTGCACCTCGCGTTCGAGCTCGGACTGGTTGGCGACGATGTTGGCGTAATAGAGCGCCATCATCGACACATAGACGGCGGCGCTGATCGTCGAGACGATGCCGATGCCGCCCAGCGCGTGCAGTGGCACGTGCTCGGGGAAGGAATGGCCGGCGGCGTAGAAGAGGTAGAAGATGCCGACGCCGCCGGCGATCATGCCCAGCACCATGAGGCGCGGGATCAGGGCGGGGCCGAGATAGAGGAAGGCGAGCAGCGGCACGACCACCAGCCATGCGACGAAGGGCGAGCTGAGGCCGCCATAGTGGTAGCAGCCCCACAGGATCATGAAGACGAGATTCGCCACCGAGATCAGCGACAGCGTGGTGAACGCCCCGGTGCGCTTGAGCAGCCACGGAAAGGCCCAGTAGATGGTGATCGCCGAGGCGAGCACCCAGAGCCCGTAGCTCGGATGCGGATCCAGCCAGTAGAGATAGACGGTAATGGTGTGGCCGAGGAACGGGCCGAAGAAATGCGAGACGAGAAAGATGCGCGCACGCTGGTGGGTGCCGCGCTCGGCCTTGAGGGCCGGCGGGATGAACCAGTCGAGCAGCGGGTAGATCATCTCCGGTGACAGGCGAAGCCGCGAGCGCATAGCCCTCCTCCGACGGGCTCAACGATAATTGACAGTGGTTAACGCTTCATTTTCTCCCGGCCGCGCCACCGCCGATTTCGCCGATTTGCCAGGACGGGCCGGGAGCCTTCCTCGTGATGGCGCGAGGGACGCGATTGCTTACCCGGCGTAAACGGGGTTTTCGCATGATGCGGGATAATCAGGCGGCGCAGGGACCGCTACCTGTAGATCGAAGGCGGGACGAGGCCCGCGCGGCTCAGGAGGTCACGATGGGCAGATGGTACGAACCGACGCTGGAGGAGCTGTTTGCCGACGGGGCCGTCCAGCAGCTCATGGCCAGCGACAGGGTGAGCGAGGCGACATTGCGCGCGCTGCTGGGCAAGCTCCGGCAGAGCCGGGAGGGCCCGCCCTGCCGGTCGGTCGATTGCTCGACGACGGCGCTTTAGCCGGCCATTCCCTCATCTCGGAGCGCGGAAACAAGGGAGCCCGAATCATTACACACTTCTAATGAACAATTCTAACCCTTAGTGGCATATTATCCCGGCATTGTGCAGTGCACATCTTTGGATGCGTCGCCAAAGCCTGACGCAGTTCGACGAACGGAGCAGTCGTTGTGACTTTCGACATCGGATGGCGAAGCATCATGATCGCCCTGGTCGTCCTGGCCGACATCATCGTCTTCGCCGATCTCGCGCGCTACGAACTGAGCGGCTTGCAGGCCAGATATGCCCGGCGGCGGAGCGCGACGGACGCGCTCGGCGACCATCGCGCGCCCGGCTCGGAGGAGCGTTCGCCGTCATGAGCGGCGGTACCGGCCCAGGCAGCACGCCGCAGTGACGGACGCAGCCCCGGTGTCGCGGCGGCCGCACCGCAACAGAAAAGGCCACCATGCGCTGAAGCGCCCCCCCTTCGAGCAGATCGCGCTGCTGCTGCAGGGCGGCGGCGCGCTGGGCGCCTACCAGGCGGGGGTCTACCAGGCGCTGGCCGAGGCGCATCTCCATCCCGATTGGGTCGCCGGCATCTCGATCGGCGCCATCAACTCCGCGCTGATCGCCGGCAATCCGCCGCAGGCGCGCGTCGACCGGCTGCGCTCCTTCTGGGAGGCGGTGACGGACAATCGCTGGTGGGGGCTGCCGGAACCGTCGAACCCGCTGCTGACGCGGGGCGACGCCATGCGCGGGCTGATCAACCAGATGAGCGCGGGCCTGACGGTGACCGGCGGCGTGCCGCGTTTCTTCGCGCCGCGCATCGTGCCGCCCTGGCTGGCGCCGACCGGTACGCCGGACGCGACCAGCCACTACGACACCACGCCGCTCAGGGCGACGCTGGAGCGGCTGGTCGATTTCGACCGCATCAATGCCGGCGAGATGCGCTTCAGCGTCGGCGCGGTCAATGTCCGCACCGGCAATTTCGTCTATTTCGACAGCGAAAGCTGCATGGTCCGGCCGGAGCACGTCATGGCGAGCGGCGCCCTGCCGCCCGGCTTTCCCGCCGTGGAGATCGAGGGCGAGCATTACTGGGACGGCGGCCTGGTCTCCAACACGCCGCTGCAATGGGTGCTGGAGAGCGAGCCGCAGCGCGACACGCTCGCCTTCCAGGTCGATCTCTGGAGCGCGCGCGGCGAGCTGCCGCGCACCATCGCGGAGGTGACGACGCGGCAGAAGGAAATCCAGTTTTCCAGCCGCACCCGCCACAATTCCGACCGCTTCCGGCAGATGCAGAAGCTGCGCAACGCGCTGTCCGACCTGCTCGGCCGGCTGCCTGACGAGCTCCGGCAAAGCGCCGAGGCCGAAACCCTGAGCCGCGTCGCCGATCGCAAGGTCTACAATCTCGTTCAGCTCATCTATCGTTCCAAGCAGTACGAAGGCGATTCCAAGGACTACGAGTTCTCGCGCCTCAGCATGGAAGATCACTGGCGCGCCGGCTATCACGACACGGTACGCACGCTGCGCCATCCGGAAGTGCTGGAGCGCCCTGACAATCTCGAAGGCGTGCTGACCTTCGACCTCAGCGAGAACGGCCGCGAATGACGCCGGTCGGCGCCACAGGAGAGCAACGATGAAGGAAAGCGAGGTTCGCGCCCGGGCCTTTGCCATGCCCTTGACCAACCCGGCCTACCCGCCGGGCCCCTACCGCTTCCGCGACCGCGAGTTTCTCATCATCACCTATCGCACCGATCCCGAGCGGCTGCGCGCGGTGGTGCCGGAGCCGCTCGAGCTCGACGAGCCGCTGGTGCGCTACGAGTTCATCCGCATGCCGGACTCGACCGGCTTCGGCGACTACACCGAGACCGGCCAGGTCATTCCGGTCTCCTTCCGCGGCCGCAAGGGCGGCTACACCCTCTGCATGTTCCTCAACGACCACCCGCCGATCGCCGGCGGGCGCGAGCTCTGGGGCTTTCCCAAGAAGCTCGCCAGCCCGACGCTGCGCGCCGAGATCGACATGCTGGTCGGCACGCTCGACTACGGCCCGGTGCGCGTCGCCACCGGCACCATGGGCTACAAGCACCGCGAGGCCGACCTGGCCGCGGTGACGGCGGCGCTGTCGGCGCCGAACTATCTTCTCAAGATCATCCCGCATGTCGACGGCACCCCGCGCATCTGCGAGCTGGTCGAATACTATCTCGAGGACATCGCGGTGAAGGGGGCGTGGACGGGGCCGGCGGCGCTGTCGCTCACGCCGCACGCGCTCGCCCCGGTCGCCGAGCTGCCGGTGCTTGAGATCGTCTCGGCCTTGCACATCGTCTCCGACCTGACACTCGGCCTCGGCAAGGTCGTCTACGACTATCTCGGCTGATTCATCCCAGGGAGAATCCCATGCGCCTCAAGGACAAGGTTGCCGTCGTCACCGGTGCCGCGAGCGGCATCGGCAAGGAGATCGCCCGCACCTATGCGCGCGAGGGCGCCAAGGTGGTGATCGCCGACCTCGATCAGAAGGGCGCCGATGCCGCGGCCGCGGAACTCGGCGGCGCCGGGCGCGCGATCGGCGTCGCGATGGACGTGACCAACGAGGCGCAGGTCGATGCCGGCATGGCCAAGGCGGTCGCCGCCTTCGGCCGGCTCGACGTCCTGGTCAGCAACGCCGGCATCCAGATCGTGGCGCCGATCGAGGACTTCGCCTTCGCCAAATGGAAGCAGCTTCTCGCCATCCATCTCGACGGCGCCTTCCTGACGACGCGGGCGGCGCTCAGGCAGATGTACAGCCAGGGCACCGGCGGCAGCATCATCTACATGGGCTCGGTGCACTCGAAAGAAGCCTCGGTGCTGAAGGCGCCCTATGTCACCGCCAAGCACGGCCTCATCGGCCTCGCCAAGGTGGTCGCCAAGGAGGGCGCCAAGCATGGCGTCCGCGCCAACGTCATCTGCCCCGGCTTCGTCCGCACGCCGCTGGTCGACAAGCAGATCCCCGAACAGGCCAAGGAACTCGGCATCTCCGAGGAGGCGGTGATCAAGCAGGTGATGCTGAAGGATACCGTCGACGGCGAATTCACCACCGTCGCGGATGTCGCCGAGGCGGCGCTGTTCTTCGCCGCCTTCCCGTCGAACGCGCTGACCGGCCAGTCGCTGGTCGTCAGCCACGGCTGGTTCATGCAATAGCGCGGCGGCGCCGCGCGCTCAGACGAAGGTTTCGAGCACGTCCATCGTGCTCTCCCAGCCGATGCGCTCGAAATTCTCGCTGATCCAGCGGTCCGCCGTCTCGTAGCCGAGCGTGTGCAGATGCTCGAGGAAGGGCCGCTCGGTGTTGAGCTTGCTGAGCGCCCCCATCTTGGCCAGCTCGGCTTCGGCCGAGATCTGGTGGAAGCGCACCGTGGTGTAGCGGTCGTCCTCCAGCGCGCCGCTCTCGATCAGGCTCGAGACGGTGGCGATGCCGAACATCTCGCGCACGAGGCTGGCGTTGAAGGTCATCTCGTTGATGCGATTCAGGATGTCCCGCATCGTCACCGGCACCTCGTCGCGTTGCAGCGGGTTGATCTGGATGATGACCACGTCGCTGCTGGCGCATTCGTTGATCAGCGGATGGATCGCGGGATTGCCGAGATAGCCGCCGTCCCAATAATGCTCGCCCTCGATCTCCACCGCCTTGAACATCAGCGGCAGGCAGGCCGAGGCGAGCAGCGTGTCGACGGTCAGGTCGTGGGTGCGGAAGAGGCGCGACTTGCAGGTGCGGACGTTGGAGGCGGTGACGAAGAGCCTGACGTCGGGATGCCGCCGCAGCCGCTCGAAATCCACCAGCTCGGACAGCAGCTCGCGCAACGGGTTCATGTTGAAGGGGTTGAGCTGGCTTGGCGCCCAGATGCGGGTCATGAAGTCGATCAGGACGAAAGTCGGGTCGGCATCGACCTGCCAGCCCTCGCTGAGGCCGGGAATGCCGCGGATGAAGCTGCGTGGCAGCCGGTTGAGTTCGGCGATGCGGCCCCAGAACCGGGCAAGCGCGTCGATGGCGCCCTGGCGCGAGCCCTTGATGAAGCCGTCGGCGAAGACGACGGCGTTCATCGCCCCGGCGCTGGTGCCGCTGAGTCCGTCGATATAGAAGCGTGGCTCGCTGATCAGCCGGTGCATCACGCCCCAGGTGAAGGCGCCATGCGAGCCGCCGCCCTGCAGCGCCAGGCTGATATGCTTCACCCCCGGCTTGCGCGGCTGGCGGCGCCGCGGCAGCGGTATGAGGCCGGGCAGGCTGCGCGCGGAATCAGGCATGCTCGTTGCGTCCCCGTGCAAGGGCCCCGCCGCGGCGGAGCGTCACCGAGGCCCGATTATCCCGGCCATATCGTTAAAATCCGTAAAATGCGCGGGATCCCCCCTCACCCCAGCAGCGGCGCCAGCCGGTCGAGTGCCTTGGCCAGCCGCTCCGGCGCGCTGGCAAAGCAGAGCCGGATGTGGCCCTCGCCGCCGAGCCCGAAGGCGGCGCCGGGCGCCACCCCGACCTTGGCCCGCGCCAGCACCTCCTTGGCGAAGGCCAGGCTGTCCTCAAGGCCGTCTATCCCGGCAAAGGCGTAGAAGGCGCCCTCCGGGGCCGCGACGCGAACCCGCGGAAAGCGCTGCAGCGCCGGCACCACCAGGTCTCGGCCGGCGCGGCAGCGCGCCACCATCGCGGCGATGAAGCCGTCGCCTTCGGCGATCGCCGTCACCGCCGCATGCTGCAGGAAGGTCGGGGCGCCCGAGGTGTTGAACTCGACGAGCTTGTCGGCGACCCCCTGGATCTCGCGCGGCGCCACCAGCCAGCCGAGCCGCCAGCCGGTCATCGCCCAGGATTTGGAAAAGCTGTTGATGACGACGACGCGATCCTCTGGCGCAGCGATGTCGAGCAGCGACGGCGCGGCGGGCGCACCGGTATAGAGGATGCGGCCGTAGACCTCGTCGGCGATCAGCCACACGCCGCGTCGGCGGGCGACATCGAGCAGCGCCTGCTGCTCCTCGCGGCGCATCATCCAGCCGGTCGGATTGCTCGGCGAATTGATGAAGATGGCGCGCGTCCGCGCATCGCATGCCGCCAGCAGGCGGTCCATGTCGAGCCGCCAGCCGCCGTCTGTGGCGGGTGTCAGCGCCACCGCCCGCGCCTCGCCGCCCAGCGCGGTCACGGCGTCGTTGATGTTGGGCCAGACCGGCGAGAGGATGACCATGTTGTCACCGGGCTCTATCAGCGCCTGCGCCATCAGCATGATGCCGCTCATGCCCGAGGAGGTGACGATCACCCGCTCGGCCGCGACCGGCGCCGCGTGGAGCGCGCTCAGATAGCCGGCGATCGCCTGGCGCAGCTCGGGAATGCCACGCTTGAAGGTGTAGAAGGTGTGGCCGCGCCGCAGCGCCGCCGCGGCCGCCTCGCAGATGAAGGCGGGGGTCGGCACGTCGCTTTCGCCGAACCACAGCGCGATGACCTCGGGATCGCCGAGCCCGGCCATCGCCACCTGGCCGATCCTGGAGAACGGCATCGCCTCGATGACCGGACGCACGCCGCCGGAACGCTCGCTCATGCAGACCTCCCCGCTCGGCAGCAGTCTAGCAGATGGCGGCCGCGCCTACAGGCGAGGCCCCGCGTCCCCGGCAAAGCCGCATGGCAGAGCGGCCCGCGCACGGGTTGTCGGGCGGGGCGCCCGCCCCTACCTTGGCCGGCGCAGCGAAGGAGCGACGGCATGGACAGCACCGATCTCGCCCTGACCAAGTTCGGCATCGGACAACCGGTGCCGCGCATGGAGGACCCGACGCTCCTGCGCGGCGAAGGCCGCTACACCGACGACATCAACCTCGCCGGCCAGGCCCACGCCGTTATGGTGCGCAGCCGCGTCGCCCATGGCACGATCCGGGGCATCGACGCCACCGAGGCGCGCGCGATGCCGGGCGTGCTCGGGCTCTACACCGCCGCCGATCTCGGCGCCTACGGGCCGATCAAGCCCGGCATCATGATCCCGACCAGGGACGGCTCGCCGATGCGCGCGCCGCCGCGCCCGGCGCTGCCGGCCGAGCGCGTGCGCTTCGTCGGTGAGGCAGTCGCCTTCGTCGTCGCCGAGACCGCGGCCCAGGCGAAGGATGCGGCCGAGGCGGTGCTGATCGAGATCGATCCGCTGCCCGCGGTCACCACGCCCGACGCCGCCGTGGCAGCGGACGCGCCGCTGCTCCACGCCGAGGCGCCCGGCAACGTCTTCCTCGACTATCACTATGGCGACACCGCGGCGGCCGACGCCGCCTTCGCCCGGGCGGCGCATGTCACGCGCCTCAAGCTCGCCAGCAACCGGATCGTGGTCAATCCGCTCGAGCCGCGCTCGGCGGTGGCGCATTACGAACCGGGCAAGGAGCATTTCACACTGCATCTGGGCTGCCAGGGCGTATTCGGCATGCGCCAGTCGCTCAAGGACATTCTCCGCACGACGCCGCAGAAGGTGCAGGTGCTCACCGGCCAAGTCGGCGGCTCCTTCGGCATGAAGGCCTCGGTCTT
Organism: Rhodospirillales bacterium; assembly: GCA_027315365.1. Classification (GTDB taxonomy): domain Bacteria; phylum Pseudomonadota; class Alphaproteobacteria; order ATCC43930; family CGMCC-115725; genus DAHUYF01. The sequence continues at coordinate 3,774 of DAHUYF010000021.1, read as the reverse complement.
CCCCGAATATGTCTGCCTGCTGCATGCGGCACGCGCGCTGGGCCGGCCGATCAAATGGACCGACGAGCGCGCGGAAAGCTTCCTCTCCGACCATCACGGCCGCGACCACGAGATCGAGGCGGCGCTGGCGCTCGACGCCGACGGCAATTTCCTCGCCGTGCGGCTCGCCGGCTTCGGCAATGCCGGCGCCTTCTCGGTGGCGGCGCTGCCCTTCACCGTCAACGCGGTGAAGAACGTGGTGAGCGTCTATAAGACGCCCGTGGTCGAGGTCTCGACCCGCGGCGTGCTCACCAACACCACGCCGACGGGGGCATATCGCGGCGCCGGGCGGCCCGAGGGCAATTACTACATGGAGCGGCTGATCGACACTGCCGCCGCCGAGCTCGGCGTCGACCGCCTCGCGCTGCGCCGGCGCAACCACATCAAGCCCGAGGCGATGCCCTACAAGGCGCCCTCGGCCATGCTCTACGACAGCGGCGAGTTCACCGCGGTCTTCGACAAGGCGCTGGCGCTCGCCGACTGGGAGGGCTTCGACAAACGCCGGGCGGAGAGCCGCGCGCGAGGATTGCTGCGCGGCCGCGGCATCGGCTCCTATCTCGAGGTGACGGCGCCGCCGGGCAAGGAGATGGGCGGCTTGCGCTTCGAGGCCGACGGCACGGTCACGATGATCACCGGCACGCTCGATTACGGCCAGGGCCACGCCTCCCCGTTTGCTCAAGTGGTCGTCGACCGCCTCGGCATTCCCTTCGAGCGGCTGCGCCTGCTGCAGGGCGACAGCGACCAGCTGATCGCCGGCGGCGGCACCGGCGGCTCGCGCTCGGCGATGTCGAGCGGCGCGGCGCTGGTCGAGGCGAGCGCCGAGGTGATCCGGCGCGGCAGGGAGATCGCCGGCGTCGCGCTCGAGGCCGCCGCCGCGGATATCGAGTTCGCCCGCGGGCGCTTCACGATCGCCGGCACCGACCGCTCGATCGGCATTCTCGAGCTGGCGCAGCGGCTGCGCGCAGGGCTGAAGCTGCCGACGGAACTGCCGCAATCGCTCGACGTCTCGCTCGCCGCCGACACGCCGCCCTCGGCCTTCCCTAATGGTTGCCACATCGCCGAGGTCGAGATCGACCCCGACACCGGCGCGGTCGCGGTGGTGCGCTATGCCATGGTCAATGATTTCGGGACGCTGCTCAATCCACTGCTCGCCGAAGGCCAGGCGCATGGCGGCATCGTCCAGGGCATCGGCCAGGCGCTGCTGGAGCGCACCGTCTATGACGGCGAGGGTCAGCTGCTGAGCGGCAGTTTCATGGATTACGCAATGCCGCGCGCCGGCGACGCCCCGATGTTCGACTTCCTCAGCCACCCGGTGCCGGCTAAGAGCAACCTGCTCGGGGTCAAGGGCTGCGGCGAAGCCGGCTGCGCCGGCTCGCTGCCCTCGGTGATGAACGCGATCATCGACGCACTCGCGCCCTATGGCATCCGCCACATCGACATGCCGGCAACGCCGGAGCGCGTGTGGCGGGCGATCCGCGAGGCGCGGCCCGGATAGGACCTGACGGGCCTTCGGCGCAGGCTTCCTGCGACGCGGAAGAGGCCGAAACTGCTCTCGCGAAAGCGTTGGCCGCTATACTAAAGTTCTTGCATAACTGTCTGCGCCGTATTACTTAGGTATATGCTTAACCAAATATCCGATCTGGACCGCCTGTTCCACGCCCTCGCCGATCCGGCGCGCCGGGCGATGCTGGAGCGGCTGAGCCGCGGGCCGGCACCGGTGAGCGAGTTGGCCCGGCCGCTGCCGATGTCGCTGCCTGCGGCCATGCAGCATTTGGGCGTGCTGGAGGCGGCGGGCCTGGTCCGCTCCGCGAAGGTCGGCCGGGTGCGCACCTGCACGATCGAGCCGCGGGCGCTCAGCCAGGCCGAGCGATGGATCAACGCCCGGCGGATCGAGTGGGAGCACCGTCTCGACCGCCTGGGCGAGTATCTGAAAACGCTGGAAAACGAAGGAGATGGCAATGGCTCGGACGACTGAGACGACACCGGACGCGACGGTGCAGCCGCCGCCGCTCAGGCTTTCCCGCGTCTTCCATGCCCGGCGCGAGACGGTGTTCAAGGCCTGGTGCTCCGCCGACCATGTGAAGCGCTGGTTCAGCCCGGAGAGCTTCACCGTTTCGGATGCCAAGGTGCAGCCGCAGGTCGGCGGCCCCTTCGAAGTCTGCATGCGCTCGCCCGCCGGCGAGGAGCACTGGATCCGCGGCACTTTCGCCGAGGTCGCGCCGCAGGCCCGGCTGGTGATCGACATGCACGTCACCGACAGCGCCGGCAAGCCGCTGTTCCGCGCCCATACCGAGATCGACTTCGCCGATGCCCTGGGCGGGACGCGCCTGGACGTGGTGCAGACCTACACGCTTATCGATCCGTCGACGGCATGGATGGTGACCGGAGCGCCGGAGGGATGGCGCACCACGCTCGACAAGCTGGAGAAGGAGGTCATGCGCCTGCAGGGCGGCACCGGGACCGGCGAGCGCTCGGTGGTCCATGCGACATTCCATCTGGAGCGCAGCTATGACGCGCCGGTCGCGCGGGTGTGGAAGGCGCTGACCGACGAGGCCGCCAAGCAGGCGTGGTTCGCCGGCACGCCCGGACGCTGGGAATTGCTCGAGCGGCACATGGACGTCCGCGTCGGCGGCAGCGAGCGGCTCAGGGGCCGCTGGGAGGGCGGGGTGGTGTCGACCTTCGACGCCCTCTATCACGACGTGATCCCCAACGAGCGGCTGGTCTACAGCTACGAGATGCACCTGGACGACAGGAAGATCTCGGTGTCGCTGGCAACCATGCAGCTGAAGACCGGGCGCGGCAAGACCACCTTGATGGTCACCGAGCAGGGGGCGTTCCTCGACGGCTACGACGACGCCGGCTCCCGCGAGCACGGCACCGGCCAGCTCCTCGACGCGCTTGGCGCCTCGCTGAAGGACTGAGCGCGAGGCGGGTCGCGCGCCGCCGCTGCAATGAACGTCAAGCGCGGGCCGCGTCCGAGGCCTTATCCCGCCGCAGCGCCCAGAAGGTCCAGAACGCGCCCGCGAGGTCGGCCGCGGCGAAGAGCATCACGACGGGCGGCGCCAAGCCGAGCACGACGAGCAGCCCGAAGGCGAGCACCACCCAGGAGCGCGTCGCCGCGGTCATCAGCAACACCGCAGGAGGCGCCCGTCGCGCCATCGCCATATACATCACGCCGAAATTGAAAAGCGGCACCGCCAGCACGCGCATCCACGGATCGCTCGGCGGCGGCAGCTGAAGAACGGCGAGGAAGAGGCCGGGCACGGCGAACAGCAGCGCGGCCGTCAGCGCGAGATAGGCGCCGAACCAGAAGACGGTTCCAGACGGTCGCGTCAACGAGGTGTAGCGCTGATGCCGGTTTACCATGCGGTCCTCCCTTCGGCGGACTCGGACGAGCTGTCGCTCGCATTGAGCCATGCTGCCTCGATGTCCCTCTGCAGGCCCCTGCCTCAGGCCGTGTAGCCCATGCGGAAGCCGCCCCAATGCCGGCCGTGGACATAGATGGGGGCAGAGGCGTCCTTCATCGGCGCGAACTGGCCACCGCCCATGTCGCGGCGATAGGTCTGCAGCAGGAAGGGCGCGGTGCTGCGGCCGGCGGCAAGGCCGGTGCGGTCATTGAACAGCCGCCGGTTGCGGCAGTTGGCCGCGTTCCAAGCGGGGTCGGCGCCTTGCGGCTTGGAGAATTTGAGATTGTGCGTCGGCAGATAGCCGTTGTCGTCGACCGCGGCGCAGAAA
>DAHUYF010000207.1 GCA_027315365.1 Rhodospirillales bacterium | reverse complement strand
GCCAGCTGGCGCACCGTCAGCTTCTCGCGCCTGGCGAGATCGACGACGCGCTCGCGTGCGCTCTTGCTGGCGTTGGTGTCGGGGATCTCGGGCAGCGGGCCGTCTGGGTCGAAGCCCGAGGCGTCGTGGCCCAGCGCGCTCGACAGCGAGGCGATGCCGCTGTCGTAGTGCACGAGGCTGTCGAGATGCGCCCGCTTGCGCCGGGCCTCCTCGACGGTCTCGCCGACCACGACGAAGGCGGCCGGCAGGATCTTGAGATCGTCGGGGTCGCGCCCGAGTGCGCGCATGCGCCCCTTCACATCGGCATAGAAGCGCTGGCCCGCTTCCAGCGTCGCTGAGGCGCCGAACACCACTTCGGCGGTCTCGGCGGCGAGCCGGCGGCCGGCCTCGGAGGCGCCCGCCTGCACGATCACCGGCCAGCCCTGGATCGGCCGCGCGATGTTGAGCGGCCCGCGCACCGACAGATGCGGCCCCTTGTGGTTCAGCACATGGAGCTTCGCCGGGTCGAAATAGAGCCCGGCCTCGACGTCCCGCACGAAGGCGTCGTCGGCCCAGCTGTCCCAGAGCCCCGTCACCACGTCGTAGAACTCGCGCGCGCGGTCGTAGCGCTCGTCATGCTCGACATGCTCCTCGAGCCCGAAATTGAGCGCGGCGTCGGGGTTGGAGGTGGTGACGATGTTCCAGCCGGCGCGGCCGCCGCTCAGATGGTCGAGCGAGGCGAAGCGGCGAGCGATGTGATAGGGCTGGTCGAAGGTGGTGGAGGCGGTGGCGACGAGGCCGATGCGCTCGGTGGCGCCGGCGAGCGCCGCGAGCAGCGTGAAGGGCTCGAAGGAGGTCACCGTGTGGCTGCGCTTCAGCGCCGCCGTCGGCATGTCGAGCACCGCCAGATGGTCGGCCATGAAGAAGGCGTCGAACTTGCCGCGTTCCAGGGTCTGCGCGAAGCGGCGCAGATGCGGGAAGTTGAAATTGGCGTCTGGATAGGCCCCGGGATAGCGCCAGGCCCCGGTATGGATGCTGACGGGGCGCATGAAGGCGCCGAGCTTAAGTTGCTTGCCTGCGGTCATGACCATGGCCTTTCCGGATCGGGGCTCGGCGCGTCACATCGGATCGCCGGGGCAGGCCGTCAAGAGGCGGCGCGGGCTAGAGATTGAAGCGGAAATGCAGGATGTCGCCGTCCTCGATCACGTAGTCGGCGCCTTCGAGCCGCATCCTGCCTGCCTCCTTGGCGCCCTGCTCGCCGCCGCAGGCGACGAAATCGGCATAGGCGATGGTCTCGGCGCGGATGAAGCCCTTCTCGAAATCGGTGTGGATGACGCCCGCCGCCTGTGGCGCCTTGGTGCCTTGCGCCACCGTCCAGGCATGCGCCTCCTTGGGGCCGACGGTGAAGAAGGTGATGAGGTCGAGCAGGCGGTAGCCGGCGCGGATGACGCGCGCGAGGCCCGCCTCGGCGAGACCGAGGCTCGACAGGAACTCGCGCTTCTCCGCGTCGTCCGCGAGCTGCGACACCTCCGCCTCGATGGCGGCGGAGATCACCACCGCGGCGGCGCCCTGCGCCTTGGCGAAGGCCGCGACGCGGGCCGATTGCGCGTTGCCCTCCGCGGCGGCGCCCTCCTCGACGTTGCAGACGTAAAGCACCGGCTTGGCGGTGATGAGCTGCAGCCCCTTGAAGATGGCGCGCTGTTCCGGCGCCACCGCGACGCCGCGCGCGGGCTTGCCCTCGCGCAGCGCGCCCAGCACCGCCTCCATCACGGCGAGCTGCGCCTGCGCCTCCTTGTCGGCACCGCGCGCCTTCTTCTGCGTCGCGGCAAAGCGGCGCTCGATGCTGTCGAGGTCGGCCAGCAGCAGCTCGGTCTCGACCGTCTCGGCGTCGCGGATCGGATCGATCGAGCCCTCGACATGGGTGACGTTGCCGTCCTCGAAGCAGCGCAGCACATGGGCGATGGCGTCGACCTCGCGGATATGGCCGAGGAACTGGTTGCCGAGGCCTTCGCCGCGTGAGGCGCCGCGCACCAGCCCGGCGATGTCGACGAATTCCAACTGCGTCGCGATGATCTTGGCCGATTTGGCCAGCTGCGCGCAGATTTCGAGGCGTTCGTCGGGGACGGCGACGCGTCCGACATTGGGCTCGATGGTGCAGAAGGGATAGTTCGCCGCCTCCGCCGCCGCGGTGGCGGTGAGCGCGTTGAAGAGCGTCGACTTGCCGACATTGGGCAGCCCGACGATGCCGCAATTGAAGCCCATCTCAGCTCCTAATCCTTGCTTTCTTCGGCGGCGCGCGCCCTGGGCGGCGGCCGCAGGATCAGCGCCACCCTGGTCATGAAGCCCGCCGCGTCGTCGCCGACCAGCAGCGGCAGCGCCTCGGCCACCGCGCCGAGAAGCGGGCCCAGCCAGCCCGTCTCCTCGACGGTGAAGTTCTGCAGCACATAGGGCTGCACCAGCTCCTTGGCGCCGGGGTGGCCGATGCCGATCCGCGCCCGCCAGTAATCCTCGCCGACGACGCTGTCGATCGAGCGGATGCCGTTGTGCCCGGCCGCGCCGCCGCCACGCTTGACGCGCAGTTTGCCCGGCGCGAGGTCGATCTCGTCGTGGAGCACCGCGATCTCTTCCGGTGCGATCTTATAGAACCGCGCCGCCTCGCCGACCGCCTCGCCCGAGGCGTTCATATAGGTTTGCGGCTTCAGCGCGTAAACCCGACTGCCGCCGATCGCGCCCTCGGCGATCGCGCCCTGGAATTTGCCGCGGTAGGGGCCGAATCCATGGCGGCGGACGATCTCGTCCACCGCCATGAATCCGACATTGTGCCGATTGCGCTCGTAGCGGGCCCCGGGATTGCCGAGCCCGACGATGAGGCGCATTTAGCCCTTGCCTTTTCCCGCCGGCTCCTTGGCTGCACCCGCCGCCGCCCCGGGCGCGCCGCCCGGGGCCGCTCCCGGCGCCGCACCTGGCGCCGCTCCTGGCGCGGCACCCGGTGCCGCCCCTGCCACTGCGCCCGCTGCCTCGGCTTCTGCCGCCGCGGTCGCTGCCGCCGCTGCCGCCGCCGCTGCCGCTGCCTGCTCCTCGCGCACCGCGGTGGGCGCCGCCACCGAGGCGATGGTGAAGTCGCGGGCGATGGTGGGCTTGGTGCCCGCCGGCAGCGCCACCTTGTTGATATGCACGCTGTCGCCGATGTCGAGTTCGCCGACCTCGACGACGATGCGGTCGGGGATGTTGTCGGCCGAGCACACCAGATCGATCTCGTGGCGGACGATGTTGAGGATGCCGCCGCGACGGATGCCCGGCGACCGGTCCTGGCCCTCGAAGATCACCGGCACCGCCACGGTAATGCGCGTCTTGTCGCCGACCCGCATGAAGTCGATGTGCTCGGGCTTGTCGGTGACGGGATTGAGCTGCACGTCGCGCGGCAGGGCGCGGTAGGCCGTCCCGGCGATCTCGACGTTGAGCAGGCGGGCGAAGAAGCCCTTCCGGTGCAGGAGCTGCTGCAGCTCGCGCGGCTCGACGGTGATCAGCACCGGCGGCAGCTTCTCGCCATAGATGACGCCGGGAACGCGCCCCGAGCGGCGAGCGGCCCGGGCGGCCCCCTTTCCGGCCCGGTCGCGCGCCTCGGCGCGGATGGTGACGATATCGGCCATCGAAAACTCCTCTCGTGCTCTCGCGGACCCGCGCCCCGTGCGCGGGTTTCACCGCTTGCAACGCCGGCCTCCAGGGGTGCCGCGCGCCGCGCCGTCGCCGCCCTCGCGGGGGCCGGCGGCGGAAACCAGGCTCCTAACTGAACAGGCTCGAGACCGAGCGCTCCTCGCTGATGCGGCGGATCGCCTCGGCAATCAGCGGCGCGATGCTGATCTGGCGGATGTTCTTCGCCACCCGCACCGCCTCGGTCGCGAGAATGCTGTCGGTGGTGACCATAACCTCCATCGGCGACGCCGTCACGCGCGCCACCGCGCCGCCGGAAAAGACGCCGTGCGAGACATAGGCCGCGACCGATTTGGCGCCGCGATCCATCAGCGCCTCGGCGGCATTGCACAGCGTGCCGGCGCTGTCGACGATGTCGTCGATCAGGATGCAGCGGCGGCCCTCGACGTCACCGATGATGTTCATGACTTCGGAGACGCCGGCGCGCTCGCGGCGCTTGTCGATGATGGCGAGGTCGGCGTCGAGACGCCGGGCCACGGCGCGGGCGCGCAGCACGCCGCCGACATCGGGCGAGACCATGACCAGCTCTTCGCCGTCATAGCGTTCCTTGATGTCCTTCACGAAGACCGGCGCGGCATAGAGATTGTCGGTTGGGATGTCGAAGAATCCCTGGATCTGCCCGGCATGGAGGTCGAGGGTGAGGACCCGGTCGGCACCGGCGGCGGTGATCATGTTGGCGACCAGCTTCGCCGAGATCGGCGTGCGTCCGCCCGACTTCCGATCCTGGCGCGCATAGCCGTAATAGGGGATGACCGCGGTGGCGCGGCGCGCCGAGGCGCGCTTCAGCGCGTCGAGCGTGACCAGCAGCTCCATCAGGTTGTCGTTGGCCGGGAAGGAGGTCGACTGGATGATGAAGACGTCCTCGCCGCGGACGTTCTCGTGGATCTCGACGAACACTTCCATGTCGGAGAAGCGGCGCACGCTCGCATTGGTGAGCGGCGCGGCGAGATACGCGGAAATCGCCTCGGCGAGCGGCCGATTGCTGTTGCCGGTAAGGATTTTCATTTCAGTCTTCGCCGGTCTGCGGATGGGCGCCCGTCCTGAGCCTGTCGAAGGCCAAACCGTGAGCCTGTCGAAGGACGCCTGTGCCGAGCGGCCGGGACTGTAACAAAGCGGCCCGGGGCCTGTAAACGTCCTTGTCGCGCCCTGCGACAATGGCAGCTTGCCGTCACCCCACCTCACCCCAACCCTCTCCGCCCCTGAGGGGCGGAGAGGGAGGGACCCGCGCAGCGGGAGGGTGAGGTGGGGCCGACGGGTAGCGCGGCCCCGATAACCGTTGCCACGCCGCAATTAGGTCAGTATTATTGACCAATTATCGGGCCGCGGAGCGCTGGCATGGTGGCGTGGGAGACGCATTACGCAAAGCGGGCGGGGCGCATGGTTGCCTCGGAGATCCGCGAGCTGCTGAAGCTGGTCGATCGGCCCGGGCTGATCTCGTTCGCCGGCGGCATCCCCGATCCGTCGCTCTTTCCGCGGGACGCCATCGCCGCCGCCCATGGCCGCATCCTCGGCGATCCCCGGCGCGCGGCGGCGGCGCTGCAATATTCCACCAGCGAGGGCTATCCGCCGCTGCGCGACTGGATCGCGCGGCAAATGGCGGCGCGCGGCGTCGCCTGCACCGCCGAGCACATTCTCATCACCAGCGGCGCGCAGCAGGCGCTCGACTTCATCGGCAAGCTCTTCATCTCGCCCGGCGACACGGTACTGGTGGCGCGGCCCACCTATCTCGGCGCGCTGCAGGCGTTTGGCGCCTACGAGCCGCGCTTCGCTGCCTTGCCGCGGCGCGGCGACACCCGCGTGGCGCCATCGAGCGGTGCGCGGCGGCGGCTCGCCCTGGGCTATGTCATGGCGGATTTCCCGAACCCCACCGGTGAGAGCCTGACCTTGGCCGAGCGCGACTCGCTGCTCGCGGCGGCGGCGGCGCTGGATCTGCCGCTGGTCGAGGACGCCGCCTATGAGGCGCTGCGCTATGACGGCGCGGCGCTGCCGCCGCTGCTGGCGCTCGATGCGGCGCGGGCGGGCGCCATCGACGGGGCGCGCGTGCTCTATTGCGGCACGTTTTCCAAGACGGTGGCGCCGGGCCTGCGCCTCGGCTGGGTGGTGGCGCCGCTGCCGGTGATCCGCCGCCTCGTGCTCGTCAAGCAGGCGAGCGACCTGCACAGCGCCGGGCTCGGCCAGATGGCGATGCACGAGGTGGTGGAGCAGGTGCTGCCGGCGGCGCTGGTCCCGATCCGAAGCGTCTATCGCGCCCGGCGCGACGCGATGCTGGCGGCGCTTGCCCGCGAGATGCCGCCCGGCGTGCGCTGGACCCGGCCCGAGGGCGGCATGTTCCTGTGGCTGACCCTGCCCGAGGCGATCGACGCGGCGGCGCTGCTGCCGCGCGCCATCGCCGAGGCGCGCGTCGCCTTCGTCCCCGGCCGAGCCTTTCACGCCGATGGTGGCGGCGGTAACACGCTGCGCCTCAACTTCACCCTGGCCGATCCCGCGCGGATCGGCGAGGGCGTCGCGCGGCTGGGTGCGCTGCTGCGCAGCCTGCCGGACGGCGCGCCCGTGACGGATCGGAGGAAGCGCCGACGAAGCTCGACCGCGGCCACGACATAGATCGCCGCGCCCGCCGCGATGCGCCGCCGCGGCGGCGCGCCGGCGATCATCCGCTTTCGTCATCCGATCCTCATGGCGTCTCCTTTCCGCTCCGGCGGCCGGTGGCCGCGCTCGGCGCCATGACGCTACGTCCGCCCACCGCCATCGATCCAACCGATTGGTCGATAAACCGCAAACGGTTTCGTCGATCTATCAGGCCAGCACCTCTGCGATGCGGGCGCCGCCGGTTGCGCGCCGTGCCGCGGCGTGCTGGACTGCGCCTCCCCGCGTTCAGGGAGGTTGATGGTGACCGAGCCCAATTCCGTGCCGCCGCGCGGCGTCTACGCCGCCGTGCTGACGCCGTTCGGCGATGATCTCGAGCCGAACACCGATGCCTATCTCGCGCATTGCCGCTGGCTGCTGGCCAATGGCTGCGACGGGCTGGCGCCGCTGGGCACGACGGGCGAAGCCAACTCGCTATCGGTGGCGCAGCGCTTGCATTTGATCGAGGCCGGCGCCGCCGCCGGCCTGCCGATGGAGCGCTGCATCATCGGCACCGGTTCCTCGGCGCTGGCCGACGCCGTCACCGTCACCCGCGCGGCGCTGGCGGCCGGCAGCACCGGCGCGCTGCTGCTGCCGCCCTTCTACTACAAGAATCCGAGCGAGGACGGGCTGTTCGCGTTCTTCTCCGAGGTCATCCACCGGGTCGGCGACGCGCGCCTGCGCGTCTATCTCTATCACTTCCCGCAGATGTCGGCGGTAGCGGTGACGCCGACGCTCATCCTGCGGCTGAAGGCCGCCTATGGCGACACCATCGCCGGGGTCAAGGACAGCTCCGGCGACTGGGGCTACACCGCTGCTCTGCTCAAGGAACTTCCGGGCTTCGGCGTCTATTCCGGCACCGAGCAGTTCCTGCTCGCCAATCTCCGCGCCGGCGGCGCCGGTTGCATCTCGGCCAGCACCAACCTCACCGCGGCGATGGCGCAGAAGGTTCATCGCGCCTGGCGGCAGGGCGGCGCCGATGCCGACGCGCTGCAGGAGAGCCTCACCGCGGCGCGCCTTGTGCTGCAGGCCTTCCCGTTTCAGGGCGGGCTCAAGGAACTGGTGGCACGGTTCACCGGCGACCGGCGCTGGCTCAACGTCATCCCGCCCAACCGGCCGCTGTCGCCGGCGCAGCGCGACGAACTCTTCGCCAGGCTCAGCGCCGTTCCGGACATGGCGCCGGTGCTGCGCGCGGCGTGATCCCGGCCGCTCAGCCGGCGAGGCAGATGGCCGAGAGCTCGCGGCCGTAATCCTTCTCGCCGCGCAGGCAGGTGCGGCGATAGGAGAAGAAGCGCTCCGCCTCGGCGGCGGTGTCGCCGCCGGTCCGCTCCACCCGACCGAGGCCGAGCAGCGACAGCCGGCGCGCGGCATATCCCGGCAGGTCGAAGAGGCAATGCCCGGCGCGCGGCGCGGCGCGGAAGAAATCGGCGTTGGCGGGATCGGCGGCGAGGAACGGCGCCGGAAATTCCGGTCCGACTTCGTAGGAAGGCTGCGCGATGCAGGGGCCGATGCCGGCGCGGATGCGCGCCGGCGCCGCGCCTAGCTTCGTCATTGCCGCCACCGTCGCCTCGAGCACGCCCGAGAGCGCGCCGCGCCAGCCGGCATGCGCCGCGCCGATCACGCCGGCTTCGGCATCGGCGAACAGCACCGGCGCGCAATCGGCGGTGAGGATACCGAGCGCTACGCCGCGCCGGCGCGTCACCAGCGCGTCGGCGCGCGGCCGTTCCACCGGCGGCCAGGCGGCGTCGACCAGGACGACGTCGGCGCTGTGCACCTGGTAGCAGGTGGCGAGGCGGTCGCCGGCGAGTTCCAGCGCCGCCATCGCGCGGCGGCGGTTTTCCGCGACGCTGGCGGCGTCATCCCCCGAACCCAGGCCGCAGTTGAGCGAGGCGAAGATGCCGTCGCTGACGCCGCCTTCGCGGGTGAAGAAGCCGTGTCGGATGCCGTCGCCGTCGAGCGCGCCGAGGGTGATCAAGGGGCGTATTCCTCCGCGATGCCGGCGGGCGCGGGGAGGTCGGGATGGGTCAGCGCCAGCGCCTTGAACAAGGTGCCCATTTCCGCCGGATCGATCAAGCGGCGGCAGCCGCTTTCGATCGCCGCGATTTGCTCCGGTGCGGCGCTGGCGACGAGCGCGCCAGCGCGCGCCGCAAGGCCGAGCGCCACCAGGAAACCGCCTTGCGCCACCGGGCCCCAGGCGCGCGCGCCGGCGCCGCGTGCCGCCTCGGCAAAGGCGGCGAAGTCGACATGGGCGGTGAGATCGGCCTTGCCGGGCTCCTCCAGGACCGCATGGTGCCGATGCCGCGACAGCGCCTGCAGCGTGTCGCCGCAGGCGCTCGGGCAATAGCCGTAATCGATGAACAGCGCGATGCCGCCCTGCTGCCTCAGCCGGGCGCCCAGCGTCGCGGCCAGCGAAAGCGCCGCGGGACGGATCTCGCACAGGCTCCCGGGTGCCGCGTCGCGCAGCCGCGGCGGCAGCAGCGCCGCCGCCGCGCTCGGCGCCCCGTCGACGACGAAGGCCAGTGCCTCGCCGGCGCTGTCGAGCCCGACCAGCCGCTCGTGCCAGGCGCGCTCGCCGCGCCACAGCTGCCGGATCGGCAGCGCGTCGAGGAACTCGTTGGCGATGAGGATGAGCGGACCGTCGGGCAGCGTGGCGACGCTGTCGTGCCAGACCGGCCGCGCGTCGGCGAGGGCGGCACTCTGCGCCGCGCGCAGCACCGGGCTCGCTTCGACCAGGTGCAGCTCGAGGGCGCGGCGGAAGTCGGGCGCGCGCTGCGCCGCGCGCAGCGCGTCCGCCATCAGCGTGCCGCGGCCGGGGCCGAGCTCGGCGAGCACGACGCGCGGCGGCCGGCCCATCTTGTCCCAGACGTCGGCGCACCAGATGCCGATGAGCTCGCCGAAAATCTGGCTGATCTCGGGCGCGGTGATGAAGTCGCCGCGCGCGCCCAGCGGATCGCGCGTGGCGTAATATCCCAGCCGCGGATGCAGCAGCGCCTCGGTCATGAAATCGGCGATGGTCAGCGGGCCGGCGGCGCGGATGCGTTGCGCCAGGAGACGGCCGAGCGCGTTCACACCGGCGCAGCCGCCGGCTTGGCGCGAAACGCGAGCCACAGGCCGACGATCACCAGCGGCAGCGACAGCAGCTGGCCCATGGTGAGGCCGAGGCTGGCATTGCCGATGAGATATCCCATCTGAATGTCGGGCTGGCGGAAGAACTCGACGGTGATGCGCGCCAGGCCATACCCGGCAAGAAACACGCCGCAGATGAGGCCCGGCCGCTGCCGCGCGCCGCGGCGCTGCAGCGTCCAGAGCACCAGGAACAGCACGATGCCTTCGAGGAAGGATTCGTAGAGCTGGCTCGGATGGCGCGGCAGGCGCTCGGGATCGCTCGGGAAGATCATCGCCCAGGGGACGTCGGTCGGACGGCCCCACAGCTCGCCGTTGATGAAATTGGCGATGCGCCCGAAGAACAGGCCGATCGGTACCGCGGCGGTGATGATGTCGGCGAAGGCCAGGAGCCTGATGCGGCGCTGACGGCAGAACAGCACGATGGCGAGGCAGACGCCGAGCGCGCCGCCATGGAACGACATGCCGCCGCGCCACAGGAAGAAGACCTCGATCGGATGCTGGAGGTAATAGGGCAGGTTGTAGAACAGCACATAGCCGGTGCGGCCGCCGAGCACGACGCCGAGCGTCGCCCAGACCAGGAAATCGTCGACGTCCTGCGGCCGCGCCACCTGCGGCGGCCGCTGCGCCAGCGCCAGGCAATAGCGCCAGCCGATGATCAGTCCGGCGATATAGGCGAGCGCGTACCAGCGGATGGCGAAGGGCCCGATCGACCAGTGGTCGATGACGAACGGGCCGAAGGAGAAGATCTCGGGGTGGATGGCGGGAAAGGGAATGACCAGCATCGGGGCGACCGCTTTCAGCGATAGGGATCGGGCTGCGCGAGATAACGCTGCACGTAGTCGCGCACGCCCTCTTCGAGCGGCGTCATCGGCCGGTCGTAGCCGGCGGCGCGCAGGCGCTCCATGCGCGCCTCGGTGAAATATTGGTACTTGTCGCGAATCTCCGCCGGGGTGTCGACGAACTCGATCTGCGGCTCGCGGCCGAGCGCGCGGTAGACCGCAGCGGCCAGCTCGGCGAAGCTGCGCGCGGCGCCGCTGCCGATGTTGTAGAGCCCGTTCACCGCGGGATGGTCGTAGAGCCACAGCATCATGTCGACGCAGTCGTTGACATAGACGAAGTCGCGCTTCTGCCCGCCATCGGCGACGCCGTCGCGATGCGAGCGGAAGAGCCGCGCCGGCTCGCCCTTGGCGGCGCGCGGCTGGATCTGCGCCACGACGCTGCGCATCGTCGCCTTGTGGTACTCGTTCGGGCCGTAGACGTTGAAGAATTTCAGCCCCACCCATTGCGCCGGCCGCTTGGCGTGCCGCTCCAGCAGCCGCGCGACATGGCGGTCGAAGAGATGCTTGGACCAGCCATAGGCGTTGAGCGGACACAGTCGCGCCAGCGCCGCCGGGGTGCCGTCATCGTCGAAGCCGGCGCTGCCGTCGCCATAGGTCGCGGCCGAGGAGGCGTAGAGCAGGCGCGTCTCGGTGGCGGTGCACCACTCCCAGAGGCGCTGCGACAGGGTGAAGTTCGAGGCGATGATGAGATCGGCGTCGGTCTCGGTGGTCGAGGACACCGCGCCGAGATGAAAGATCGCCCTGATCTCGCGCGCGTGCTGCGCGAGGAAGTCGAACAGCGCCTCCGGCGGCAGCAGCGCCGCCAGCTCGCGCTTGCCGAGGTTGCGCCATTTGTCGCCGTGACCGAGACGGTCGCAGACGACGAGGTCGCGCTCGCCGCGTTCCTCCAGCGCCGCCGCCAGATTCGAGCCGATGAAACCGGCGCCGCCGGTGATGACGATCATCGCGAAGGCCTTCCCTGCCGCGCCGGTGTTATAAGCGCTGCCGGCGGCGCGGCAAAGAGGGTGCCGCGGCAGCGGTCGAATTCGGTTCCGGCGCCGCCCATATCTGTGCTAGCCGGATGCGGATCCGGGCTTGTCACGAGGAGAGCAACGCCGCCATGCAGACCGAGAACCGCCTATTCGACGATCTCGCCCGCGTCGCCGCCGGCGCGCTGGGCACGCTCACCGGCGTCCGCGGCGAGGTCGAGAGCCGACTGCGCGAGCAGTTCGAGCGCATCCTCGGCCGCATGAACCTGGTGCGGCGCGAGGAATTCGACGCCGTCCAGGCGATGGCGGCCAAGGCGCGGGCCGAACAGGAGGCGCTGGCCGCGCGCGTCGCCGCGCTCGAGGCGCGGCTCGATGCCGGCACGGCGGCGCGGCCGCTGCGCTCGCGCGCTGCGGTGCGCAAGGCGAAGACCGTCGAGCCGTTGTAGCCCGGTGTTTTCGGGCGTTGTGGGTAACTCAAGGCTTGCGCCACCCCGCCAGCTTTGGCAGGCTACATCTTGTGGTGACCGGGGGTGGTTCACACAAAATACCGAGGATCGCCCTTTGGCTTGGCCGGCGATGCGCGATGGCCCGCAGGAGGGCGAATGAACACCTTATCCCTTGAAACCGTCGTTTCCACCGCCAATCCGATCGATCTCGTCGAGGAGATCGTCCAGGCGAACGAGTGGGTGCATGACCGCGCCAGCGACGAGGAGATGGTCGTCGAGATCGTCGGGCGCTGGTGCGACTATCGTCTGTTCTTCGTCTGGCAGCGCGAGATCAACGCGCTGCATTTCACCTGCGCCTTCGAGATGAAAGTGCCCAAGGCGCGCCGCGCCGCGATCTTCGAACTGCTGGCGGTGGTCAACGAGCGGCTGTGGCTGGGCCATTTCGATGTCACCGCCGACACCCAGTCGCCCTCCTTCCGCCAGGGCGTGCTGCTGCGCGGCGCGGCCGGCCCCTGCGTCGAGCAGATCGAGGATCTCGTCGACATCGCCGTCAGCGAGTGCGAGCGCTTCTACCCGGCCTTCCAACTGGTGGTCTGGGGCGGCAAGGGAGCCGAGGAGGCGATCGCCGCGGCGATGATCGATCCCGCGGGCGAGGCGTGAGCGGCGATGCAGCGCCGCAGCGGCCGGCGCTGCTGCTCGTCGGTTGCGGCAAGATGGGAGGCGCGCTGCTGAGCGGCTGGCTCGATCGGGGCTTGGCGCGGCGCCTGGTGGTGGTCGAGCCGGGCCCCGGCGCCGACGCCTTCGCCGGCCGGCCCGGGATCGAGCTGCTGGCTTCGATCGACGCGATCGCCGGTGATGTCGCCCCGGCGGTGGTGATCCTGGCGGTCAAGCCGCAGGCGATGGCCGAGGTGCTGCCGGCCTATCGCCGTTTTGCCGCCGATGCGCTCTATCTCTCGATCGCGGCCGGGAAGACCCTCGGATTCTTCGCCCGGGCGCTCGGTCCGGAGGCCGCCGTGGTCCGCGCCATGCCCAACACGCCGGCGGCGATCGGCCGCGGCATCGCGGTCGCCTGTGCCAATCCGCGGGTGAGCCCGGCGCAGCGCGATCTCGCCGAGCGCCTGCTGGCGGCGGTGGGCGAGGTCGCCTGGGTCGCCGACGAGGCGATGATCGACGCCGTGACCGCAGTCTCCGGCAGCGGCCCGGCCTATGTCTTCCTGCTCATCGAATGCCTGGCCGAGGCCGGCGTGGCGGCGGGCCTGCCGGCCGATCTCGCCGCCCGGCTCGCCCGCGCCACCGTGGCCGGATCGGGCGAGCTGGCGCGGCTTTCCCGCGACAGCGCGACGACGCTGCGCGAGGCGGTCACCAGCCCGGGCGGCACGACGCGCGCGGCGCTCGACGTGCTGATGGCTGCCGACGGCCTGGCGCCGCTGCTGCGCCGCGCCGTGCTTGCCGCGGCCCGCCGCTCGCGCGAACTCGCCGATTGACGCGGCGGCGACGCGCCCTCCCGCGGCGCCGCGCTCGCGCCCGCCGCAGTGGCGCAGCCCGGGCAGCCTCGCCTATGCTGGCCCGACACGGGCGATGTCCGGGAGGGTTGCCATGGTGAAGCGGGCGGGCGCTGGAAAGGCTCGCGGCACATCCGCGGCGAGGTCGGCCGCCGGCACCAAGGACCGGCTGGTCGATGCCGCGCTGAGCCTGGCGGAGCGCCAAGGCTGGCGCCGGACCGGGCTGGCCGAGATCGCCGCCGAGGCCGGGCTTACGCTGGTGGAGGCCTATGCCGCCTGTCCCTCCAAGCCGGCGCTCCTCGCCGAATTCCACCGCCGCGTCGATCGCGCGGCGCTGGCCGAAGGCGGCGACCCCGGCGAGCCGTCCCGCGACCGGCTTTTCGACCTGCTGATGCGGCGCTTCGACGCACTGGCGCCGCATCGCGGCGCGCTGCGCGCCATCCTGCGCGACAGCGTCGGCGATCCGGCGGCATTGCTCGCCGCGCCGGCGCTGCTGTGCTCGATGGGCTGGATGCTGGAAGCGGCGGGGCTCTCCGCCGCCGGTTGGCAGGGCCGCATGCGCACGCATGTGTTGGCCGGGGTCTACCTGTCGCTGTTCCGCACCTTCCTGGAGGATGACAGCGGTGACCTCGCCCGGACTATGGCGGCGCTTGACCGGCGCCTCAGAGGGGTGGGATCGTTGCTGGGACTGAGCGCCGCGGCCGCCGCCGCCTGAGGCGCTTTCGCATTGCAATATTTTTTCGCTCGTTTTGCTTGACTCCGCCCGGGAGGCTCGCCATATTCGCCTTATTGTGCACCGCAACATACGTGCGCTAACCCCGCGAAGGAACGACCCATGACGACCAACGGCAAGCACACTTTCCTTGACATGGATGTCGGCAAGGCGTTTGCCGGCTTCAGCTTCCCCGGCCTCGACATCGAATCGATCGTCGCTGCCCAGCGCAAGAATCTCGAGGCGCTGACCCAGGCCAACCAGCTCGCGGTCGAAGGTGTCCAGGCCGTCGCCCGCCGCCAGGTGGAACTCGCCCGCCAGGCGGTCGACGAGGCCTCGAGCCTGGTGCGCGACTGGAGCCAGCCCGGCGCCCCCGAGGAGCGCATCGCCAAGAGCGCCGAGTTCGCCAAGACGGCGTTCGAGAAGGGCGTCGCCAATGCCCGCGAGCTCGCCGAGCTCGTGACCAAGGCCAATACCGAAGCCTTCAACGTGATCCAGAAGCGGGTCGCCGAGGGCTTCGAAGAGATGCGCGAATTCGCCAAGCAGAAGGTCGCGCGCTAACGGTCCGACGCGTCGCCGATCATTCCCCCTGTGTGCGACGCGGGTGAGGCCGCCCCCTTGGGCGGCCTCTTTTTTTGCCGCAAGCACGAGAGCCGCACGGCCCAGGCGATAGGCGGTCGACGTTCTATTGCGGCAGATGCAGGCGGACGCGCAGCCCATGCTGCGGCGATTGCTCGAGCGTCAGCTCGCCGCCGTGGCCGCGCGCCACGTCGCGGGCGATGGTGAGGCCGAGCCCGACGCCGCCGGTGGCGGGGTTGCGCGCGGCGTCGAGGCGGAAGAACGGGCGGAACACATTCTCGCGCTGCGCTGCGGGAATCCCCGGCCCGTCATCGTCGACGATGATGTCGATCCCGTCGGCGACCGGCACCGCCGTCACCCAGACATGGCTGCCGTAGCGCCGCGCGTTGTTCAGCAGGTTGGCGATGCAGCGCCGCATCGCATCGGGACGCAGCGGCAGCACGTAATCCTCCGGCAGCGCCAGCGAGATGTCGGCGCCGTCGCGCCGTGCCGCGGCCGCGACCTCCTCGACGAGCAGGCCGACATCGGTGTCGCGCGGCTGCTCGGGCCCTTCGCCGCGGGCGAAGTCGAGATAGCCCTGCACCATGCGCTCCATGACAATCACGTCGTCCCTGAGCTCGGCCACCTCCGGCCCCTCCTGGCCGAGGAACTCGAGGGCGAGGCGCATGCGGGTGAGCGGCGTGCGCAGATCATGCGACACGCCCGCCAGCATCTCGGTGCGCTGGGTGATCTGACGGCGGATGCGGTCGCGCATCTTGAGGAAGGCGGCCGCCGCCTGGCGGACCTCGGTGGCGCCTTCGAGCCTGAACTGCGGCACGTCGCGGCCCTTGCCGAAGCTTTCCGCCGCCGCCGCCAGCCGGCGCAGCGCCTTGACCTGGTTGCGCATGAACAGCGAGGCCACCGCCAGCAGCACCAGCGAAGAGCCCGCCATCCACAGCACGAAGATGTAGGTGGTGGGGGTGAACAGCCGCTTGCGCGGCGCTGCCACCTGCATCACGCCGTCATGCGTCTCGATCGAGATCAGGATGTCGCGGGGGTCGTAATCGGCGTCGATCTGGAAGGGGCGGTTGACGCGCTCGTCGAGCGCGGCGGCGAGCTGCTCCTCGATGCGGCTGTCGCCGGCCTCGCGCACGTCGTTCGGCAGCCTCTCGCCGGGCCGGAAGATGAAATAGAGGTCGGTGGCGTCGGCGGCGCGCATCAGCAGCGCGTCGACCTCGTCGGGGGTGTCGGCATAGCGCATCGAGTCCAGCGTGAGCGCGATGTCGCCGGCGACGCCGGTGGCGAGCCGCCGCTCGACCGTGTCCCAATGGCGGTCGTAGAAGATCCATGTGGCGATCAGCTGCGCCAGCACCAGCGGCAGGATGATGATGATGAGCGAGCGGCCGAACAGCGAGCGGGGCAGCATCCGCTTCCACCAGCGGCGATGACTGTCCGCCGCGGGCGCCGCGGCGCCGGCCGGTAGCGCGGCGCGCTCAATCTCGCTTGAGGACATAGCCGGTGCCCCGCACCGTCTGGAGGTAGCGCGGGAATTTCGGGTCGCGCTCGATCTTGCGCCTGAGCCGCGTCACCTGCACGTCGACCGTGCGGACATTGCCGCTGAACTGCGCCTCCTCGGACAGCGCCTCGCGCGACACCGGCTCGCCCTGCCGGCGCGCCAGCGCCATCAGCAGCGCCTTCTCCGCCGTGGTGAGATGCACCGGGTCGCCGCCGCGATAGAGCTCGCCGCGCGTCAGGTCGAGGCGGCAGGCGCCGAAGCGGAACTCGGCGCTGTCGAGCTGCGGCTGCGGCACGCGCTGCAGGATGTTGCGCACGCGCAGCACCAGCTCGCGCGGCTCGAACGGCTTGGCGAGGTAGTCGTCGGCGCCGCATTCGAGGCCGTTGATGCGGTCTCCCGGCTCGGCCATCGCGGTCAGCAGCAGGATCGGGATGCGGCTGGTCGCGCGCAGCCCCCGGGTGAGCTCCAGCCCGGTCTCGCCAGGCAGCATCACGTCGAGCACCAGCAGGTCGAAGGCGATGCTGGCGAGCCGGGCGCGCGCCTCGGCGGCGTCGCCGGCGGTGGTGACGCGAAAGCCGTGCTCGTCGAGATAGCGGCGCAGCAGTTCGCGCAACCGCGCATCGTCATCGACCACCAGCAGATGCGGTTCGGTGCCGTCCATGGCGGGCATTATACACCGAAGCCTTCAGCGCGTCGGCGGGCCGCGCTCGAAGCGGCGGCGGTCGGCCTCGCTGCCGATGACGCCGAGCATGACCTTGCGGAAGCCCTCGACCGCTTGCGCGCCGGCCTCGCGATAGGCCTTGGCGATGCGCTGGCGCTGGTTCTCCGAGAGCTGCCGCTCGAGTTCGACGCCCTTCTCGGTGAGCTCCAGCAGCCGCTGGCGGCGGTCGCGGCTGCCCGGCCGCTGCAGGATGAAGCCCTGCCGCACCAGCTGGCCGAGCACCCGGCTCAGGCTTTGCTTGGTGATGCGCAGGATGCCGAGCAGGTCGCTGACGCTCATCTGCGGGTGGCGGCCGACGAAATAGATGACGCGGTGGTGGGCGCGGCCGAAACCGTAGCGTGCCAGCATGGAGTCGGGCTCGGCGGTGAAATCGCGATAGGCGTAATAGAGGAGCTCGATCCCCTGGCGCAGTTCCTCCTCGCGGAGGAAGAGCAGGTTCGCGGCAGATTTTATGTCAGACATGTTGACTTATTTTCGTCGAAACTGTTACACCGGCTGACCGTCCGGCCCATAATGGCGCAGAACCCCGAGCGGAGCGAGCGGAAGAGACCGACATGGATACGACGATCTCCTGGAAAGAGCTGGGTTTCCGCTACCTCGACACCGGCGTCTACGCCAGGGCCGATTTCCGCCATGGCGCCTGGTCGGCGGCGGCGGCGTGCTCCGGCGCGAGCCTCACTCTCCACATCGCCGCCACCTGCCTGCATTACGGCCAGTCCTGCTTCGAGGGGCTGAAGGCGTTCCGCCAGGCGAGCGGCAAGGTCGCCTGCTTCCGGGCCGACACCCACGCCCGGCGCATGATGCATTCGGCGCAGCGGCTGGCGATGGCGCCGGTGCCGGAAAACGTGTTCCTCGACGCCGTGCGCATGATCGTCGCCAAGAACGATGCCTATGTCCCGCCCTTCGGCACCGGCGCGACGCTCTATGTCCGCCCGCTGCTGATCGGCACCAGCGCGGTCATCGGCGTCCATCCCAGCGACGACTACGCCTTCATCGTCTTCGCCATGCCGGTCGGCCCCTATTACAAGGACGGGATGGTGCCGGTGCGCGCCTATGTCCAGGAGGACTACGATCGCGCCGCGCCGCACGGCGTCGGTCACGTCAAGGCCGCCGGCAACTACGCTGCCGGGCTGGTCGGCGACATCGAGGTCAAGCAGAAGGGCTATCCGGTCTCGCTCTATCTCGACGCCGCCACCCACAGCCTGATCGACGAGTTCGGCACCTCGAACTTCATCGGCATCACCCGCGACGGCCGCTACGTCACGCCCAAATCGCCATCGATCCTGGAGAGCGTGACCAATGACAGCCTGCGGACGATCGCCCGCGACCTCGGCCTCAAGGTCGAGCACCGGCCGGTGCGTTGGGACGAGATCGAGGAGTTCGCCGAGATCGGCGCCTGCGGCACCGCCGCGGTGATCACGCCGATCTCGTCGATCACGCGCGGCGACAGGACGCTACGTTTCGGGTCGGAAGACAAGCCGGGCAAGACGCTGCAGCGCCTCTATGACGAGATCCAGGGCATCCAATACGGCACGATCGCCGACCGCTACGGCTGGATGATGCCGGTGGGGTGAGCCGCGAGCGGGCGGCGACGAGCGGGCGGAGGCGGCGATGACCATCCGCGTCGAGACGGAGGGGCCGGTCACCACGGTGATCATCGACCGGCGCGAGGCGCGCAACGCGGTGAACCCGGCGATGGCGCAGCAGCTCGCCGACGCCTTTGCCGCCTTCGACGCCGACGACGCGGCGAGCGTCGCGGTGCTCCACGGCGCGCACGGCACGTTCTGCGCCGGCTTCGATCTCAAAGTGGCGGCGACCGCGACCGGCATCGGCTGGGCCAAGCCCGACGGCATCGGTCCGATGGGGCCGACGCGGCTGCGGCTGGGCAAGCCGGTGATCGCCGCGGTGGCGGGCCACGCGGTTGCCGGCGGCCTCGAGCTTGCCCTGTGGTGCGACCTGCGCGTTGCCGAGGAGGATGCGGTATTCGGCGTCTTCTGCCGGCGCTGGGGCGTGCCGCTCATCGACGGCGGCACGGTGCGGCTGCCGCGGCTCATCGGCGAGGGCCGCGCCCTCGACATGATCCTCACCGGCCGGCCGGTCGGCGCGGCGGAGGCGCTGGCGATCGGGCTCGCCAACCGCGTCGTCCCGGTCGGCGCGTCGCGGCCGGCGGCCGAAGCGCTCGCCCGCGAACTCGCGGCGCTGCCGCCGCTCTGCCTCCGGAGCGACCGGCTCTCGGCATACGAGCAATGGGATCACGATGTCGCGGCGGCGATGGCGAACGAGTTCCGCCGCGGCGCCGAGGTGCTGCGGAGCGGCGAGACCCGTGACGGCGCGGCGCGCTTCGCCAAGGGGGCGGGCCGCCACGGCGCCGCGGAAGGCTGAGCGCTCAGCGGCTCCAGCGCTCGGCGGCGGTGTCGTCGCTCGCCTGGGCGTCGACCCAGCGCGGCCCCTCCGGCGTCTCCTCGAGCTTCCAGAACGGTGCTTTGGTCTTGAGCCAGTCGATCAGAAACTGGCAGCCGTCGAAGGCCGCCTGGCGATGTGCCGAGGCGGTGGCGACCAGAACGATGCGCTCGCCGGGCTCGAGCCGGCCGTAACGGTGGATGATCAGCACCGCGTCGAGCGGCCAGCGCCGGTGCGCCTCGGCCTCGATCTCGGCCAGCGCGCGCTCGGTCATGCCGGGATAATGCTCCAGGGTCATGGCGCCGATGCGGCGGTCGCCGGCGAGGTCGCGTACCAAGCCGACGAAGCTCGCCAGCCCGCCGATGCCGGTCTTGCCGCGGCAGAGCGCGTCCAGCTCGGCGCCGATGTCGAAATCCTCGCGCTGCACGCGGATCATGGCTCAGCCTCCGGTCACCGGCGGGAACAGCGCCACCTCGTCGCCGGGCCGCAGCGGATGGTCCCGGCCGACATGTTCCTGATTGACCGCGACGCGCACGACCTTGAGGTCCTTGAGCGCCTCGGCGAAGCCCGGGCCGCGGGTCCTGAGCCAGTCGAGCAGCGCCGCCACGGTGGCGACCCCGGCCGGAGGATCGACGCGCTCCTCGGCAATGCCGATCTTGGCGCGCAGCCAAGCGAAATAGAGCAGCTTCATGGTCCAGACCTATGGCTCCGGGGCGCTGATTTCAACTGTTGACGGGCGGCACGAAAACAATTGCAAGCCACCATCCCGCGCAAGCGGGTACCCAGGACGCCGCTATAGCATGAGATCGTCGTAAAGGTCCGTTCTTTGCTGCGCATGCCCGCTACTGCGCCAGGAACCCGCCATCGACCGGCAGCGTGTGGCCGGTGACCAGCGCCGAGGCGCGGCCCGCTAAGTAGAGCACGGCGCCGACGATGTCGGCGGGCTCGCCGATGCGGCCCATCGGCGTCCGCCGCTCGATCTCCGCCACCGCCTCCGGTTGTTGCAGCAGCGCGGCGGTGAGCGGCGTGCGGACATAGCCCGGCGCCACCGCATTGACCCGGATGCCCTGGCGCGCCCATTCGATGGCCAGCGCGCGGGTCAGGTTGACCACCGCGCCCTTCGATGTCTGATAGGCGGCGTTGGGATAGATGCCGCCGGAAAAGCCCATGATCGACGCTAGGTTGACGATGCGGCCGCCGCGCCCCGCCAGCATGTGCCGCGCCGCGGCGCGGGCGCAGAGGAAGGAGCCGGTGACGTTGACCGCCATCACCCGCTCCCAATCCACGACCGCCAGATCGAGTGCCGGCTTGCGGACGGCGATGCCGGCGCCGTTGACCAGCATGTCGATGCGTCCCCACGCGGCGGCGATCTCGGCAAAGACGCGCTCGACCTCTGCGGCCTCGGCGACGTCCAGCGCCCAGGCGCGTGCGCTGTCGCCGAGCGCGCGGGCGCCGGCCTCGGCGCCGACGAGATCGCGGTCGACCAGCGCCACGCGCGCGCCGGCCCGGGCGAGGCCGCTGGCGATGGCGGCACCGATGCCGCTGGCGGCGCCGGTGACCACCGCCACCTCGCCGTCGAGGCGGAAGGCGGCGAGGGGATCGGCGAGATCGAGGCCGTCGGTCATTCCAGTACCTCACCGAACGGGATGAAGTCGATGCTCATGCCGGGCTCGATGCGGACGATGCCCTCGCCGATCTCGGCGAGGCCCTCGGATTCCACCAGCGAAGAGAGAATGCCGGTGCCGTCGCGCGGGAATTTGCGCGCCACCCAGCCGCCCTCCGTGCCGTGCTCGAGCCGCACCCGCACATATTCGCAGCGGTTCGCGCGCTTGTCGTAGGCGAAGCCGGCGTTGACGCGGAAGCGGCGCGGCGCGGCGGGATGCGCACCGGCGAGCCGCAGCACCAGCGGCCGCGCCAGCATGAGGAAGGTGACCAGCACGGCGCCGGGATTGCCGGGCAGGCCGAGGAAGGGAACGCGCCCGACCTGGCCGAGGGCGACCGGGCGGCCCGGCTTGATGGCGAGGCGCCAGAAATGCAGCCGGCCCTGCGCCTCGACCGCGGCCTTGACGTGGTCCTCCTCGCCGCTCGACATGCCACCCGAGGTAACGATCAGCTCGTGCTCGCGCGCGGCGGCGGCGAGCGCCGCGCGGATGCCGGCGCGCTCGTCCGCCAGGATGCCGAGATCGGTGACGTGGGCGCCGAGGCCTTCGAGCAGCGCGCGCAGCATGCAGCGGTTGGCGTCGTAGATCGCGCCCGGCGGCAGCGCGTCGCCGGGATCGCGCAGTTCGTCGCCGGTGGAGAAGAGGGCGACGCGCAGCCGGCGATAGACCGCGAGATCGGCGACGCCGAGCGCGGCGGCAAGGCCGAGCGCCTGCGCGCGCAGCCGCAGCCCGGCGGCCAGCACGGTGGCACCCGCCTTCACGTCCTCGCCGGCACGGCGGCGGTTGGCGCCGCGGGCGATGCCGGGCGGGATGCGCACCGTGCCGTCGGTTTCGCTGCAATCCTCCTGCATCAGCACGGTATCGGGCCCGGCCGGCATCGGTGCGCCGGTGAAGATGCGCACCGCCGCGCCGCGCCGGGCCGGGCCGGGCAGCGGATGGCCGGCGGCGGCGCGGCCGGTCACCGGCAGCACGGTCGGCGCGCCGGGGACGAGATCGTCGAAGAACACCGCGTAGCCGTCGACCGCGGAATTGTCGTGCGGCGGCACGTCCTGCGTCGCCGTCACCGGCTCGGCGAGAATGCGGCCATGCGCGGCGGCCAGCGGCACGCGCTCGGTTGCGACCACCGGCGCGGCGCGCGCCTCGAGCAGCTCCAGCGCCGCCGCCATCGACAGCAGCTCGCCGCCGAAAGCGAAGCAATCGTCGCTCAGCTGCGCCATGTCATGCCGCCCCGAGGCGGCAATGAGCGACGATGAAGCGCGCGATCGCCGCGGCGTCGTCGAGCGGCAGGAGCGGCACGGCGAGCCCGGCCAGCGGCGCGTCGCTGGCGACCGCGACGATATGCGGATCCTCGCGGCAGAGCAGCGGCTTGCCCAGCGCCGGGCGATGCACCTCGAGCTTATCGTGGGCGTCGCGCTTGAAGCCTTCGACCAGCAGCAGGTCGACCGGCGCCATCCGCCGGATGAGCGCGTCGAGCGCCGGCTCTGCCGCGTCGCGATGCTCGTGAATGAGCGCCCAGCGCCGCGCCGAGGCGATCATCACCTCGCTCGCCCCCGCCTCGCGATGGCGCCAGCTGTCCTTGCCGGGCTGGTCGATGTCGAAGCTGTGATGCGCGTGCTTCACCGTCGAGACGGCGAGCCCGCGGGCGATGAGCTCGGGGAGGAGACGCGCAAGCAGGGTGGTCTTGCCGCTGCCGCTCCAGCCGGCGAGGCCGAAGACGCGCAGCGGTTTGGCCGCCGTCACCGGACGCTGCTCGGCTTCGCCGCCTCGACCGGCGGCGGCGCGTCGGTCATGTGGACGAGGCCGGCGCGCAGATAGTCATAGCCGGTGATCAGCGTGAGCACCGCCGCCGCCCACAGCATCAGCTCGCCGACCCAGGTCACCGGCAGGTAGGTCGGGCCGGAATCGCCCACCAGCAGCACGCCGATCGCGCCCATCTGCAGCCCGGTCTTCCACTTGGCGAGGCGCGAGGAGGGGACGCGCACCTTGAGCACCGCCAGATGCTCGCGCAGACCCGAGACCATGATCTCGCGGCCGAGGATCACCAGGGCCGGGAAGATGGTCGGCTCCGACACGCGCTGCAGCGCCGCCAGCATGAACAGGATCGCGGCCACCAGCAGCTTGTCGGCGATCGGATCGAGGAAGCGACCGAGCTCCGATTGCTGCTTCCACAGGCGTGCCAGCCGCCCGTCGAGCCAGTCGGTGAAGCCGGCAAGCGCGAACAGGCCGCAGCCGATCCAGGGACCGTAGGGCGGCGGCAGGTAAAAGGTCACGATCACCAAGGGGATTGCGGCGATCCGCGACAGCGTCAGCAGATTCGGAAGGGTGGTCAGCATGGCTCATCCGGTCCCGCCAGGGGGGCGCGGGACATCGCCGCCAGTCTAGCGCGTTTAGGGTTCGGCGTGGAAATGGTCATAAATCTTCTGCGCCACCGCCTTGCTGATGCCCGCCACCCGCTCGAGATCGGCGAGGCCGGCGCGCGAGACGCCGCGGGCCGAGCCGAAGTGGTGCAGAAGTGCCTTCTTGCGCCGCGCGCCGATGCCGGGGATGTCGTCGAGCGGCGAGCTGCCGATGGCCTTGGCGCGGCGCGCCCGGTGGGTGCCGATGGCGAAGCGATGCGCCTCGTCGCGCAGGCGCTGCAAGTAGTAGAGCACGGGGTCCCTGGGCTCGAGGCCGAAGGGCTCGCGGCCGGGGCGGAAGAAGCGCTCCCGCCCGGCATTGCGGTCCGGCCCCTTGGCGATGGCGCAGAGCGGGATGTCGTCGATGCCGAGATCGGCCAGCACCTGGCGTGCGACGGAGAGCTGGCCCGCACCGCCGTCGATCAGCAGCAGATCGGGCCAGGTGCCGCGCTCGCGCGTCGGATCCTCCTTGAGGGCGCGGGCGAAGCGGCGCCGCAGCATCTCGCGCATCATGGCGTAGTCGTCGCCCGGCGCCGGCCGTTCGGTTTCCGGCTCGGCCGAGGCCTCGATCGCGGCGGCGAGCCCGTCGCCGGCCGGCGGCTCGGCGCCGTCGCCGCCCTCGCCGCGGATGGTGAATTTGCGATAGGCGCTCTTCATGAAGCCGTCCGGCCCGGCGACGATCATCGCGCCCACCGCGTGGCTGCCCTGGATGTGGCTGTTGTCATAGACCTCGATGCGCTGCGGCGGCGCGTCGAGGCCGAAAGCCTGGGCGACGCCTTCCAGCAGCTTCTGCTGGGTGGCGCTCTCCGACAGCCGCCGCCCCAGCGCCTCGCGGGCATTGAGCAGCGCGTGGTCGAGCAGCTTGCGCTTGTCGCCGCGCTGGGGCACCGCCAGTTCGACCCTGCGGCCGACGCGGCTCGACAGCGCTTCTTCGAGGAGGGCCGCGTCGACTGGCGCATGGCTCAGCAGGACGAGATGCGGCGGCGGCTTGTTGTCGTAGAACTGGCCGAGAAAGGCTCCGAGCACCTCCTCGACCGGCATCTGCCGGTCATGGCTGGGAAAATAGGCGCGGTTGCCCCAGTTCTGGCCGGCGCGGAAGAAGAATACCTGGACGCAGGTATGGCCGCCGGCCTGATGCGCGGCGACGACGTCGGCATCCTCGATGCCGTCGATCGAGATGTCCTGCCGGCCTTGGATCTGGGTGAGGGCGCGAATGCGGTCGCGAATGAGCGCGGCGGTCTCGAAATCGAGCCGGTCGGCGGCCTCCTGCATGCCGAGCGCCAGCCGTTCCTGCACCTCCTTGCTGCGACCGGAGAGGAAGCCGCGCGCCTCGTTGACCAGCCGGTCGTATCCCGGCTTGTCGACGCGGCCGACGCAGGGCGCGCTGCAGCGCTTGATCTGGTAGAGCAGGCAGGGGCGGGTGCGGCTGGCGAAGACGCTGTCGCTGCACGAGCGCAGCAGGAAGGCGCGCTGCAGCGCGATGATGGTGCGCGCTACCGCCCCGGCCGAGGCGAAGGGGCCGAAATAGTCGCCGGGCGCGCTGCGTGCGCCGCGATGCTTCACGATCTGCGGGAAATCGTGGTCGCCGGTAAGCTGGATGTAGGGAAAGGACTTGTCGTCCCGCAGCAGCACGTTGTAGCGCGGCAGCAGCCGCTTGATCAGGTTGTTCTCGAGCAGCAGCGCCTCGACCTCGGTATGCGTGACCACCACCTCCATCGTCCGCGTCTCGGCCACCATGCGGCGCAGCCGGTTGGACAGGGTGGCAGGATGGGTGTAGTTGGCGACGCGCGCCTTGAGGCTGCGCGCCTTGCCGACGTAAAGCGCCTCGCCCTTGGCATCGAGCATGCGGTAGACGCCCGGCCCGGCCGGCATGGTGCGCAGCACCGCGCGGATCGCCTCGATGCCGCGCGCCAGCCCGCCGCCCGCGGGGGCGGACGGGTTCGGCTCCAAAGCACCGTCGCTCGGCTCGGTCATTGCCTTCTCACTTGGCGCGCGCGTCGCTTGCGGTCAACGCAAACCAGCCGGGTACGGCCCGTCCCCCTCCAAAGGACAGGGTGACCAGGCCAGCGAAAGGATATCCACGGCGCCTGTGGACAAAACTGTCGAAAACCCGGTAGCGCATGGGTGGTATGCGCGCCAAACCTGAGGTTTCAGCTGTTTGCCTCAAAAATAGGCAATTTATTTATCTATTTGATATCGTTACTTTTTTTGTGTGTCAAGTGTAAATCACATGTAACAAACTGTAATCGCGCCTTCATATCGGGGATCACCGAAGCCCGCGCGAAGCCCTGTGAACAACTCGCCAAAGCGCCCGCTCCAGGCAGCAAATCCCCTTTGGTTAAGGCACTTAGGGGAGAGGGTTAATGCGCTCTATCTCGATCCCGACGCTATCGATATCGGGATAGAGGTCGAGCTTCTCCACCCGCACGCGGACGATGCGGACGCGGGCGTCGGCAAGGCACATTTCGGCGATGCGCTCGGCCATGGTCTCGACCAGCTTCACGTGTCCGGCCTCGACGAGTCGGCGGATGCCGCCGACGATCTCATCATAGCAGACGACATTGCGCAGATCGTCGCCGAGCGGCGCGCCCTCGTCGCGCGCCGCCAAGTCGAGATTGACGCGCACGCGCTGGCGCACGCCGCGCTCGTGCCGGAAGGCGCCGATCTCGCAATGCAGCACGAGGTCGCGCACCAGGATGCGCCGCAGGCCGCCGTCCGTGTCGTCGGCAAGCGCGCGGGCGGCGGTGCGGAGATCGCCGTCGCTCATGACCATTGCCTTACTCCTCCACCGCCGAGCGTTCGGAGGGCTGCGCCCAGCCGAGGTGCTGGCCGCCATCGAGCGCGATCATCTGACCGGTCATCGCCGGTGCCGACAAGATGAAACGCACCGCGGCGGCAATCTCCTCGGGGGTGGTGCCGCGCCGCAGCGGCATCATCGCCTGCTGGCGGCGGAACTGCGCCTCGCTCTGCCGCGCGCTGGGCAGCGCCGGGCCGGGGCCGATGCCGTTGACCCGGATGCGCGGTGCGAAGGCCATGGCGAGGCTCTGCGTCAGGGTCCAGAGCGCCGCCTTGCTCAGCGTGTAGGAGACGAAATGGGGCGTCAGGTTCCAGACCCGTTCGTCCAGGATGTTGACGATGACTCCCTCCGCCGCCGCCGGCAGCGCCCGGGCGAAATGCTGCATCAGCACGAAGGGCGCGCGCAGATTGGTCTCGAGGTGACGGTCCCAGCTCTCGCGCGTGACGGTGAGCGCGGTGTCGTTCTCGAACGCCGAGGCGTTGTTGACCAGCAGGCCGAGCGGCCCCAGCGCCTCGGTCGCGCGCGGTAGCAGCGTCTCGACCTCGGCCTCGCGGGCGAGATCGGCGGCCAGTGCCACGGCGCGTCCGCCCGAGGCGGCGATCGCCTGTGCGACCGCCGCGGCCTCGGCCGGCGAGTCGCGGTAATGCACCGCCACCGCCCAGCCGTCGCGGCCCAGCATCTGCGCGATGGTGCGGCCGATGCGCCGGCCGCCGCCGGTGACCAGCGCCGACTTGGGATAGGCCGGGGGCGCCATTCAGCGATCCCGCCGCGATTTTGCGCGCGCCTTGGCCTTGGCGAGCGCGCGCGCCGAGGTGCCGGCGCGCCCGGCCATCGAGCGCCCGGAGGGCCGCGGCGCCGGTGCGGCCGCGCTCGACGCCGCGTCGCCGGCGAGGCCGAGATCGAGCTGCTCCAGCCGGCGGATCTCGTCGCGCAGCCGCGCCGCCTCCTCGAATTCGAGATCGGCGGCGGCGGTACGCATCTGCTTCTCAAGATCGGCGATTACCGTCTTGAGGTTGGAGCCCTGGTAATGTGCCTGCGCGCTCTCGCCGAGACCGACGGTGACATGATCCTGCTCATAGACGCTCTCCAGGATGTCGGCGATGCCGCGGCGCACGCTCTCCGGGGTGATGCCGTGGGCCGCGTTGTAGGCCTGCTGCTTCTCGCGCCGGCGGCTGGTCTCGTCGATCGCCGCCTTCATGCTGGCGGTGATGCGGTCGGCATAGAGGATGGCGCGCCCCTCGAGATTGCGCGCGGCGCGGCCGACCGTCTGGATCAGCGCGGTGCGCGAGCGCAGATAGCCCTCCTTGTCGGCATCGAGCACGGCGACCAGCGCGCATTCCGGGATGTCGAGCCCTTCGCGCAGCAGGTTGATGCCGACCAGCACGTCGAACACGCCCAGGCGAAGGTCGCGGATGATCTCGATGCGCTCCAGCGTGTCGACGTCGGAATGCATGTAGCGCACGCGCAGGCCGTTCTCGTGGAAATACTCGGTCAGCGCCTCGGCCATCTTCTTGGTCAGCGTCGTCACCAGCACGCGCTGGCCCTTGAGGGCGCAGTCGCGGCATTCCGCCATCAGATCGTCGACCTGGTTCTCGACCGGGCGGATGATGCAGACGGGGTCGACCAGCCCGGTCGGCCGCACCACCTGCTCGACGAAGACGCCGCCGGTGCGTTCCATCTCCCACGGCCCCGGCGTCGCCGAGACGCAGACCGTCTGGCCGCGCATCGCGTCCCACTCCTCGAATTTGAGCGGCCGGTTGTCGATGCAGGAGGGCAGGCGGAAGCCGAATTCGGCGAGCGTCGATTTGCGCTGATAGTCGCCGCGGAACATGCCGCCGAGCTGCGGGATGGTGACGTGGCTCTCGTCGCAGAAGACGAGCGCGTCCTTGGGCAGGTACTCGAAGAGGGTCGGCGGCGGCTCGCCGGGCTTGCGCCCGGTGAGATAGCGGGAATAGTTCTCGATCCCGGCGCAGGCGCCGGTGGCCGCGATCATCTCGATGTCGAAGGTGGTGCGCTGCTCCAGTCGCTGCGCCTCGAGCAGCTTGCCCTGCGCGTGGAACTCCTCCAGCCGCTGCTTCAGGTCGAGCTTGATCTGCTCGATCGCCTGCATCAGCGTCGGCTTTGGCGTGACGTAATGGCTGTTGGGATAGATGGTGATCTCGTCGAGCGCGCCGCTCTTCTCGCCGGTCAGCGGATCGAATTCGTGGATCGCCTCGAGTTCGTCGCCGAACAGCGACAGGCGCCAGGCGCGATCCTCGTAATGTGCCGGGAAGATCTCGACCGTATCGCCGCGCGCGCGGAAGGTGCCGCGGATGAAATTGACGTCGTTGCGGCGGTATTGCAGCTCGACCAGCCGGGCGAGGAGCTGCGTGCGGTTGACGCGCTGCCCAACCGACAGGCTGAAAGTCATCTCCGAATAGGTCTCGACCGAGCCGATGCCGTAGATGCAGGAGACGGAGGCGACGATCACTGTGTCGCGCCGCTCCAGGATGGCGCGCGTCGCCGAATGGCGCATCCGGTCGATCTGCTCGTTGATCGAGGATTCCTTCTCGATATAGGTGTCGGTCCGCGGCACATAGGCCTCGGGCTGATAGTAGTCGTAGTAGGAGACGAAATACTCGACCGAATTGTCGGGGAAGAAGCTCTTCATCTCGCCGTAGAGCTGCGCCGCCAACGTCTTGTTGGGGGCGAGGATGAGCGCCGGGCGCTGCGTGCGCTCGATGACATGCGCCATGGTGAAGGTCTTGCCCGAGCCGGTGACCCCCAGCAGCACCTGTTCGCGCTCGCCGCGGTTGATCCCCGCCGTCAGCTCCACGATCGCCTGCGGCTGGTCGCCGGCCGGCTGGAACTCCGAATGGATGGCGAAGCGCTGGCGGCTTTCGGCCGGTGCGCGGGTGGCGATGACGGGCGGCATGGAGGCATAAGATAAGGCTTGCGTCCCGGGGATGCCAGAGCGTGCGCGCGCCGCGCCGGCGGAAAGAATATATGCCGATCCGCGGCTCCCCCGTTGCTTTGTTTCCGCCGGGCTCGGTCGTGGCGGAAATTGCGGCGCCGGCGCCTGCGGCGCGGTGCCTGCGGCGCGGTTGCGCGCTGCGGCGCTTGGCATTAGTTTACGGGGCTTCCACCTCAGAGTCCGGTTTTTCGCCATGCCCTTCCTCGCCGACCGCCTGTCGCGCATCAAGCCGTCCGCCACCCTCGCCATCACCAAGCTGGCGCTGGAGATGAAGGCGGCCGGCCGCGACGTCATCAGCCTCAGCGCCGGCGAGCCCGATTTCGATACGCCCGAGAACATTCGCGAGGCGGCGGTGGCGGCGATCCGGCGCGGCGACACGCGCTACACCGCGGTCGACGGCACGCCCGAGCTGAAGCGGGCGGTCGCCGCCAAGTTCCGGCGCGAGAACCACCTCGACTACACGCCGCAGCAGATCATCGTCGGCACCGGTGGCAAGCAGGTGCTGTTCAACGCGCTGCTGGCGACGGTGAATCCCGGCGACGAGGTCATCATCCCGGCGCCCTACTGGGTCTCCTATCCCGACATCGTGCTGCTCGCCGAGGGCACGCCGGTGGCGGTGCAGTGCCCGCAAAACAACGGCTTCAAGCTGCGCGTCGAGGATCTCGAACAGGCGATCACGCGCAAGACCAAGTGGCTGATCCTCAACTCGCCTTCCAACCCGACCGGCGCTGCCTACACCGAAGCGGAGCTGCGCGCGCTCGCCGACGTGCTGCTGCGGCATCCCGACGTCTGGGTGCTGGCCGACGACATGTACGAGCACCTCGTCTACGACGATTTCAAATTCACCACCATCGCCGAGATCGAGCCCAGGCTCTATCCGCGCACGCTGACGCTCAACGGCGTCTCCAAGGCCTATTGCATGACCGGCTGGCGCATCGGCTTCGCCGGCGGGCCGGCGGAGCTGATCCGGGCAATGACCACGCTGCAGTCGCAGTCGACCTCCAATCCGAGCTCGATCAGCCAGGCCGCGTCGGTCGAGGCGCTGAACGGGCCGAAGGACTTCATCCCCAAGCACAATGCCAGCTTCAAGGCGCGGCGCGACCTGGTGGTGGAGCGGCTCAACCGCGCGCCGGGCCTGCACTGCCCGCGGCCGGAGGGGGCGTTCTACGTCTATCCCTCCTGCGCCGGCACGCTCGGCAAGCGCACGCCCAAGGGCAAGGTGATCGGCAGCGACACCGATTTCGTCGAGTATCTGCTCGAGGCCGAAGGCGTGGCGGTGGTGCAAGGCGAGGCCTTCGGCCTGTCGCCGCATTTCCGCATCTCGTATGCGACCTCGACCGAGGCGCTCACCGAAGCGTGCACCCGCATCCAGCGCGCCTGCGCTGCGCTGCGCTGACGCGATCGGGCGCGGCGCGGCCGCCCGCGGCGGCGGGCCGGCTGCGACGGCTGAGGTTTCGGCGAACCCGTCCGGCGCAGGGGCGTCGAGCCAGCGCCGTCAGGCGTGGTAGTCCAGTTTCGGATACCAGTCGAGGCCGCGGCCTTCCGGCGTGCAGTCCAGCACCATCCAGAGGGGCGCGGGGTCGGGGGCGCCGCGCGGGTCCTGGCCGGGATCGGCGGTGGCGCCGGTCATCTCGCCGGCCCAGAAGTGGCGGATGGTGCCGTCGCGGCGCGTGAACACGTTGAAGGCCGGGACCTCCGAGCCGTCCGGCAGGAGGCCGAAATAGTCGCGGGAATAGGCCTCGTTGAGATCGCGGTAGAGGCGGAGGGTCTTCCAGCCGCGCTCGCGCTTCCAGGCGACCAGGCGCTCGATCGGCGAGCGGGCGACCACGACGAGCGAGATGCGCTGCCCGATGTCTGCGGCGTTACCCTCCCAGGCGCCCAACAGGTTCGTGCACATGGGGCAAGGGCGCTCGCGCTGTGGGCCGAACATATAGCTGTAGACGGCGAGCGTTTCCTTGTCGCCGAACAGCCCGGCGAAATCGGCGGCGCCATCCTCGCCCTGGAAGCGGTAGTCGCCGATCACCTCGCCGCCGGGCGGCAGCGCGCGGCGCTGGGCGGCGACGCGTTCGATGTGGCGCCGCAACTCGATCTCCTCGGCAAGGAGCGCCGTGCGGGCGGCGCGATAGTCGACGCCCTCGTTGGGAAAACGGACAGGGTTGTTGTCCGCCAGCTCGGCGGCCGGAATCAGGGGTTTGGTTCTGGCGTCCATCGGATCGGTCTCCGCCTTGGTTGGGGTTTATCGCAAACGCTCATGCGGGCCTCAGCCGCTCGCGCCGCGCCGGCAGCGGCGGGAACGCGAGCGCCATGGCCACGGCGCCGAGGCCGACGGCGAACGAGCCGATATAGAGCAGGCCGTAGCCGCCGTAGGTGTCGAACGCCCAGCCGCCCGCCAGCGGGCCGAAGGCCATGCCGATGCTCGACGCCATGGTCGCCGCGCCGATCACCGCGCCCATGATACGTGGGCTGAAATACCCGCGCACCAGCACCGCATAGAGGGGCATCACGCCGCCGTAAGCCGCCCCCAAATCCACCGAGAGCGCGTAAAACTCGCCCAGCCGATGGACAAAGACATAGGTTCCGATCGCAACCGCTTGAACCAAGAGGCCCGCGACCAGCACCGGCTTGACGCCGACCCGGTCGGCCAGGATGCCGAGCACGAGTCGCCCACCCAATCCCGAAAGGCCTTCGACGCTGTAAATGCTGACGGCTGCCATCGGCGGAACGCCGCAAGCGATGGCGTAGCTCGTGGTGTGAAAGATCGGCCCGGAATGCGCGGCGCAGCAGCAGAAAAAGGTGAGCGCCAGAACCATGAACTGGGGCGAGCGGAGCGCTTGGGCGATGGACAGGTCGGTTCCGACTGCGGCGGCGATCGGACCCGGCAGAGGGATGCCGGTCGGCGCGCCCGGCGGCCGGCGCACCAACAGCGCCGCCGGAATGAGCAATGCCCAGGCGACGACGCCGATAATGGTCATTGCGAAGCGCCAGTCATAGGTCGAGATCAGCCAGCGCGCGAACGGCGATATCGTCATCGGCGCCACGCCCATGCCGGCAGAGACGAGCGAGACGGCGAGACCGCGGTTGTCCTCGAACCAGGTTGTGACCGTCGCCATCATCGGCGCGAAGAAAGCGCCGGCGGCGACGCCGACGAGAACGCCATACGCAAGCTGAAATCCGGCGAGAGACGCAGCCCGGCTCGCCAGCACCTGTCCAAGCCCGAGCAGCACGGCGCCGATCAGCACGACGATGCGGGGGCCGAAGCGGTCGCTTGCCGCGCCCCAGCCGAAGCCGGCAACGCCCATGGTCAGGAAATCGAGGGTCATGGCGCTCGATATTCCCGCGCGCGACCAGCCCGTCGCCGCCGACATCGGCTGCAGATACACCGCCAAAGAGAACATCGCCCCAATGGCGACGCACGTGATGAGCGCGCCCGCCCCGACGATCACCCAACGATAGGGAAGCTTCATCTCGGCGCGCCTCCGTCTCGCTTCCCGGCACCATGCGCGACGTCGCGCAAGACGGACGCCGGTGCGTGAAGTCGACAAAACGTTGATATCAACGTTAATACCGCATGTCAACGCCCGCCGATGGTCCGACACGCCCGCCAATGGTCCGTTCGCGGCGGCGCGGCATATCCGCGTCGGCTGCCGCACTGCTGGCCGGCGCCGATCCTAATTCCGCGCGCCGGCGCCGGGATGCTCCATCAGCAGCGCCAGGCGGATCAGTTCGGCCAAGGTCCGGGCCTTCATCTTTTCCAGGATGTGCGAGCGGTGCAGTTCGACCGTGCGGTAGCTGATGCCGAGCCGGCGGGCGATCGTCTTGTTGGGCTCGCCGGCGGCGACATGCATGAGGATCTCGCGCTCCCTCGCCGTGAGAAGCGCGGCGCGGGCGCTGATCTCGGCGAGCTGAACGTCTTCGTCCCGGCGGTTCCTGCTCCACGCCAGCGCCCGCGCGACGCTCTCCAGCAGGGCCTCGTCGCGCAACGGCTTTTCGATGAAGTCGAACGCTCCCGCCTTCATCGCCGCGATCGCCATCGGCACGGTCGCGTGGCCGGTGACGAAGATCGTCGGAATCTGCCAGCCGCGCGCGGCGAGCGCCCGCTGCAGCTGCAGGCCGGTCATCCGCGGCATGCGGACATCGAGAAGCAGGCAGCCGCGGCTCTCGGGATCGTAGGCTTCGAGAAACGCCGCCGCCGCGGGGAAGGCCTGGATCGTGTGGCCCGCGGCGCGCAGCAGGAACGAGATGCCGCGGCGCACCGCCTCGTCGTCGTCGACCAGGAAGACGGTCCCGTC
Source organism: Rhodospirillales bacterium (assembly GCA_027315365.1). Taxonomy (GTDB): domain Bacteria; phylum Pseudomonadota; class Alphaproteobacteria; order ATCC43930; family CGMCC-115725; genus DAHUYF01. The sequence goes on along the minus strand of DAHUYF010000207.1, from coordinate 34,788 downwards.
GGTCACGATAGGCGCGCCTCGGCCGCGGCAACGGGCAAGGTGAAGGCGAAGACGCTGCCGGTATCGCCGCTGCGGAGCAGTTCGAGGCGGCCGCCATGCGCCTCGATGATCGAGCGGCTGATCGACAGGCCGAGGCCCATCCCGCCCGTCTTGGTGGTGACGAAGGGATCGAACAGCCGGCTCGCGACCTCGTCGCTGACCCCCGGTCCGGAATCGGCGACGGCGACCTGCAGCTGTCCGCCGGCAATCGGCTGCACGGCGATATCCACCCGCCGCTCGGCCGCGCCGGCGGCGGCATCGATGGCGTTGCGCAGCAGGTTGACCAGCACTTGCTCGACCTGAAGGCGATCGGCCATGACGCGCGGCGGATCGGCGGGCACGTCGAACGACACGCTGACGTTGCCTTGGCTGGCCTCGGTCTCGATGAGCGCCACCGCGGCGTCGAGCATCACTCTCACATCCGACGGCGACAGCTGGCAGGTCCCGCCGCGAACGAAATCGCGCAGCCGTTCGATGATGTCGCCGGCGCGCTCGGCCTGTTGCGCGATGTGCTCGATGCCTTCTTGCAGCATGCGCGTCTCCGGGTGCGGCGCCCGGATCATGCGCAGGCAGCCGCGGGCGAAGGTGGTGATCGCGGTCAGCGGCTGGTTGATCTCATGAGCGATCGCTGTCGCCAGGGCGTCGGCGAGCGACAGCCGCGATCCCTGTGCCATCTCGGACTCGTGGCTCCGCATGCGCATCTCCGCGTCGCGCCGCGAGGTCACGTCGCGGACCACCAGGGTGTAGTGCGCGTCGTCGGCGGCGCCGAATCTTCCCGCCGTGACCTCGATCGGGAAAGGCCGACCGTCGGTGCGCTTGCCTTCGAGCTGCCAGGGCGCCGCCGGGTCGGACGGCACCGAGTCGGCGGGAACGAAGCTTGCCAGCGGCTCCGGCGTCTCGATCAGCTCGCGCACGTCGCGCCCGACCAGAAGCGGCGCCGGATGCCCGAACAACCGGGCGACCGCCGGATTGGCCGATCCGATGCGGCCGGCGCCGTCGATCGTCAGCACCGCGTCGCGCGCCGTGTCGACGATGGTGGCAAGCCGGCTCTCGCTATCGGCGAGCGCGCGCAGCGCGCGATGGCGCTCGGTCACCGCGGCGCCCAGCATGAGGCCGGTCGTCGCCACGGCGAACATGACCAGCTGAAACTGGCGGATCGTCGCGACCTGCGCGTTCTCGAATTCGAGCGCCGCGATCAGACCGAGCTGGATGGCAAGGACGGCCCAGCCGGCGCCCGCCAATCCGCGCCGCACCGCGATCCAGATCAGCGGCACGAACAGCAGATAGAAGAGCCGGAACATGTAGCGGTCGTGCGTGAAGCCGAACACGATGAACAGCACGCCGACGATGCCTAGCAGCTGCAGCAGCGTCTCCGCGATTTCGGCCGGCCGCGCGCGGAACGACCGGATGCCGGCCCGGCCCAGGGACAGCAGGCCGAGTGCCAGGGGCGTGATAACCACCGCGCCGATCGCGTCGCCGATCCAGAGCTGGACATCCGCTTCGGCGAAGTCTGCCGCCGGCAGCAGGCCGCCGGCGGTATAGATCGCGACGAAGCCGAGCGTCGCCGCGCCGGCTGCCGCGATCACGACCGCGATCAGCACCATGACGTCGCCGGTGCGCTGCAATTCCGCCCGGCCGCCGAGATGGCGTCGCAGCACCGTCGCGGCTGCGGCGTAGCTGGCCGTCGAGGCGAGCGCGGCCGGCACCGCCACGGAGAGCGGAATGTCGACCAGCGGCACGATCTTGCTCGAGACGATCTCCGCCGCCATCGCCACCGGCAGGTAGGCCCAGCCCTTGGCGACGAGCAAGGCGAGGGTCAGGCCCGGCTGTGGATTCCACGGCGTGATGTCGACGCCGGCAAGCGGCTCCAGGAAGCTGAGGCGATCGAAGGCGACGTAGAGAACGATATAGCCAAGCGAAAGCGCAAGCTTCGGCCAGAGGCCGTCGGCACGAAAGATGCCGGCCGTCCATGTGCGTCGCAGCGGCGCGTCTGCGATCCTTGCTCTCACTCGATCCTCCGCAGGCGGATACGTGCTCGCGCGTATTCTCTCAGCTTCCGCTCTGCGATAGCTAGTGGGTTCTCGGCGCTCGGCGCGGCAAGGGAAGATGCGGATAGCCTTCTCTGCGTGCGGGATTCGAGAGACGCGCTCACCGCCCGAGGCTCGCCCTTATGGTCGAGCCGCGCTAGCCAAAGGTAGTATATTGGCGAGAACGATCGCCGTATCCAATCGCGTAAGTGCTCCCCAGGCCCGCGCCGCCTCGGCCGGAGGGCTGGCCGTGGTGATGCGAGAGGCACTCCGCGGACGTCCCGGCCTCTGGTTCGGCTGGAGCGGCGATGTCGCGGAAAGCGATGCCGGAGCGCCGAGAACGCTGACATCCGGCGCGACGACCTATGTGACGCTTGATCTCACGCGCGCGGAGTACGAGCGGTATTATCTCGGTTTCTCCAATGCCACGCTGTGGCCCATCCTGCATTACCGTCTCGGTCTCGTCGATTATGACCGCGACCATTACGAGGGCTACCTGCAGGTCAATGCGCGGATGGCGCGCAGCCTGTTGCCGCTGCTGCAGCCGGACGATCTCGTCTGGGTGCACGATTATCATCTGATCCCATTCGCGGCGGCGCTTCGGCGCTTCGGTGTCGGAAACCCGATCGGTTTCTTCCTGCACACGCCGTTTCCGTCTGCCGATGTCTTCACCGCCTTGCCGCGGCACGAGGAACTGATCGCGGCGCTTGGCGCATACGATCTGGTGGGCTTCCAGACCGAGGAGTCCCGGCAGGCATATCTCGGATGCGTCGGGAAGCTCGGTTCGGGTCGGCAAGCCGGCGGCGGCCGGTTCCTCGCCGGCGGCAGGACGTGCCGCACCGGCGTGTTCCCCATCGGCATCGACGCCGACGCATTCGCCGGCGCCGCCGGTCACGCGGCGCAGTCGATGGAGGTGCGCCGCCTGGCGGATAGTGTCCATGGTCGGAGCCTGGTCATCGGCGTCGACCGTCTCGATTACAGCAAGGGCATCGCGCAGCGCTTCAAGGCGATCGAGAAGCTCCTCGAGGAGCACCCGGAGCATCGGCGCGAGGTGGATTATCTGCAGGTGACGCCCCATTCGCGCGACGAGCTGCCGCACTATCGCGCGCTGCGGCGCGAGCTCGAGGCGTCAGCCGGCCGCATCAACGGCAAATACGCCGAATGCGACTGGTCGCCGATCCACTACGTGAACAAGGGGTTCTCGCGCCAGACGCTCGCCGCCTTCTACCGCCTGGCGCATGTCGGGCTGGTGACGCCGCTGCGCGACGGCATGAACCTGGTGGCGAAGGAGTTCGTCGCCGCGCAGACCGCATCGGATCCCGGCGTGCTGGTCCTGTCGCGCTTCGCCGGCGCGGCCAGGGAGCTGGGCGGCGCGTTGCTGGTCAACCCCATCGACACGTCGGAGATCGCCGGCGCGCTCCACCGCGCGCTTGCCATGCCGCGCGAAGAACGGCAGGAGCGATGGCGTTCGATGATCGCGATCCTGCGCGACAACACGATTGAGGGATGGCGCGACGCCTATCTCGCTGCGCTCGCCGATGCCGGGGAACGCCGGGCGCAAGGGTTCGCGCGCATGGCGGCGACATGAGCGTTGGCGGGAGCTGAAGCGTGGACGAGCGCGATCGCCAGGCAACCTCCTACTCCGAAATCGCGCGGCAGTGGCGGCTGCTGGCGTTGCAGACGCGCCGTCTCGCGCTCTTCCTCCAGGGAACCGGGCATGAGGAAGCCATGAGGCGCGCCGCACGGTTCGAGGAAACCGCCAAATTGTTCGAGCGCAAGGCCCAGGAGAGCATATCGCATGAGCGCGAGGGCGACGAGGCAGCCAAACGGGAGTGACCGCCCTCGGCCGGCCGTCGCGGCCAGGCTTGGATACGTGCGAGCACGTATCGACGGGATCGCCAGATGCGTGGTTTGGTAAGGGCCGATGCATCTGGCCCCGGTTCGGCGGCAGCAGATGCGTTATCAAGGACCGAAGCGCCACTGCGTGGAGCCCCGCCACCCTCGGCGGGGCTCCACGATTTTCGCGGGCGGGCGCGGGATACGTGCTCGCGCGTATTCTCGCCGCCCGCGCTCGGCGGTAGCGTGCTTACGGCGGGCGCGATGTCGCAGGGCATCGCCTGACGATCGATTGCTCCTGACCGGAGGTGGCGTGATGGCGAGACGGATCGTCCTGTCCGATTGTGCAGGCGCCGCTGTGCCGGCCCCGATCTGTGCGCCGGGCGGCCGTCGTGCTCGGAGCTGAGGCGGTGGAGGAGCGCGACGGCCAGCCCGTCTCATACACCGACATTGCGCGGCAGTGGCGGCTCCTGTCGTTGCAGACGCGCCGGCTCGCGCTCTTTCTTCAGGGAAGCGGGCAGCAGGATGCGATGAGACGTGCCGTCCGCTTCGAGGAGACGGCCAAGCGGCTCGAACGCAAGGCCAAGGAGGACGCGTCGCGCGAGGCTGGACCCGCTGCGGGTGCCGCCGCGGAGTGATCGCCCTCTGGTCTATGCGATATGCATAGTTAACTTCCTGGCGCTGCGGCGGAATTTCCCGTTGCGCCGCGCCGATGGCCGCGCGACCATGGTTGCTCTGAAGAGGCGTCGCCCGTGCGTGGCGGTCTCTCGCGCGCCGGCAACGATGCCCGCTCTGGACGGGATGGAGGCGTGCATGACCGACAGATCCGCGGGACCGCGCTGCGCCGCGCTGGTCGGGCCCTACCTCTCGGGCAAGACCAGCCTGCTCGAAGCGCTGCTCTTCGCCAGCGGCACGACCCATCGCCGCGGCGCGATCAAGGACGGCAATACGGTCGGCGATCACAGCGTCGAGGCGCGGGCGCGGCAGATGTCAACCGAGCTCAACGTCGCCGCCGCCACTTTCCTCGGCGATCCCTGGACCATCCTCGACTGCCCGGGATCGGTCGAACTGGCGTGGGAGGCGCAAAATTCCCTCCTCGCGGCCGATGTGGCGGTCGTGGTCTGCGAGCCGGAAACAGAGCGGGTGCTGACCTTGAGCCCGCTCTTCAAGTTTCTGGACGACCACCAGATTCCCCACATGGTGTTCATCAACAAGATGGACAGCGCCAACGCCCGCGTCAGCGAGGTACTGGCGGCGCTGCAGTCGGTGTCGCAGAAGCCGCTGGTGCTGCGCCAGGTGCCGCTGCCAGATCCCGAGGGCAAGACGATCGGCTATGTCGATCTGGTCAGCGAGCGTGCCTACAGATACAAGCCCGGCGAGGCCTCCGACCTGATCAAGCTGCCCGACGACCTGCTCGAGGAGGAGCGGTTGACGCGCGCCGGCCTGATCGAAAAGCTCGCCGATTTCGACGACAAGCTGCTGGAGCAGCTGCTCGAGGACGTGCAGCCCTCGAAGGACGAGATCTATCGCCAGTTGACGCAGAACCTGAGCGGCGACCGCATCGTGCCGGTGTTTCTCGGCTCGGCGCTGCAGGATCACGGCGTTCGCCGCCTGTGGAAGGCGCTGCGCCACGAGACCCCCGGCGTGGCGCAGACCGCGGCGCGGCTGGGCCTCGCCGCGCCGGCCAGGGATACGGTGGCGCAGGTGATCAAGACCTACCACGCGCCGCATTCGGGCAAACTGTCGCTGACCCGTGTCTGGAGCGGGCAGGTGAGCGACGGCATGACGCTGGGCGGCGCGCGGGTGGCCGGCGTGCTGCGGCTGACCGGCGCGCATCAGGAAAAGCTTGTGGCGGCGCAGGCGGGCGAGGTCGTGGCGCTGGCGCGGATGGAGGGTGTCGCCACCGGCGCGGTGCTGGCCACCGGTGCCGCGCCGCAACTGCCGCGGCCGCTGCTGCCCAAGCCGGTCTATGGGCTGGCGCTCGTCGCGGAAAAGCGCGCCGACGACGTCAAGCTCACCCCGACCATCGCCAAGCTCGTCGAGGAGGATCCGACGCTGCATCTGGAGCAGAGCGCCGAGCTGCAGGAGATGGTGCTGTGGGGGCAGGGCGACATCCATCTGCAGATCGCCATCGACCGGCTGCGCAACAAGTACAACCTGCCGGTGACGGCGCGGAAGCCGCAAATCCCCTACAAGGAGACGATCCGCAAGGGCACGGCGCAGCACGCGCGCTTCAAGCGCCAGTCGGGCGGTCACGGCCAGTTCGCCGACATCCAGATCGAGGTGCGGCCGCTGCCGCGCGCCACCGGCCACAGCTTCACCGACGGCGTGGTCGGCGGTGCCATTCCCCGCAACTACATACCCGCGGTCGAGGAAGGCGTGATGGAATTCCTGCGCCACGGCCCGCTCGGCTTTCCCGTGGTCGACGTGTCGGTGACGCTGCTGACCGGCCAGTTCCACGCCGTCGACAGCTCCGACCAGGCGTTCAAGACCTGCGCCCGCATGGCGATGAGCGAGGCCATGCCGAAATGCGAGCCGGTGCTGCTCGAGCCGATCCATTACGTCGAGATCTCGGTGCCGAACGCCTTCACCTCGCGGGTGCAGCGGGTGATTTCCGGCCGGCGCGGCCAGATCCTGGGCTATGACGCCAAGCCCGGTTGGGACGGCTGGGACGTGGTCGCGGCGCAGCTGCCGCAGGCCGAGCTGCACGATCTCATCGTCGAGCTGCGCTCGGTGACCCTCGGGGTGGGCACCTATACCGACCGCTTCGACCACCTCCAGGAGCTGACCGGCAAGCTGGCGGAGCGGGCGCTGGCGGGGCGCGGCGAGCAGGCGGCGCAGTAACCTTTCGGCTTGGTCTGCGAACCTCCAGGCATGGCCCGCCTCGCGCGGGCGTGATTTGCCCCGGCCCCCAGCGGGCTCTATCTGGTTCCCCAGGGGCGGTAGCCGACGAGGAGAGCAGCATGCTGATCAAGCGCAAGCGCGGCTGGGAGCTGCGCGAGAGCGAGGCCACCCCCGAGGCGATGTTCCATGACCGGCGCCGCATCCTGCAGGCGATGGGGCTGGGCGCGCTGACCGCCGCCGCTTCCCCGGCCCGGGTGGCGCTGGCCGCGGCGCCGGCCGATCCCTCGGCCGGGCTCTATCCCGCCAGGCGCAATGAGCGCTACACCCTCGACCGGCCGGTCACCGACGAGAAGCTCGCCACCACCTACAATAATTTCTACGAATACGGCTCGCAGAAGACGATTGCCGAGGATGCACAGGAGCTGCCCATCCGGCCCTGGACCATCGCCATCGACGGCATGGTCGAGAAGCCGATGACACTGGGCATCGACGATCTGCTGAAGCGCGCCACCCTCGAGGAGCGGCTCTATCGCCATCGCTGCGTCGAAGCCTGGTCGATGGCGGTGCCGTGGAGCGGCTTTGCGCTGAAGGCACTCGTCGACATGGCCCAGCCGCTTGCCTCGGCCAAGTACCTGCGGATGGAGACCTTCGAGAATCCGAAAGTGGCACCCGGCCAGAAGCAGTTCTGGTATCCCTGGCCCTATGTCGAGGGTTTGACCATGGCGGAGGCGACCAACGAACTCGCCTTCCTGGTCACCGGCATGTACGGCAAGCCGGTGCCGCGCCAGGACGGGGCGCCGCTGCGCCTGGCGCTGCCGTGGAAATACGGCTTCAAATCGATCAAGTCGATCGTCAAGTTCAGCTTCACCGACAAGCGGCCGGTCAGCTTCTGGGAGAAACTGCAGAGCAGCGAATACGGCTTCTGGGCCAATGTAAACCCGGATGTGCCGCATCCGCGCTGGAGCCAGGCGACGGAGCGCGTGCTTGGCGTCGACGGGCGGCGGCCGACGCTGCTCTACAACGGCTATGGCGACTATGTCGCGTCGCTCTATCAGGGACTCGCGGGCGAGCACCTCTTCATGTGAGCCGCGGGCGCGCGCCGTTCAGAGAACGTGGAAGACGTAGAGCAGGATGATCACCGGGATCGGAATTCCCAAGGCCCAAAGCAGCACGCCGCGCATGTCGCACCTCCCTCTCCTGCCGAAATAACAAGCGGAAGCCGCTTTCGATCCCCGAGCAGCGCCGGTGTGCCGGGGGCCATTGCCCAAAAAGCGCCACAGAGTCGGAGCAAGTGAGCGCCATCTTCGCCGCCCGATGCTTTGCAGAACGGAGGCGCGCGACTAGAATGCCGCCGGTCTTCTGTTCCGGAGGGACATGATGCATGCACGTCTCGGCTTCAGCGTGATCGCCATCGGCCTGCTGCTCTCGGCCTGCGGCAGCACCACGGGCGACCGCGCGGTAAGCGGCGCCGGCATCGGCGCCGCGACCGGTGCGGTCGCTGGCGCGCTGATCGGCGTGCCGCTGGCCGGCGCAGCGCTCGGCGCCGCTGCGGGCGGCGCCGTCGGCGCGGCGACGACGCCGTCGCAAGTCGATCTCGGCAAGCCGGTCTGGAAGTAGGCTGGCGGCGCGCGGCCGGCGCCTCGTCGCGGCCTCGGCGGCCGCTCAGCGCCGGTAGGGGTAGCAGCGGCCGCGATTGAGATCGAGCCCGAGGTGATCGGCGAGCGCGCGGATCGCCGCGCCTTGATCGGGATAGGGATCGGCGTTGCCGGCACCGACGATGATCGGCCGGAAGCCGCGGTCTTCCTGTCCGCCGGGCGGCAGCATGGCGGTGGCGAGCGGCTCGCCCTCGCCGTCGCGCAGCGTCAGGAACAGCGGCATCACGCGCTGGACATGCGCCTTGAGGCCGATCTCCTGCTCGATGAAGGTGCGCGAGACCGGGGTGAAGCTACGCTCCGCCTTGGCCTTTTCCTGGCAGAAGAACTTCTCCACCGCGTGATGCATGATCTCGGATTCGGCGATGGCCTCGGCTTCGGTCTCGAGCCGGAACCAGGTCTTGCCGTCGGGAGCGTCGCAGACGTAGCGCATGCATCCTCCAGCGATATTGTCTAGAAACTGGGCGTTCGAGTCGCTCGCGGCAAGGCGCCGAAAGGGGGAGGATGACGGAACTCGATTTCACCGGCCGGATCGCACTCGTGGTCGGCGGCTCCAGCGGCATCGGCAACGGTATCGCCCAGGCCTTCCGCGCCAGGGGCGCGGAGGTCCATGTCTGGGGCACGCGGGCGCGTGCCGAGGATTATGCCGGCGGCGAAGGATCGGATCTCGCCGGCCTGCATTACGCCCAGCTCGACGTTGCCGATGGCGATGCCATCGATCGCTGCCGTCCTCCGTTCGCCCGTCTCGATATTCTCGTCCTTGCCCAGGGTATCGTCATCTACCGGCGCGGCGAGTTCAAGCCCGAGAGTTTTCGCCGGGTGGTCGAGGTCAATCTCAACAGCGTGATGGCGTGCAGCGTCCGCTTCCACGACATGCTGGCATCCGCCCGCGGCTCGCTGATCATCGTCAGCTCGACCGCCGCCTTCCACGCGACGCGCGGCAACCCCGCCTACAATGCATCGAAGACCGGCGCCTACGGGCTGACGCGCACCCTGGCCGAAGCCTGGGCCGGCGACGGCATCCGCGTCAACGGCATCGCGCCGGGGCTGGTCGACACCAAGCTCACCAAGGTCACGACCGGGCACCCAGAGCGCCTCGCCGCCGCGCTGGAGCGCATCCCGCTCGGCCGGCTGGGCACGCCGGCCGACATGGCGGGGGTGGCGCTGTTCCTGGCCTCGCCGCTCGCCGGCTATGTCGTCGGGCAGACCATCGTGGTCGATGGCGGGCTGACCCTTTGAGGCCGCGGATGGGCCAGGCGCGAGGAGGAGCGGGGCGATGAGCGAGCGAGCGGCACTGAGCGAGACCAGTGGCGAATTCCTGACGCTGCACGAGCTGGTCAGGACGGCGAAGATCAACCTCTCCGCCAATATCTGGGACTATCTCGTCGGCGGCGCCGACAGCGAGACGACGGTGAAGCGCAACCGCCAGGCGCTGGACTCGCTGGCGTTGCGCCCGCGCGTGCTGCGCGACGTCTCGCGGATAGACTGCACCGGGACGCTGCTCGGCCGCGCGCTGCGCCTGCCGCTGCTGCTGGCGCCGGTCGGCTCGCTCGAATCCTTCGCGCCTGGCGGCGCGGCGACGGCGGCGACGGCGGCCGGCGCCTTCGGCGTGCCGATCATGGTGAGTTCGGTGACCGAGCCCGGGCTCGAGGCGACGGCGCGGGCGGCGGACGGTCCCAAGATCTTCCAGCTCTATGTCCGCGGCGACGACGCCTGGACCGACGATTTCGGCCGGCGCGCGCGCGATGCCGGCTATGACGCCTTCTGCTTCACCGTCGACACCGCGGTCTACAGCCGGCGCGAGCGCGACATCGCCAAGCGCTTCGCCAAGCCGTGGCGCCAGCGCGCTGCCGGCCAGTTCTTCCAGGCCGGGCTGAGCTGGGACCATGTGAAGCGCTTCAAGGACAAGCACGATCTGCCGCTGATCCTGAAAGGCATCGCCACCGCCGAGGATGCGGATCTGGCCTGCGCGCACGGCGTCGCCGCGGTCTATGTCTCGAACCATGGCGGCCGCCAGCTCGATCACGGCCGCGGCACGCTCGACATCCTGCCCGAGGTGGTGCAGGCGGTGGGCGGCCGTGCCGAGGTCATCGTCGATGGCGGGTTCAGCCGCGGCACCGATGTGCTGAAGGCGATGGCGCTGGGGGCGCAGGCGGTAGCGGTGGGGCGGCTCTATTGCTACGGCCTCGCCGCGGCGGGCGAGGCCGGGGTGATGCGCGTGCTCGAGCTATTGGAGACCGAGATCGCCACCAGCCTCGGCCTGCTCGGCGCGACGCGGATCGGCGCGCTCGACCGCTCCTATTTGCACCCCGCCACGCCGGTGACGGCGCCGCATGTGCTCAGCGCGTTCCCGCTGCTCGACCTCGCCGACGAGGACGACGGCGGGCGGTAGGCTCCGCGCCCGATGCGCGGCGGCCTCAATCCGCGGCTTCGGCCGGGTGCGACCGCGCCAGCAGCGCGTCCGCCATCTGCCGCCACTCGGCATCCGCGATCTGCTTGAGCTCGGGCCGGGTCGCGACCTGATCGGCGACTGCGTCCTGGCGCTGGGCGGTGGCCGGCGCCAGCAGCGGCGCGATCCCCGCCTCGGCGATGGTGGCGGCGGATTCGCGCATCTCCGCCGCCCGGCGCCTGCCATGCTGCACAACGCGGCCGATGAGGTAGCCGGCCTTTTCCTCCCAGTTCATCTGCGGGAAGGTCTCGTCCAGCGAGGCGATGATGGCATCCTCGACGCCATAATGGCGCGCCGTCAGGAAGCATTCGACGGCGAGCGCCTCGAGCCCCTTGATCATGATGCTGCGGCACATCTTGATCGCCGAGGCCCGGCCGATGACGGCGCTGCCGATCTCGAGCCGCATGCCCGTGGGCGTGAGCAGCGCCGCCAGTTCGCCGGCGGCGGCGCCGCCGAGCAGGATCGGCACCTTGAGGCCGTAGGGCGCCACCGCCGCCAGCACCGCCGCCTCGACATAGGCGGCGCCGGAGCGCTCGACCGCGGCGGCGCTGGCGCGCTTGGTCTCGGGCGAGACCGAGTTGAGGTCGAGGAAGATCTGGCCGGGCCCGAGATAGCGCGCGGCGGCTTCGGCAACCGCCCGAGCGGAGGCTGCGGTCACCGCCGAGATGACGATGCGCGCGCCGGCGGCGGCGGCGGCCGCGCTGTCGCAGGCGATTGCCCCGGCCGCAGCGGCGGCGGCGCGCAGCGGCGGCGCGGTCGCTTCCTGGTCGAGAAGAATGTCGTAGGCGGCCACGCTTTGCCGGCTCGAGGCGGCGAAGCCACGAGCAAATATCCGGCCGACCTCGCCGAAGCCGATGAGCGCGATGCGGTCGGGATCAATCGTCATCGGCGGGGCTTCCTCTCATCGGGCGTGGCGCGGGGTTCGTCCGGCCGCTTCTGCCGCATCGCGCCGGCGCGCGCAATCGGCGCCACGCGCCGCCTCAATGGCTCAGGATCGCCGGCAGCGCCTTGACGCCGCTCCGGCCGGCAAGCGTCTGCAGATAGGCATAGATGTCGGCGGCCTGCCGGTCCGAGAGCACCGCGGCGGCAAAGGGCGGCATGTTGTCGACGGGCTCGCGCAGCTGCTGCTCGAACGCGTCGAAGGGCAGTTCGGTCTGCGCCAGCACCGGCGTCGGGCCGTAATACTGCCCGCCCTGGCCAATGCGGCCATGGCAGGCGAAGCAGCCATCGGCCAGATAGAGCTGCTTGCCGTTCCCGGCGTCGCCGCGCGGCGCCTCGTCCTGGCTCTGCGCCGCGGGGCCGAGAGCCAGGAGAGCGGCGAGGAGCGCCGCGGCGGCGAGCTGCGGGACGATGTGCATTGGCCGTCTCCTCACCGGGGCTCGACGATAGTGTCGAGCAGCGCCGGCTGGCCGCGCTTTACCACCGCGATCGCGCGCTGCAGCGCCGGAGCGAGCTCGTTGGGATCGCTGATCGGGCCCTCGCTGTAGACGCCGAAGCCCTTGGCGACGGCCGCGAAGTCGATCTCGGGATCGCGCAGCGTCGTGCCGATATGGGCGTTGGCGACGCCGCGCATGTGGCGCCCCGCCATGTTCTCGACGAACATGAATTCCTGGTGGTAGGCGCGGTTGTTGTGCATGACGTAGAGGATGGGGATGCGGTGATGCGCCGCGGTCCACAGCGTTCCCGGCGCGAACATGAGATCGCCGTCGCCCTGGATGGCGACGCTGAGGCGTCCATGCGCGCGATTGGCCAGTGCCGCGCCGAGCGCGCCGGGCGCGTTGTAGCCGACGCCGAAGCCGCCGGAATTGCCGGCGTAGCGGTAGCATTTATCCGCCGCCCAGAGACGCTGCGGCCAGAACACGCCGATGCCGTTGCCGACCAGCGACCAGTCCTCCTGGCGCAGCTGCTCCCAGAGTTCGGCGCAGAGCCGGCCAAGCGTGATCGGGCTCGCCTCCCAGCCGATGGCGGCGTCGCGGCGCAGCTGTTCGATCATCGCCTGATGCGCCGCGGCGAGCTTCTTGCCGCGCGCCTCGTAGACGCTGCGGCGGCCGGGATCGGCCTGCCGCTTCACCGCCTCGACGAGCATCGGCAGCGTCTCTTCGCCGTCGCCGGCGATGGCGAGATCGACGTCGGGGAAGCGCTCGAACTCCTGGTAGTTGGCCTTGGTGAACAGATCGTGCGTGCCGAGGCTCAGCGTCTTCACGCCGGGCTGCGTCAGCGGCTCCGCGTGGCGCCGGACGCGGTCGCTATAGGCGTGGAGCGCGCCCCAGTAGTCGTTGAGCTCGATGCCGAGCACGAGATCGGCTTGCGCCAGGATGCTGCGCGCCCGGCCGCTGTGGTTGAGCGGGTGGCGCCAGGGGAAGTTGGCGCGACCGCCCTGGTCGATCACCGCGCATTGCAGCAGTTCCGCCAGCTCGACCAGTTGGTCCATGCCGGCCTGGCTGCGCACCAGGCGGTCGACGATGAGCACCGGGCTGTCGGCGGCGGCGAGCAGGCGTGCCGCCTCGGCCACCGCGGCGCCGTCGCCCTGCGGCAGGCTGCTGCGCTGCCGCTTCGGGATGTGCAGCGCCTCGCGGTCGGCGATCGGATTTTCCTGTAGCTCGGCGTCGAGCGACAGCAGCACCGGGCCCATCGGCGGCGTCACCGCCAGCTTGTAGGCGCGCACCGCCGATTCGGCGAAATGCTGCAGCGACTGCGGCTGATCGTCCCATTTGACGAAGTCGCGGACGAAGGCGGCGGGATCCTGGGCCGAATGCGCCCATTCCACCAGCGGCGCGCGTTTCTCCGCCGCCAGGATGTTGCCGATCATGACGTAGACCGGCACCTTGTCGCAGAATGCGTTGTAGAGCCCCATCGAGGCGTGCTGCAGCCCGACCGTGCCGTGCGCCAGCACGCCCATCGGCTTGCCCGCCATCTTGGCGTAGCCCTGCGCCATCGAGGCGGCGATCTCCTCATGGGTGCAGGTGATGAGCTCGGGCCGGCGATTCCCGCCGTAATTGATGATCGCTTCCTGCAGCCCGCGGAAGCTCGATGCGGGATTGAGCGCCACGTAGTCGAAGTCGAGCGATTTCAGCACCTCGACCATGAAGTCGCCGCCGCTGCTGGTCTGCGTCGCCGGATCGGAGGATGGCGGCGCGGTCTCCGCCGCCGGATCGGGCGCCGGCGCGGCGCGCTGCGGCGCCCGCGGTTGGGCGGGAGCGGCGGCCGGGCTCAGCGCCGCGGCGCCGGCAAGGCTCGCACCCTTGAGGAAGCTGCGTCGACGAAGGCCGGGCGAAGGAACGTCTCGCGCCATCGGCATCTCCCCCTGGCGGCGGGCTGGAGCCCGCCTGCTGCGCTCACGGCACTTGAGGTAAAGCTTCCCATGCGCGTTCGGAGCTGTAAAGCGCGTCGCGGCTCGGGGTGGCGTCGCCCGGCCGCTTGCCGCGGCAACGCAAAAAAAAAGCCGGAGCCCGTGGGCTCCGGCCAGTATGAACAGGGAGGCTTCACGTCTGGGAGACGTAAGGATCCGAAGACCCTCTTCCCGAACCTATCGGTCCGGAAATCCACGCTGCGACCCGACGTCGCCGCAGCAAATTCCGCTGCGTTGCAAAATGCGGCGGCGGGGATGAAAAGGCCAACGGGAATATTTGGTGGCACAGTTGCAAAAACTGCATCCCTGTGGGCACCGCACGCCGGCGCAACCAAATCGCGCGAGCGGTGTTCGTCACCTGCCCGTCGGCAACCGCGGGGTTGGCCATGGAACTGCCCGTGCTGGATGCTGTCGAAAGCGGAGAAAAGCCCGACCGGGGCGAGCGGCGGGAGCCGCCGCCGCCGACGTTGATCCCGGGATGGCGCTGCGTGTCGCCGGCCATCGTCCGCGTCGGCGGCGAGGAGGGCTATATCGATCTGGTCGCCCTCCATCCCGCCCGCGGCGTCGCGCTTATTGCCTTGCTCGATGCTGGAGAGGAGGCGAGCCCGGAAGAGGCGCACACCGCGTTTCGCGCCATGCTCGACGACGCCGGATTTCCCTTGCGCTTTTCCGGCGAGCTGCCGGTGCTGGCGCTGGCCGAGCGCCGCGCCGAGGCCGATCAGCTTGCCGCGACGGTGGAACGCCGGTTCGCCGCGCTGCCGCGTCCGAGTCTCTCCGCGGATTGGGTCGAGTGGGTGGCCGCGCGGCTGGTGCCGCCGGTTGCCGCGGCGCCGCTTCCCCGGTTGGTCGCGGCGCGTGACGCGCCGGCCGCCGCTCCCGCCGAGGAGGCGCCCTTTGCCCGGCTCGTGGCGGTGCGCGAGGAACCGGCCGCTGCCGCGGCGCCGCTGCTTTTCCAGCTCGCGGTCTCGGCCGAGGACGCGGCTGCCGACTCCGCCGCGGAGTCGGCGCCCGCCGACCAGTCGCCGGCGCCGCGCCGCGGCTGGCTCGACCGCGGCGCGAGCCTGGGGTTTTCTCTTGGTCTGATTCTCGCCGCGCTGATCGGCCTGGCGGTGCTGACGCATGCCGGGCGGCTGTTCTAGCCGGGGCTAGCTGTTGCGGCCCTCGGCGACCTTGCGCAGCAGGAAATCGCGGAAGACGGCGATGCGCTTCGAGGTGCGGAGTTCTTCGGGATAGACGAAATAGGCCTCGATCTCGGGGCCGGCGAGTTCGGGCAGGATGCGCACGAGATCGGTGGTTTCCTGCGCCATGTAATCGGGCAGCGCGGCGATGCCGAGGCCGCTCTCCACCGCACGCAGGATGCCGTAGACGTTGTTGACCATGAAGATCGGCCGGCGCTCATAGCCGGGCCGCGCGCCCGCCTCCCACAGCCAGTTGATGTTGCGCACCGGCGGGCGTGCGTCCTGGCCGTAGACGATGACGCGGTGCTTGTCGAGGTCCTCGGGCTTCTGCGGCGTGCCGAAGCGCTTCAGGTATTCCGACGAAGCGTAGATGTTGTAACGCGTCGTCATGAGATGGCGCTGCACCAGATCCGGCTGGCGCGGCGGCGACATGCGGATCGCGACATCGGCCTCGCGCATCGAGAGGTCGAGTTCGGTGTCGTCGACGACGAGGCTCACCTGGATCTCGGGATAGAGGTCGGTGAACTCGCGGATGCGCGGGGTGAGCCAGGCCGAGCCGAAGGAGATGGTGGTGGTCACCTTGAGCGGTCCCTTCGGCCGGTCCTTCGACTCCGTCAGCATCGCCTCGGTCATGGCGAGCTTGGAGAACACCTCGCGCGCCGTGCGATAGAGCAGCTCGCCCTGCTCGGTCAGGATCAGCCCGCGCGCGTGCCGATGGAAGAGCGGCACGCTCAGGCTCTCTTCGAGCGCGCTGATCTGGCGGCTCACCGCCGACTGGCTGAGGTTCAGCGCCTCGCCGGCATGGGTGAAGCTCCCGGCCTCGGCGACCGCATGGAAGACCCGCAGCTTGTCCCAGTCCATGCCGGTCACGCCGCTTACTCCGCCGCTCTGAGGGGCGCCGCTTCCTCGGCGGCGAGGAACTTCTCGGCTTCGAGCGCCGCCATGCACCCCATGCCCGCCGCGGTCACCGCCTGGCGGAAGATCTTGTCCCGGACGTCGCCGGCGGCGAAGACGCCGGGGACGTCGGTGGCGGTCGAATCGGGCTTGGTGATGATGTAGCCCTCGGCGTCGAGCGTCAGCTGGCCGCGGAAGAGATCGGTGACCGGGGTATGGCCGATGGCGACGAAGAAGCCGTCGCAGGGCACGACCGAGCTCTGGCGCGTCTTGAGGTTGACCATGCGCACGCCCGTGACATGCGGCGGGGTGCCCTCGCCGAGGATCTCCTCGACGGCGCTGTCCCAGACGACATGGATCTTGGGATTGGCGAACAGCCGGTCCTGCAGGATCTTCTCGGCGCGCAGCCGGTCGCGGCGGTGCACGAGGGTGACGCGGGCGGCATGGTTGGTGAGGTAGAGGGCCTCCTCGACCGCGGTATTGCCGCCACCGACCACCACCACCTCCTTGCCGCGAAAGAAGAAGCCGTCGCAGGTCGCGCAGGCGGAGACGCCGTGGCCGCGGAACGCCTCTTCGCTGGCGATGCCGAGCCATCGCGCCTGCGCGCCGGTGCAGATGGCGACGGTGTCGGCGACATAAACGTCGCCGCTGTCGCCGACGCAGGTGAAGGGGCGCTTCGACAGGTCGGCGGCGACGATCAGGTCGGTGATGATGCGGGTGCCGACATGCTCGGCCTGCTGCCGCATCTGCTCCATCAGCCAGGGCCCCTGGATCACCTCGGCGAAGCCGGGATAGTTCTCGACATCGGTGGTGATGGTGAGCTGGCCGCCGGCCTGCATCCCCTGGACCAGAATCGGCTGCAGGTTGGCGCGCGCGGCGTAGATCGCCGCGGTGTATCCGGCGGGCCCCGAGCCGATGATGAGGAACTTGCTGTGATGGCGCTGGGTCATGCAGGAAGGTTCCGGACGGTCAGAAACCGAACATGTGGTCGAGGCTGAAGGCGCCGGCGGGGCCGAGCAGTCCATGATAGCCGAAAAGCCGGCACGTCGAATCGCGAATGATGATGTAGGCGCCGGCGCCGGCGCGCTCGCGCTCCGCGGCGTCGAACATCTCGTGATACCGCCAGTAGAGCGAGCCGGAGCAGGCGATCGTCGCCCGCCGCCGCGCGATCTCGCGCCCGCTGCGGTCGTGCAGGACGATGTCGGTGGCGCTTGCCGCGTGCCAGGGCGTCGATGCCGGATAGATCAGGTGGCAGAGCGTGTCGTGCGGCGCCTGCCCCAGGCGCAGGAAGAGCCGCGTCGACAGCCCCGGAGCGCGGCCGGCATAGGATTGCGGCTCGCCCCGGTAGGTCAGCACGGTGTTGAACACATGCGAGCCGAAGCTGGTCTCCGCCCGATGCCCGCTGCGGCGGTCCTCGTAGCGGAAGAGGCCGTGCAGCCAGCCATCGGCGCTGCCGCCCTCGCTGAAATCATAGACCAGCTCGAGATGCCCGTAGCCGGAGGCGAGCTCGGCGCCGTTGATGATCTCGTCAAGCTCGACCGCGACCGAGCGGGCGCGCTGCAGCCGCCCGAAACGGTGACGCGCCGCCTCGCGGCCGGAGCCGTCGTAGACGATGAGCCCCACCGGAAGATCCTGCTGCGTCGTCGCCATCGGCGTCGGCAGCGCCTGGGTGCGCCAGGTATCGCGCGGCAGCACCGGCGCCGGCAGCAGATGGCCCTTGCCGAGAAGATTGCCCAGTTCGGGAAGGCGCGGGTCGGGGACGAGATCGGTGCGCTCGACATTGACGTGGGCGATGCGGCGCCGGCCGCGCGCGGTCACCTCGTAGCGCGGGCGCACCACATACTTGCCGGCGCGGATCTCGATCTGCTGCGGCCAGCGCGCCTCGGGCAGCAACTCGGCGATGTCGAGCGCGTAGCTGGCGAAGGGCGCGATCGGCGCCGCGATGCGCTTGACCGCGGCGTCGCCCATGAGATTGACGCCGACGGCGCCGGGTGGGATGGCGCAGGGCTGGCTGTTCTGCACCCAGAGCGTCACCCGTTCGCCGGCATCCGGCGCCGGCAGGCCGGCATAGAAATCCGCCGGCCAGGAATTGGCGTCGTGGGTGCAGGAGAAACAGGCGCCGTCCTCGGCGCCGAAGGTGTCGAGCGCGTATTTCACCACGTCATGGCCGACCGCGCCGACGACGTGGAGGAAGAGCTGGCCGGTGAATTCCGGGAGACCGAAGCGGCGGCGGATGTCGCGGCTGTCGAGCACGATCGAGGCCGTGCCGGGCGCCACCGCCTCGCACCACTCCGCCAGCACCTCGCCCGCGGCGCCGAACAGCAGCAGCCACAGGCTCACCTCGCCGGCGCCGTAGCCTGCCCAGTAATTGGCGGTGACGAGCCGCGTGGACAGCCCATCGGCGTCGCGGAAGAAGGCGAAGTTGGTGGCGAAGTTGAGCGGGTCGAGATAGCGGCGCGGGTTGGAGAGCAGCGCCGCCGGCAGGCGCAGCGCGTCGAGGCTCACCGCCTCGGCGCCCTCCGGCAGCAGATGGCGGATGTGGTCGGCTGCGCGCTCGGCCTCGAAGGCGGCGACGAAGACCGTGCGCGCCCCCGACTCGCCGATCTCGGTCACCGGCTGCGCCGGGCGCCCGAGCACCGGCCGGCCGATCGCCGTCACCTCCTGGACGTAGCAGCCGGCGATGTCGAGGGCGGAGAGATCGTAGAGGTCGGAAAGCCCGTCGACGCAGCCCTCGGGGTCGTAGACCGCGACCCGGCCGCTGCCGAGCTGCGCCCGCAGCGCCGGCATGGCGCGCGCCGCCAGTGGATGCGTCACCGCCTTGAAAAAGGCGTTGCCGCCCCGGCTGTTGCTGAAAGTTTCAATCCTGAGTTGCATCGCAGCGCTTGACCGCCTCTGCCTTGGCCATGACTTAGCAAGCGAGGCGGTCGAATGCTAGGCCGAACCCGCGCCGGATGGCGCAAAGGGCTGGCAGGCGGTGGTCGGCCTCGCTAGGTTCCGCCGCCATGGCAGTCACCGGCAAGCGGATCAGCGGGCAGCTAACGGCCGAGGAAAGCTCCTGGCGCCTGGCGCTGTGGGCGGTGTTCCTGGTCACCCTGGCGCGGCTCTTCTGGCTCGAACTCGGCCACGCCGATCTCTATCCAGACGAGGCGCAGTACTGGCTGTGGTCGCTCCACCCGGCGCTCGGCTATTACTCGAAGCCGCCGATGGTCGCCTGGCTCATCGCCGTCACCACGGCGGTGTTCGGCGACCAGGAGGCGGCGATCCGGATGGCGGCGCCGCTGCTGCATTTCGGCACGGCGCTGGTCATCTACAAGCTGGCGCGCCGGCTCTACGACGCGCCGGTCGCGCTGTGGTCGGCCATCGCCTACGCCACGCTGCCCGGCGTCTCGGCCTCGGCGGCGATCATCTCCACCGACGCGCCGCTGCTGCTCTGTTGGGCGGCGGCGCTCTACGCCTTCGTCCGCGCGCGCGAGCCCGGCGGCGAGCGCTGGTGGATCCTGGCCGGGGGCGCCGTCGGGTTGGGTCTCCTCAGCAAATACGCGATGGCGTATTGGCTGATCTCGGCGCTGCTCTTCCTCCTGGTGTTCCGCGACGAGCGCCGGCATTTGAAGCGCTTCTTCGGTGCCGCGGCGCTCGGGCTCGTCATCTACGCGCCCAATTTCTACTGGAACGCCGCGCACGGCTTCGTCAGCTACCTGCATACGCGCGACAACGCCGATCTCGGCGGCCCGCTGTTCCACCCCAGGCAGTTCCTCGAGTTCTTTGCCTCGCAATTCGGCGTGTTCGGGCCGGTGTTCTTCGCCGCCCTGCTCGTCGTGGTGGCGCTGGCGCGGCGGAGTCTGCGCGATCGCCGCGCGGCGCTCCTCGCCTGGTTCGCCTTGCCGAGCCTCGCCATGATGCTGGTGGTGAGCCTGCTGTCGCGCGCCCAGCCGAACTGGTCGGCGCCCACCTTCGTCTCGGCCGTGGTGCTGGTGGTGGCCTGGCTGCTGGCGCAGGGCCGCACGCGCCTGGTGCGGGTCGCGGTCGCCGTCGACCTGCTGATCGCGCTCGTCGCCTTCTCTGCGCCGGCGGTCGCCCCGCTGTTCGGCGTGTCGCTGCCGGCGCGCTACGATCTGTTGCACCGGCTGCGCGGCTGGCGCACGCTGGGCCGCACCGTCGGCGTGATGCTGGCGCGTCATCCCGGAACCGTGCTGATGTCGGACGACCGCGAGGTGATGGCGGCGCTCGTCTATTACGTCGAGCCGCATCCCTTCAACGCGCTCAAATGGAACGGCGAGGGCGGCATCCACGATCAGTTCGATCTGACCGCCGAGCCGCAGCGCTATATCGGCGACGATTTCATGCTGGTGGCGAAATCGCCGGAGAATGTCCAGCGCATCCTGTCGCGCTTCAACAGCGTCGAGCCGGTCAATCAGGACATCCTGATCAACGTCGGCGCCAAGGCCTTCCGGAGCTATCGGATCTACTGGCTGAAAGGCTTCGAGGGCTACCGATCGGGCGGCTGAGGGGCGGAGCGGGAGAGGCTCCATCCGGCGCGGGCGAAGCCGTGCCAGGTCGCCCAGGCCGTGACGCCGCCGACCGCCGCGCCCATCAGCACGTCGCTGAGATAGTGCGCGGTGATGATGATGCGGCTTGCCGCCACCAGCAGCGCCGCGACGAGATAGATCGCCAGGCCGCGCGGCCAGAGCAGATAGAGCGCGACCGCCATCGCCGCCGCCGTCGTGGCATGGCCCGACGGGAACGACCAGTACTCGGCCCGCGCCGCGCCCCAGGTGAAGCCGTAGAAGCCGTCGGCGAACAGCAGCTTCGGCCGGGCGCGGCCGAAGATCAGCTTGACGACGTCGGTGACCAGGCCGGCGCCGGCGATCGCGACGAACAGGAAGAGCGCGCGCCGCGCCCAGAGCGCGAGGCCTGCCGCGAGCCGCTGGTCGCGCGCGCCGAGGGCGGCGACGCGGAACGCGGCGAAGAGCAGGGCGCTGGCGACGAGATAGCCCTTGCTGAGGCCGAACTGCGTGATGAACTGGAAGACATCGCGCAGCGTCGGATCGCTGGCGTGGAAGAACCGGGCGACCGGCCGGTCGACGAAGGCGATCGACAGCAGTACCGCCAGCAGCAGCGCCAGCGCCGGCAGCGCCAGCCGGCGCGGCGGCCCGATCGCGCCCATGCGGCGGACCAGCCGGTCGTTTCCCAGGAGGGCGCCGTGCAGCAGCCAGCTCACGCCGCAGACGAGCAGGCCGGAGAAGATCACGTCGGACAGGAAATGCCCGCCCTGCGCCAGGCGCGCCAGGCCGAAGGCCGCGCCGATGGCGACCGCGGCGCCCTCGGCCGCGCGCCGGCGCCGCCGGTCGCGGACGAGAAAGGCGAAGGAGATGAGATAGAACCCGATCGCCGGATGGCCCGCCGGAAACGAGCAGTTGCGCTGGCAGTTCGCCGCCGGCAGCGGCGCCGGAGTGAAGGGCTTGGCGCCGCCAAACGCCGTCACCTGGCTCGGCCGGGCGCGGCCCCAATGGTCCTTGAGCACGGTGTTGACCAGCAGGCCCGGGCCCAGCGCCAACGCCAGCAGCAGAAAGGCGGCGGTGCGGCCGTCGATGCGCGCCACCGGCCGCCCGCGCAGCAGCGAGGCGAGGTAGAGCGCTACGACGCCGACCACGATCGCGTCGGTGAGATAGGGCACGCCGAGATAGACTGCGCGCACCGGTCCCCATTGCGCCAGGAAGAAGCCGCCACCGGCGCGGTAGAACAGGCCGCTCGCCCAGAGATCGACGCCGGGAAACAGCAGGAAGAACGCCGCTGTCAGCACCAGCGCCGCGACATAGGCGGCGACGGCCCGGCGCATCTCAAGCGACCTCGGCGAGGCGCAGCGCCAGGCGGCGATGGATCTCGGCGGCGGCGCGCGCGGTGTCGTCGGGCGGCGTATAGCGCCAGCTCTCGATCGCGCCGGCGAACGGCCGGGTGATGCCGGCGGCGCGCATCGCGCCGTGGAAGCGCGCGAACTTCTCCGAGCCGCCCTCGAGATCGACGACGTGCACCGGCTTGCCGGTGGCCGCCGCTTCGCTCACCATCGACACCGAATCGGCGGTCGCCAGCACCGCGTCGGCAAGGCCGAGCAGGCCGAAATACGGGTTGTCGCCGCTGCCGTCCCAGATGAAGGCGGGCAGCCCGGCGAGTCGCGCGCGCAGCAGCGCCACATTCTCCGCGCCGGTGCGGCGCGACGGCGTGACGGCGATGCCGTAGCCGGCGCGGGCGAGCGCGGCGAGCTGGTCGGCAAACGCGGCGAAGCGCGCCCCGGCGAGGCGGTAGACGCGGTTGTCGCCGCCGAGCAGCACCGCCAGCAGCGGTCGCGGCAGATGGGCGATCTGTGGCGCGAAGCGGCGGGCGCCCTCGGCGAGGAGCGCCGGCGTCACGCGGTGGACGGCGCCCAGCGTGCGCAGCACGTTCGCGCCGCGGGCCGGATCATGCTCCGGCACGACCATCAGGTCGATGTCGCGCCGCGCGAAGCGCGGGTCCTGCACCTGCACCCAGAAGATGCGGCCGCCGCTGGCGCGCTTGGCGGCGAGCGCCGGGGCAGTGGCGAGCCGGCCGCAGGCGATGAGCACCGCGGGCCAGGGGGGCGTGAGGCGGTCGCCGGCGGGGTCGAGCGCCAGCAGCGGCTGCAGCCACAGCATCGGCGTCAGATGCCGCCACGGCGCGCGGATGACCAGGCGCTTCTCGCAGAACGGCAGGCCCAGCGCCTCGGCCAGCCCGATTACCTGGTTGGCCATGCCGATCTTGCCGTCATGCACCACCCAGACGCCGGCTGCCGCCACCATTCCCGCCTCTTCCGATCTCCGGCGGTGTTAGCCCTGCGCCGCCGGGGTTGCAAGCATTGCCGCCGGCGATTGCCCGGCCGGCTTGCAATAATATTACCTTGTTAATACGATGGCCGCGCCGCGACGGCCGGCCGGCCACTCTCCTACCGGGGTGGGTCTGGCAGCACAGCCCTGCTTCAGAGATTGTTGGATGCGCCGCATCAAACTCGACAAGATCGATCGACGAATCCTGCGCGACTTGCAGGCGGATGGCCGCATGACCAACGTGGAGCTGGCCAAGCGCGCCGGCATCTCGGCGCCGCCCTGCCTGCGTCGCGTGCGCGCCCTCGAAGAGGCGGGCTTCATCCGCGGCTACCATGCCGAGGTCAATCCCGAGGCGCTTGGCTATGGCGTCACCGTCTTCGCCCAGGTCGGTCTGTCGAGCCAGGCGGAGCCCGATCTGAAGGCGTTCGAGGCGCTGGCGTTCACCTGGCCCGAGGTGCGCGAGGCGCATATGCTCGCCGGCGAGACCGATTTCCTGCTCAAGATCGTCGCCACCGACTGGGACAGCTATCAGCGGTTTCTCACCACCAGGCTCACCGCCGCGCCCAATGTCGCGCATGTCCGCTCGGCGCTCGCTATCCGCGCCTCGAAATACGATCCGGGCGTGCCCATCGATATCGATGCCAAGGATTAGCCGCGCCGCCATCGACCTCCTGATCTTCGATTGCGACGGCGTGCTGGTCGACAGCGAGGTCATCGCTCGCGAAGCCGTCGCCGAGGCACTGGCCGCGATCGGCCCCGCGCTGTCGGCCGAGACCATCGGCGAGCGCTTTGTCGGCATGAGCAACAAGGACATGTACGCCGCGCTCGAGCGCGAGCGCGGTGCGGCGCTCCCGGCGAGCTTCGATGACGACATGAACCGGCTCGCCGCCGCGCGCTTTGCCCGCGAGCTGAAGCCGATGCCCGGGCTCGACGCTGTCCTGCCGCTGCTGGCGCAGCGCAAATGCGTCGCCTCCAGCAGCACGCCCGCCATGCTGGCCAAGAAGCTCGACTGGACGCGCCTCGCGCACTGGTTCGGCGGCGCGGTGTTCAGCACCGCGATGGTGGCGCGCGGCAAGCCGGCGCCGGACATCTTTCTCTACGCGGCCGAGCGCATGGGGGCGGCGCCGGGGCGTGCGCTCGTCATCGAGGACAGCGCGCCGGGGGTCGTCGCGGCGAAGGCGGCGGGGATGACCGCGCTGGGCTTCACCGGCGGCAGCCATTGCCGCCCCCGCCACGCCGATGATCTCGCCGCTGCCGGTGCCGACCTGGTCTTCTCGGAGATGCGCGCGTTGCCGGCGCTCATCGCTCAGCGGAACGCGACCTTCACCACCTCATAGGAGCGCGCGCCGCGCGGGGTCGACACCTCGACGCTCTCGCCGATGGTCTTGCCGATCAGCGCGCGCGCCAGCGGCGAGGTCACCGACAGGCGGCGCTGGGCGATGTCGGCCTCGTCTTCGCCGACGATCTGATAGACCACCTTCTCTTCCGTCTCCTCGTCCTCGAGCGTGACGGTGGCGCCGAACTTGACCGCCTTGCCCGACAGCTTGGAGACGTCGATCACCTCGGCGCGGGCGATCTTGTCCTCGAGTTCGAGGACGCGGCCTTCGATGAAGCTCTGGCGCTCGCGGGCGGAATGGTATTCCGCGTTCTCGGACAGGTCGCCATGGTCGCGCGCCTCGGCAATGGCACGGATGATCGCCGGCCGGTCCACCGATTTGAGCCGCTTCAACTCTTCCTGCAGCCGTTCGAAGCCGGCCGCGGTCATCGGAATCTTCGCCATGGAAAGAAGCTTCAACCCCCGAGGACTTAGAGTCATTCTAGGATGACAACGATATCCACTCCCGGACGTGCCCGGCGCCGGGCGGCTAGAACGACCCCTCAAAATAGGATTGTAGCGAGGCGACTTCAAGACTGCCGGCCTTCAAGGCGGCAATCGCCTGTACCGCCGCCCGCGCGCCGGCGACGGTGGTGAAATAGGGGATGTTGTTGGTGAGCGCGGTGCGGCGGAGGCTGAAGCTGTCGGCCGTGGCCTGCGCCCCCTCGGTGGTGTTGAAGACGAGTTGGATGTTGCCGGACAGCATGCGGTCGACGATGTGCGGCCGCCCCTCCAGCACCTTGTTGATGACCTCGACCGCTAGCCCGCCCTGACGCAGCAGGGCGGCGGTGCCGCTGGTGGCGGTCAGCGTGAAGCCCATCTCGATCAGCCGGCGGCAGGGCTCGACCATGGCCGGCTTGTCGTGGTCGCGCACCGAGACGAAGACCGCGCCCTGCAGCGGCAGCGCCACGCCGGCGCCGAGCTGCGCCTTGGCGAAGGCGCGGCCGAAATCGCCGGCGATGCCCATGACCTCGCCGGTCGACTTCATTTCGGGGCCGAGGATGAGATCGACGCCGGGAAAGCGCGCGAAGGGAAAGACCGCTTCCTTGACCGCCACGGCGCGCCGGCGCTCGCGGCTTAGCGAGAAGCCGGCGAGCCGCTCGCCCGCCATGACGCGGGCGGCGATCTTGGCGATCGGCACGCCGGTCGCCTTGGCGACGAAGGGCACGGTGCGCGAGGCGCGCGGATTGACCTCGAGCACGTAGACGGTGCTGTCCTTGACCGCGTATTGCACGTTCATCAACCCGACGACGCGCAGTGCCGTGGCGAGCGCCGTCGTCTGCCGCTCGATATCGGCGATGACCGCCGCCGGCAGCGAATAGGGCGGCAGCGAGCAGGCGCTGTCGCCGGAATGGATGCCGGCCTCCTCGATATGCTCCATGATGCCGGCGATCGCCACCTCGCTGCCGTCGGCGAGCGCGTCGACATCGACCTCGATCGCGTCCTGGAGATAGCGGTCGATCAGCACCGGGTTCTTGCCGGAGACCTTGACCGCATTCGCCATGTAGCGGGCGAGCCCGGCGGGCTCCTGCACGATCTCCATCGCGCGCCCGCCGAGCACGTAGGAGGGGCGGATCACTACGGGATAGCCGATGCGCTGCGCCACCTGCTCAGCCTCCGCGGCCGAGGTGGCGGTGCCGTTCTCCGGCTGCTTCAGCCCCAGGCGCTGCAGCAGCTCCTGGAAGCGGCGTCGGTCCTCGGCGAGGTCGATGGCGTCGGGCGAGGTGCCGAGGATCGGGATGTGAGCGTCCTCGAGCGCCTGCGCGAGCTTCAGCGGCGTCTGCCCGCCGAGCTGCACGATGACGCCGAGCAGGGTGCCGCGGCGCCGCTCGACGCGCACCAGCTCGATCACGTCCTCGGCGGTGAGTGGCTCGAAATAGAGCCGGTCGGAGGTGTCGTAATCGGTCGACACCGTCTCGGGGTTGCAGTTGACCATGATGGTCTCGATGCCGACCTCTTTGAGGCTGTAGGCGGCATGGACGCAGCAATAGTCGAACTCGATGCCCTGGCCGATGCGGTTGGGGCCGCCGCCGAGGATCACCACCTTGCGCCGCTCGGACGGGTCGGCCTCGTCCTCGGGCGGCGACAGGCCGTCGCCCTCATATGTGGAGTACATATAGGGCGTGAGCGACGGGAACTCGGCGGCGCAGGTGTCGATGCGCTTATAGACGGGATGGACGCCGCGCCGCGCGCGCAGCGCCGCCACCGCGCTCTCCTCGCCGCCGGCGAGCTCGGCGAGGCGGGCGTCGGCGAAGCCCATCTGCTTCAGCCGCAGCAGTCCCGGCGCGTCCTGCGGCAGGCCCTGCGCGCGCACCTCGGCCTCGGCGGCGACGATGGCGCGGACCTGCTCGAGGAACCAGGGATCGTATTTGCAGGCGGCGTGGATCTCCTCGGTGCCGAGGCCGAAGCGGTAGGCCTGGGCGATGACCAGCAGACGGTCCGGCGTCGGCCGCGCCAGCGCCGCGCGGATGGCATTGCGATCGCCGCTGGCGGCGCCGGGGATGTCGATCTCGTTGAAGCCGGTGAGGCCGGTCTCCATCGAGCGCAGCGCCTTCTGCACGGATTCCGCGAAGCTGCGGCCGATCGCCATCGCCTCGCCGACCGATTTCATTGAGGTCGAGAGCACCGGCTCGGCGCCGGGGAATTTTTCGAAGGTGAAGCGCGGCATCTTCGTGACGACGTAGTCGATCGTCGGCTCGAAGCTCGCCGGCGTGACCCGCGTGATCTCGTTGGTGAGCTCGTCCAGCGTGTATCCCACCGCGAGCTTGGCCGCCACTTTGGCGATGGGAAAGCCGGTCGCCTTGGAGGCGAGCGCGGAGCTGCGCGAGACGCGCGGGTTCATCTCGATGATGACCAGGCGGCCGTCCTGCGGGTTGACCGCGAACTGCACGTTCGAGCCGCCGGTGTCGACGCCGATCTCGCGCAGCACCGCGATCGAGGCGTTGCGCATCAGCTGGTATTCCTTGTCGGTGAGCGTCAGCGCCGGCGCCACCGTGACGCTGTCGCCGGTATGGACACCCATCGGATCGATATTCTCGATCGAGCAGATGATGATGCAGTTGTCGGCGCGGTCGCGCACCACCTCCATCTCGTATTCCTTCCACCCCAGCACCGATTCCTCGATCAGCACTTCCCGGGTGGGCGAGGCGCGCAGGCCACCGCGCACGATCTCCTCGAACTCGGCGTTGTTGTAGGCGATGCCGCCGCCAGTGCCGCCGAGCGTGAAGGACGGGCGGATGATGGCGGGCAGGCCCACCGCGTCGAGCGCCGCGATGGCCTCGTCGAGCGAGCGCACCAGGCGGCTCTTGGGCGAGGCGAGGCCGATCCGGTCCATCGCCTCGCGGAAGAGCTGGCGGTCCTCGGCCTTGGAGATCGCGTCTTCCTTGGCGCCGATCAGCTCGACGCCGTGACGGGCGAGCGCGCCCGACCGCGCCAGCGCCATCGCGGTGTTGAGCGCCGTCTGTCCGCCCATGGTCGGCAGCAGCGCGTCGGGGCGCTCCTTGGCGATGATGCGCTCGACGATTTCGGGGGTGATCGGCTCGATGTAGGTGGCGTCGGCGAGGCCGGGATCGGTCATGATCGTCGCCGGGTTCGAATTGACCAGGACGATGCGGTAGCCCTCTTCGCGCAGCGCCTTGCACGCCTGCGCGCCGGAATAGTCGAACTCGCACGCCTGCCCGATGACGATCGGCCCCGCGCCGATGATCAGAATGCTCTTGATGTCGCTGCGCTTAGGCATGGAACGCGCCGCCGCGATAACCGTGGTCCCCCTCCCCCTCGAGGGGGGAGGGGCGACTGTGTTTCGACCTACTGGCCATGTCGCTCCATCAGCGCGACGAAGCGCTCGAAGAGATAGTGGCTGTCCTGCGGGCCGGGGCTGGCTTCGGGGTGGTATTGCACCGAGAAGACCGGCCGGTTGCTGAGCTTCAGCCCCTCGTTGCTGCCGTCGAACAGCGAGACATGCGTCACCTCGACGCTCGCCGGCAGGCTCTCGGGCAGCACGCAGAAGCCGTGATTCTGGCTGGTGATCTCGACCTTGCCGGTGGCCAGGTCCTTGACCGGATGATTGGCGCCGCGATGGCCGATCGCCATCTTGCGCGTCTTGCCGCCGAGCGCCAGCGCCAGCAATTGATGCCCGAGGCAGATGCCGAAGAGTGGCAGGTCGGTCGCCAGCAGGTCGCGGATCGCCGGCACCGCATAGGCGCCCGTCGCGGCCGGATCGCCCGGCCCGTTCGACAGGAAGACGCCGTTCGGGCGGTGGCGCAGGATATCCTCGCTGCTCGCCGTCGCCGGCACCACCGTGACGCGGCAGCCCAGGCTCGCCAGCATGCGCAGGATGTTGCGCTTGGCGCCGTAATCGACGGCGACGACGTGGAAGCGCGGGCGCTCGAGCCGGCCGTAGCCCTTGCCCCGGACCCAGCCGGTCTCGTCCCAGCCATAGGTCTGCCGGCAGGAGACCTCCCTGGCGAGGTCCATGCCTTCGAGCCCGGGCCAGCGCTGCGCCTCGGCCTGCAGCGCTGCGACGTCGATCCGGCCGTCCGGCGTGTGGCAGAGCGTGCCGTTGGGTGCGCCGCCGTCGCGGATGCGCCGGGTCAGCCGCCGCGTATCGATGCCGGAGATCCCGACCAGCGCGTGCGATTTGAGCCAGGCGTCGAAATGCTGCGCCGCGCGGTAATTGGCCGGCAGCGTGATGTCGGCGCGCAGCACCAGGCCGCGCGCCGCCGGCGTCAGCGTCTCGATATCCTCGGGATTGGCGCCGACATTGCCGATATGCGGAAAGGTGAAGGTGATGATCTGCCCGGCATAGGACGGATCGGTCAGAATCTCCTGATATCCGGTCATGCTGGTGTTGAAGCAGACCTCGCCGATGGCGGTGCCGGCGGCGCCGACACCCTTGCCCCAGAAGACGCTGCCGTCGCCCAGGACCAGCGCCGCCGTGGCGCCCGGCGGGCGCGGAGAGGCGTGCGACATCGGCGCGTCGGTCATGCGATCGCGAAACCTCGTGCTCGCTTGTGGTGGACCGTCCGCGCCGCCACGGCCGCGAAGGGACAACCGAGGTGAAATAGCTTCTGGCAGCAAGCGCGTCAAGCGCCAAAGTCGACGCGAAATTCTCATGAATCCAATTACTTGGATTCGACAAGGAATTGCCACGAGCGGTGCCGTCGAGTAACGTCCGCTCGACTCGGGAACGAGGCGCGGAGGGCGCGATGCTGCGGCAGAGATTCACCGAATCCCTGAAAGAGGCGATGAAGGCCAGGGACGAGCTCGGCGTCTCCACGCTGCGGCTGGTCATCGCCAAGCTCAAGGAGCAGGACATCGACGCCCGCGGCAAGGGCAAGGCCGAGGGCATCGGCGAGGCCGAGATCCAGCAGATGCTGCTCGGCATGATCAAGCAGCGGCGCGACTCGATCGTGCTCTACGAGCAGGGCAAGCGGCCGGAGCTTGCCGACAAGGAGCGCGGCGAGATCGCCATCATCGAACGCTTCCTGCCAACGCAGTTGGGCGATGCCGAGCTCGAGGCGGCGGCCAAGGCGGTGATCGCCGCCATCGGCGCGCACGGCATGAAGGATATGGGCCGCACCATGGCCGCGCTCAAAGAGCGCCATGCCGGCGAGATGGACGCCGCCAAGGCGAGCCAGGTAGTGAAGCGCTTGCTGAGCTGATCACCCAAGATCGCCGGCCGCCGTCGCCCGCCGGTTGAACCTGCGCCGGGCGCGGGCGTTAATCCGAAGTTGAACCTCATGCGCCGCCATTCGCCCGTCCTGCTGGTGCTGCTCGGCCTCGCCGCCTGTGCGACGCCGCCATCCTCGGCGCCGAAGCCGTTCTTCTCCGAGCAGGGCGTCGCCTCCTGGTACGGCACGTTCCATCAGGGCAAGCTCACCGCCGACGGCGAGCGCTTCGATCAGCATGCCCTCACCGCCGCCCACCGCAGCCTGCCCTTCGACACGGTGCTGCGCGTGACCAATCTCGGCAACGGCCGGATGGTGAAGGTGCGGGTCGACGATCGCGGTCCTTATGTGAAGGGCCGCATCATCGACCTTTCCGCCGCCGCGGCAGTCGCGCTGGGCATGCGCCAGGACGGGGTGGCGACGGTTCGACTCGAAGCCTTCGCGGCCGATCAGGCGCGGCGCTGACGCGCGGCGACGTTCGGCTATCGCAGCGGCGCGCCCGGTGCGCTACACTCGCGCACCGCCGGCATTGCCAGGGCCGCCGGCAGACAATTGGAAGCAGCGAGCTCATGGCCTTCCCGCCCGGGTTCCTCGACGAGTTGCGCGCGCGGGTCTCGCTCGCCGGCGTCGTCGGCCGCCGCGTGGCGCTGGTGAAGCGCGGCCGCGAATTCATCGGCCTCTGCCCCTTCCACAAGGAGAAGACCCCGTCCTTCAGCGTCGTCGAGGACAAGGGCTTCTATCACTGCTTCGGCTGCGGCGCGCATGGCGACGTCATCGGCTTTGCCATGCAGCAGGAAAACCTGACCTTCCCCGAAGCGGTGGAGCAGCTCGCCCGGCAGGCCGGGCTCGACATGCCGCGCCAGACGCAGGACGAGCGCGACGCATCGGAGCGGCAGGCGACGATCCGCGGCGCGATCGAGGCGGCCTGCGCCTTCTTCGAAGAGACGCTGCACGGGCCGCAAGGCCGCGAGGCGCGGCTCTATCTCGACCACCGCGGGCTCGACCTCGCGACGCTGCGCCGCTTCCGCCTGGGGTTCGCTCCCGATGCGCGCGAGGGGCTGAAGCGGGCGCTCGCCAAGACCTTCCCAGAGCCGCTGCTGATCGAGGCCGGGCTGCTGCGCCGGCCCGACAGCGGTGCAAGCTACGACTATTTCCGCAACCGCATCATCTTTCCGATCGGCGACCGGCAGGGGCGCGTCATTGCCTTCGGCGGTCGCGTGCTGGATGAGGGCCAGCCGAAATACCTCAATTCGCCGGAGACGCCGCTCTTCCAGAAGGGCCGCGTACTCTATGGCTGGGCGCAGGCGCGCGCAGCGGCGGCGCGCCAGCCCTCGGCGATCGTCACCGAGGGCTATATGGACGTCATCGCGCTGCACCGCGCCGGTTTTGCCGGCGCCGTGGCGCCGCTCGGCACCGCCCTCACCGAGACGCAGATCGAGGAGCTGTGGCGGCTGGCGCCGGAGCCGGTGCTGTGCTTCGACGGCGACGCCGCCGGGCAGCGCGCCGCCGGCCGGGCGCTGGAGCGGGCGCTGCCGCTGCTGAAGCCGGGTCAGAGCCTGCGCTTCGCCACGCTGCCGGCCGGGGAGGATCCCGACACGCTCGTCCTCCATCACGGCGAGGGCGCGATGAGCGAGGTGCTGGCCCGTGCCCGCCCGCTCGCCGAGGTGCTGTGGGAGATGGAGGCGGCGCAGCCGAGCGACACGCCGGAGCGCCGCGCCGCGCTCGAGCAGCGGCTGGAGAACCGGGTGCGGGCGATCGCCGACCGCACCGTGCAGGACCATTATCGCAGCTTCTTCCGCGAGCGGCTGTTCGCCCTCAAGCGCCGCCCCGGCGGCCGGCTGGGCCGCTTCCGCGCCAAGTCCGGCGGCCAGCGCGAGCGTCCGGGCCTGGCCGAGGCGGCGCCCGCGGCCGACCCGCGGCTGCTGCGCCGGCACCGGCAAGAGGTGCTGCTGGCGGCACTGCTCAATCACTCGTTCCTGCTGCACGAAGTGGCCGAGGAGCTTGCCGAACTCCAGCTGGGGGACCCCCGCCTTGACAAGCTCTGCCACGAAATCTTAAGACTTCACGCCCTAAATCCGGATCTTGACGCTGCGACGCTCAAGCTCCACCTCACTGAGAGCGGATACGCCAGGGTCGTGCAGGGGGTGCTGTCGCCACAGGTATTGCAACACGCCGCCTTCGCGCGGCCGGAAGCGGATGCGGAGACGGTTCGGATGGGTTGGCTCGATACCCGGGACCGGCTACAAGAACCTGATGTGGCGCGACAGATGGCGGAAGCCGCGCGGGACTTCGTCGAAGATGCCAGCGACGAAAACTGGGGACGGTTGCAGCGATTGAAGCAGACGGCGCTTGAAACGAACAAGGAAGATGACGGCGCAACGGGAGGGGGCATCCGTTGAGCGACGGCCGGGCGGCCGGGAGGCGGCGCAGCGGAGGTATTGCCGACAGAGCGGGACGGGCGGGCAGGGCACCGCGCCGCGTCCTGCCGTCGCGTTTGGGACGTCATTGACGGGCGGGATCAGAGATGGCGAGTAAGTCGGGTAATGCGGCGGAGCCGGCCGAGGCGCGAGAGGAAGCGGCGGAGGCGCCGCTTCTCGACACGATCGCAGCCTCCATCAAGAAGATGGTCGCGCGCGGCAAGGAGCGCGGCTACGTCACCTATGACGAGGTGAATGCGGCGCTGCCGGCGGAGCAGGTCTCTTCCGAGCAGATCGAAGACACGCTGGCGATGCTCTCCGAACTCGGCATCAACGTCGTCGAGAGCGAGGAGAGCGAGGACGCCGCCGCGTCGGGCGAGGAAGGCGACGGCGAAGTTCGCGCCGGCGGCAATCTCGACGACGAGGATATCGGCCGCACCGACGACCCCGTGCGCATGTATCTGCGCGAGATGGGCTCGGTCGAGCTGCTGTCGCGCGAGGGCGAGATCGCCATCGCCAAGCGCATCGAGGCCGGGCGCGAGATGATGATCGGCGGGCTCTGCGAGAGCCCGCTCACCATGCGCGCGCTGATCCTTTGGCGCGACGCGCTCAACGAAGGCAAGATGCTGCTGCGCGACGTCATCGATCTCGACGCCACCTATGGCAGCGCGTTCGCCGAAGAGCCTCCCGTCGTGGGCGTGGGGGTAGGCGAGGCCGCAGGCGAGGACGCGCCGCTTGCAGTCGAGGGCGATGATCCCGTCGATGCCGATTCGCCGCCGCCGCCCGAAGCCGGGGTGCCGGGCGAGGAGGGCGAGGAGGGCGAGGAGGCGTCGATCTCGCTGGCGGCGATGGAGGCCGAACTCAAGCCGAGCGTGCTCGCCACCCTCGACACCATCGCGCAGCTCTACAAGAAGCTGCACAAGCTCCAGGAGCAGCGCCTCGCCACCATGCAGGAAGGCGAGGAGATCACCAAGCAGTCGGAGCGGAAATACGAGAAGCTCAAGGAGCAGATGGTCGAGGCGATGAAGAGCGTCCGCCTCAACAACACGCGCATCGAGCATCTCGTCGACCAGCTCTACGCCTTGAACCGACGGATGATCGCCACCGAGGGCAAGCTGCTGCGACTCGCCGAGGCCTGCGGCGTCAAGCGCCAGGATTTCCTCAACCACCATATGGGCCAGGAGCTCGCACCCGACTGGACGTCGCGGGTGAAGCGGCTGCACGGCAAGGGCTGGGGCTCGCTCGTCAACCGGCACGGCACCGACGTCAAGAACCTGCGCGGCGATCTCGCCGCCATCTCCGAGGAGGCGGCGCTGTCGCCGCTCGAGTTCCGCCGCGTCGTCTCGACCGTCCAGCGCGGCGAGCGCGAGGCCGGCCGCGCCAAGAAGGAGATGGTCGAGGCCAATCTCCGCCTCGTCATCTCGATCGCCAAGAAATACACCAACCGCGGCCTGCAATTCCTCGACCTCATCCAGGAAGGCAATATCGGCCTGATGAAGGCGGTCGATAAGTTCGAGTACCGCCGCGGCTACAAATTCTCCACCTACGCCACCTGGTGGATCCGCCAGGCGATCACCCGCTCGATCGCCGACCAGGCGCGCACCATCCGCATCCCCGTGCACATGATCGAGACGATCAACAAGCTGGTGCGCACCTCGCGCCAGATGCTGCACGAGATCGGCCGGGAGCCGACCCCGGAGGAGCTCGCCGAGAAGCTTGCCATGCCGCTCGAGAAGGTGCGCAAGGTGCTGAAGATCGCCAAGGAGCCGATCAGCCTCGAGACGCCGATCGGCGACGAGGAGGATTCGCATCTTGGCGACTTCATCGAGGACAAGAACGCGGTGCTGCCGCTGGACGCGGCGATCCAGGCCAATCTGCGCGAGACGACGACGCGCGTGCTCGCCTCGCTGACGCCACGCGAGGAGCGCGTGCTGCGCATGCGCTTCGGCATCGGGATGAACACCGACCACACCCTCGAGGAGGTCGGCCAGCAATTCTCGGTGACGCGCGAGCGCATCCGCCAGATCGAGGCGAAGGCGCTGCGCAAGCTCAAGCACCCGAGCCGCTCGCGCAAGCTGCGCAGCTTCCTCGACACCTGAGGGCGGATTTCCGCTATCCTGCCTTCCGTCCTCGTCCTCGGATCAAGGGCCTGTAGTTCAGCTGGTTAGAACGCGCCGCTCATAACGGTGTTGTCGCAGGTTCGAGTCCTGCCGGGCCCACCATCCT